>CAZUPA010000174.1:0-6511 GCA_964622205.1 uncultured Sphaerobacteraceae bacterium
CGGCCCACTCTGGCACACTGAACCATCGAGACGACCGTTTCCGAACCGCCCGATCCTCGATTGAAATGGATCGCGCTCCCCGCGGGGCGCCACCCGCGGGAACCACCGGAAGACACAGAGGACGAGGGATGCCATACGCCGCCATCACCGGTTGGGGCAAGTCAGTGCCGGAGCGGGTGCTCAGCAACCAGGAACTCGAATCGATGGTGGACACCACCGATGAGTGGATCGTCTCCCGCACCGGCATCCGCCAGCGCCACATCGTCGGCCAGAACGACACCACCACCTCGCTGGCCACCGCCGCTGCCCGCGCCGCCCTCGAAAAAGCTGGACGCACGCCAGACGAGATCGACCTGATCGTCGTCGGCACCGCGACGCCCGACGACTTTCTCGTCTCCCAGGCTTGCCTCGTCCAGGCAGAACTCGGCGGCAACGGCGGAGCATTCGATGTTGGCGCGGCCTGCGCCGGATTTGTCACCGCCTTCTCGGTTGGCAGCCAGTTCATCAACGCCGGGGTCTACAAGCGGGCGCTCGTGATCGGCGTCGATACCCTCACCCGCTATGTCGACTACACCGACCGCAGCACCTGCGTCCTCTTTGGCGACGGCGCCGGCGCGGTGGTGATCGAGGCCACCGAGGAGCCTCGCGGCTTGCTCTCCACCGTGCTCGGCGCCGACGGCGCCGGTCACAAGCATCTGTATGTTCCCGGTTGGGGCGGGCTCGTGCCCGAATCGGCCGACCTGTTTCCGGAATACCGTCCTTACCTCCAGATGAACGGCAAGGAGGTCTTCCGCTTCGCCGTCCAGGTCATGGGCGATGCCGCCGCCGAGGCCGTCAGCAAGGTCGGGCTCACGTTCGACGACATCTCCATGCTCATCCCTCACCAGGCCAATCTTCGCATCATCGACGCCGCCGCTCGCCGGCTGGATCTCCCCCGCGAACGGGTCTGGGTGAATCTCGACAAGTATGGCAACACCTCCGCCGCGTCGGTTCCCATCGCCCTCTGCGAGGCGGCGGAATCCGGATCGCTCGAAGAAGGCATGAATCTCGTCCTGGTCGCGTTTGGCGCCGGGCTTGCGTGGGCCGCCGGGGTCATCCGCTGGGGAACCGCCGGTGTCCAGCCAACCGGCGTGGGCGCGGGCTGAATCGAACGGCCGTGACCTGAAATCGTTCCGCCACGACCCGGCATCGTGACGGCATCTCCGCGAAGCCGTAACCATCGTTTCATCAGCATACCGGCCGGTGCCGCCATCGAGGCAACCGGCCAGAAATCTCACCAGGGAGCACGCACGATGACTGACCAACCCGCCCGCCAATCCGCCATCATCACCGGCGGCACGCGAGGCATCGGCCTTGCCCTTGCCAACCGTCTCGCCAGGGATGGCTGGGACCTGCTCGTCACCTACAACAGCGATGTCGACGCGGCGAACGCCGCCCGCGAGGAGCTTTCCGCCCATGGCGGCCGGATCGAGGTACTCTCCGCCGATATCTCCACCTCCGATGGCGCGGGCGCGACCATCGAGGCCGCCATGCATCACTTTGGCAAGATCGACGCCCTCGTCAACAACGCTGGCATCACCCGCGATACCCTCATCATGCGCATGAGCGAGGACGACTGGGATGCGGTGCTGGACACCAACCTCAAGGGCGCCTTCCTCACCAGCAAGGCCGCCATCCGCCCCATGCTCCGCCAGCGATCGGGCCGCATCGTCAACCTCACCTCCGTCGTCGGTCTCGTCGGCAACGCCGGTCAGGCCAACTACGCCGCCGCCAAGGCCGGGCTGGTCGGCCTGACCAAAACCCTCGCCAAGGAAGTCGGCTCCCGCGGCATCACCGTCAACGCGGTTGCCCCGGGTTTCATCGCCACTCGCCTCACCGAGGTCCTGCCGGACGAAATCAAGGACCAATTGCTCAAGCAAACCCCGCTCGGCCGCTTCGGATCGCCGGAGGATGTCGCCGGAGCCGTTGCCTTCCTGCTCTCGCCCGATTCGGCGTTCATCACCGGCCACGTCCTCACGGTCGATGGCGGCCTCTTCATGGCCTAGACCGGTGAGATACCATTGCCCTGTAAGGCTCCGTAGCGTCCCGCGGGAGGCAACTGCGTGTTTCGCAAGATTCTGATCGCCAATCGAGGTGAGATCGCGCTCCGCATCCTGCGGGCCTGCCGCGATCTCGGCATTCCCGCCGTCGTCGCCTACAGCGATGTCGACCGCGACTCCCTGCCGGTACGACTCGCCGATGAGGCCGTGTGCATCGGGCCAGCCCCGGCCGCCCGTTCCTACAACAACATCCCGGCGGTCATCAGCGCCGCCCACATCACCGGCTGCGATGCCATCCATCCCGGCTACGGGTTCCTTGCCGAAAACGCCTACCTCGCCGAGATTTGCCAGCAGGTCGGCATTACGTTCATCGGCCCGTCCCCCAAGGTCATCGACAGCATGGGCAACAAGGCCGAGGCCCGCCGGGTGATGCGCGAGGCCGGGGTGCCGATGCTTCCCGGAACCCCCGGCACCATCTCCACCATCGGCGAAGCCACCAGCTTCGCCCGCGACATCGGATACCCCGTCGTCGTCAAGGCTGTCGCTGGCGGCGGTGGCCGCGGCATGCGCGTGGCGATGAACGAGGCGGAACTCGTCCGCGGCCTGCCCATGGCCCAGTCCGAGGCGGAAGCCGCCTTCGGCAATGGCGCGGTCTACATGGAGCGATTCCTTCAGAAACCGCGTCACGTCGAAGTCCAGGTGCTCGGCGACAACCATGGCAACGTCGTGGCGGTTGGCGAGCGCGACTGCTCGCTCCAGCGCCGCCACCAGAAGGTGGTCGAGGAGGCCCCCGCGCCGAACCTTCCTCGCAAGACCCGCGAAAACCTGCTCAGAACCGCCGTCAAGGGCGCGAAGGCAGCGGGCTACAGCAGCGCCGGCACCCTGGAGTTCCTGCTGGACTCGGATGGCAAGTTCTACTTCATGGAGATGAACACGCGCATTCAGGTCGAGCACCCGATCACCGAGGAAACCGCCCGGATCGACCTCGTGGCCTGGCAGATCCGGGTCGCCGCCGGCGAGCGCCTCACTCTCCGCGAGGAGGACCTCCGACCCGTTGGTCACTCCATCGAGTGCCGGATCACGGCCGAGGACGCCTCCAACGACTTCATGCCATCGGTCGGCGCCGCCGAAATGTATGTCGCGCCCGGCGGACCCGGGGTGCGGGTGGATTCCCACCTGTTCAGCGGCTACTCCATCCCGCCAAACTACGACTCGCTGCTGGGCAAGGTCATCGTCTGGGGCCGGGATCGCGATGAAGCGATCGCCCGGATGGAACGCGCGCTCTCCGAAACCATCATCACTGGCGTCACCAACACCATCCCCTTTCTCGCCCGCGTCATCGGCGACGATCACTTCAAGCAGGGCGATGTCCATACCGGATTCATCCCCGAGTTCATGGAGCGGGTGGGAAACAGCGGTTTCGACCAGCAGGATGAGGCGGAGCCCGCCAGGAATCGCGCATGAACGGACCAGGACAACGGGAGACCGGAGAACCGGGAGCCGTCACCCATATCCACAAGCGCGGCCGCTCTCGCGGCGCCGTCCGGGTCGCTCCCGCCGTCCTCATCCAGCTCATCGAACTCACCGTGCAGGGCATTAATGGGATTGGCGAACTCCGGTCCCTGCGACACCACAAACCAGCCCCTCCCGAATCAGGCTCCCGAACATTCAGCAGCGGCGGAATCGCGGTTACGGTGAGCGGTGACCAGATCGACGCCGCCATCGCCATCGCCATCCATCGCGGCGCCAACGTCTCCGAACTCACCAATGAGATCAAGCGCCAGATCGGCTTCGCGGCCGGCAACATGCTCGGCATGACCGTGCGCACGGTGGATATCTACATCGACGAAATCATGCCGGTTCCAACCGGTTCCTGATCGCCTCACGAAGGACCACGCCATCACCATGGCCGACAGCACCAACGACGGCACGCGAACAAACACGCCCGCCAACGCCCCGAAATCAAAGGCTCGTCCCGCCCGCAAGCGCCTAGCGAAATCGCGCGCCCAGGCCGCCGGTCGCCAGCGCGTGACCATCGACCGGCGCGCCCCGCTCCACCAGTCGCGCGTGCTCGCCATGCAGGCGCTCTACGAAGACGACATCTCGGCCCACGGCCTGGATGACATCCTGCAGCACTTCGGCGTCTCCCGCCGCAACGAACTCGAAACGTGGTTCACCGAGGCCGAGCGCAAGGGAAGCAAGGCCGTCGAAACCATCGGCTTTCTCGCCCGTAACGCCGAGCGCGACGCCTCCGGAGCCCCCCTCGACGAATACCAGGCGGCCACCACCCGGGTCATCAACAGCCTTTCCGAAAACGAAGACTCCTCCGATCCAGATGCCGGCGTCCACGATTCGTACATCACGCTCGTCCAGGCTCGCGTCGACAGCCTCGTCGCGTCCGCGCTCGACACCTTCCGCGAACGCGCCACCAGCGTCATCGACCCCACCAGCGAACCTCTCGTCGAATCCTTTGATGACCACGAGCCCGCGCGGGACGACCTGGCGAAGCTCGAGTACGAAACCCTGCGCCTCGTCCGTGATACCTACATCCGGGAAGAGCGCGAATCGCTGGGCACCCTGCTCGAGATGCTGAAGCGCACCGAGCGCCTCGCCCGCGGCGTGCAGGCGAAGCTGGTCGAAATCGATCCCCACATCGAGCGAGCCGCCCCCGCGTTCCCGATCCCCCAACTGGCATCCATCGACCGCGCCGTGCTCCGCATCGCCGTCTACGAGATCCTGTTCGAGGACGATGTCCCCTTCAAGGTCGCCATCAACGAAGCCGTCGATATCGCCAAGCACTACGGCGGACCAAACTCCGGGAGGTTCGTGAACGGCGTCCTCCGCACCATCTCCGAACGCCTCCCCAGCACCGCTACCTGAACCATTGGCCAGATCGCCACGGATCGGGGCGGCAATCCGCCGGGATCGCCCTACGAATCGCCCGCGTGGTCGTGTATCATCCATCCGGAATGCACAGCGTGAGCATCGTGGCATCATTCCTCAATGAGGTGCGCGGCTCGCGTGTACATGCCGGGGAACGCGGTGTTCCCCAACACACCGGTCTTGCCGGTAACGATGGATTCGGCTGGTATCCAATACTGGCAAGCCAATACAGGGCAATTTCAGAGGAGGGTTCGGACTTGGCAACCACACTCGAACGAGTACAGGCAATCGCGGTTGAGCGACTTGGTGTCGACGCCGACCAGGTCGTCGAAAGCGCGGAGTTCATCGGCGACCTCAATGCCGACTCGCTCGACCTCGTCGAGGTCATCATGGCGATGGAGCAGGAATTCGACCTCGAAATCAAGGACGAAGACGCCGAGAACATCCGCACGGTCGGCGATGCGGTAAAATACATTGAGGAGCATGCGCGGTCCTGAGCCCTGCCTTTCGGGGCTAACGGATAGGTCCGCACGCGAAAGCAGCCGGGGCGCATGATTGCCGTGGCTGCTTTCGCGCGGTCGTTTCCGGCGCAGGGCTCCCGGTATCCGGCGAACCGTGTATCCATTCTGGTCGTCAGATCCCTGCCTGACCCAACCTGGCTGCATCGCGCCTCCACGGCGCGTCGCACGGTCTCCGCGGCCAGTGGCCCGGAACCAGAATGGAGATTCACCCCGGAATGGCTCGCACCATCAAGGTCCCCGCGTGGAAATTCAAGATTCCACGCCTCCCCCAGATAGACCCTGATTCCCCTGACGTCTTTGAGGAAATGACGCTCCAGGAGCACCTGATCGAGCTCCGGGACCGCATCATGAAGATCGTCATCGGGATTTTCATCGCCTTCATCTTCGGCGCCATCGGATCGAAGTTCCTGCTTGAGCAGATGATGATTCACGCTCAGCTCGAAGGAACCGGCTTCGACATTCGCAGCCCAACCGACCCGCTCACGCTGTACTTCAAGGTTGCGCTGTACATCGCCGTCGCCATCACGATGCCGCTCATCGTGTACCAGATCATCGCCTTCCTCGCCCCAGGATTGACCAACAAGGAAAAGCGCGTCCTGTTTGGCGCGCTCCCCTTCATCTCGATCCTGTTCATCGCGGGTGTCCTGTACGGGTACTTCGTGGCCGCTCCACGCGCCCTGCTGTTCCTTTCCGGCTTCCTCGGCGACATCTTCTCCTGGAACCCGGACGGCGCGGAAATTCTCAGCTTCTTCCTGACCCTCATGATTGGCCTGGGCCTGTCGTTCCAATTGCCCGTCATCATGTTCGTGCTCGCCAAGATCGGCATCGTCTCGCCGGCCAAGATGGTTGAATGGCGACGGTACGCTTACCTCATGCTGACCATCGTCGCCGCGGTCATCACCCCCAGCACCGACCCCATCAACATGGCGATCGTCGCCATTCCGCTGGTCATCCTCTACGAAGCCGGGGTCATCATCTCCCGTATCTTCGCCAAGACCGGCCTCCGCAACGCGGACCCGGAACCTGACGAAGCCGCCGCCTGATACCCGGGCGCATCATTACGACGCC
>CAZUPA010000175.1:0-6502 GCA_964622205.1 uncultured Sphaerobacteraceae bacterium
AGCGTCTGGCGAAGGGCCTCGGCGATCTCGTCGACCGGTGGCACGCGGGGGCTGTGGATATCGTAGACGCCAGGGCCGACCCCCTTGTCGTAGCCCTGCTCGCGGAACGATTCGAGCAGTTCGAGCCCGGAACGCGCGTTTTCGATCGAGATGACATCGGCATCCAGGTCGCTGATGGCCTGGAAGATGTCGCCGAACTCTGAGTAGCACATGTGGGTGTGGACCTGGGTTTCGGGCCGGGCGCCGGCGGCGGTGATGCGGAAGCTCTCGACCGCCCACGACAGGTACTCCGCCCAGTCGGCGCGGTGTAGGGGGAGTCCCTCGCGGAGGGCTGCTTCGTCGATCTGGATCATGGCGATACCGGCGGCGTCGAGATCGGCGACCTCATCGCGGATGGCGAGCGCGATCTGGCGGCAGGTGGCGGCGCGGGGCTGGTCATCGCGGACGAACGACCAGTTCAGGATGGTGACCGGGCCAGTGAGCATGCCCTTGACAGGCTTTTCGCTCTGCGACTGGGCGAATGTCGCCCAGCGGACGGTCATCGGCTGGGGGCGGGAGACATCGCCGAAGATCAGGGGCGGGCGAACGTAGCGCGATCCATAGCTCTGCACCCACCCATGGCGGGTGAAGGCGAAGCCATCGAGTTGTTCGCCGAAGTACTGGACCATGTCGTTGCGCTCGGACTCACCGTGGACGAGAACGTCGATGCCGAGTTCTTCCTGGTGGCGGATGATGTCGCGGATCTGGCCCTCGATGAAGGCGTCGTATTCGACCTGGGAGAGGTCGCCGCGTTCGAACCGGCGGCGAGCGGCGCGGACATCGCCGGTCTGGGGGAAGGAGCCGATGGTGGTGGTGGGCAGGGGCGGGAGGTGGAGCCGTTCCTGCTGGGCGGCGGCACGTGCGGCGTAGGGGAGTCCTCGGCTGGCGGCATCTGCTGGAAGGGTTGCGAGGCGATCCTGAACATCCGGATCGCGGCGTCGTGGCGATCGCGCGGCCGACTTGCGGAGCTTGCGGCTGGCTTCCAGTTCAGTGGCGATGGCGACTTCGCCTTCGTTCAGGCCACGGGCGAGGATGGCGACCTCGTGGAGCTTCTGCTCGGCGAACGCCAGCCAGGACTTCACCTCCGGGTCGAGGCCGGTCTCCAGTTCGACATCGTAGGGCACATGCTGGAGGGAGCAGGATGTCGAGACGAAGAGCCGGTCTGGCGAAACCCTGGATGCGAGCGACTGGAGGGTGGCGAAGGCGGCGGGGAGGTCTGCGGCCCAGATGTTGCGGCCATCGATCACCCCGGCGACGAGGACCTTGTCCTCCGGGAAGCCGGCTTCGGCGATGCGGGTAGCCTGTTCCGGGCCACGAACGAAGTCGAGACCGATGCCATCCACCGGGAGGTTGAGCAGCGTGTTCCAGGCGGCTTCGACGCTGTCGAACATCGTCTGGACGAGCAGTTTCGCGGAGCCCTTCGCGGCGGAAAGCGCGGCGTAGGCGGTGGTGAGGGCGTCGACCTGGGCGGGGGAGACATCGGTGACGAGGATTGGCTCGTCAAGCTGGATCCACTCCGCGCCGCCTTCCGCCAGCCGGGCGATGATTTCGGCGTAGACCGGAAGGACCCGGTCGAGCAGGGTGAGCGGGTCGAAGCTATCGACGGTCGACTTGGCGAGCGAGAGGAAGGTGACCGGGCCGACGAGGACAGGCTTGCCGTTGATGCCTGCGGCCTTCGCGGCTTCGAGCATGACGAAGGGTTTGGTTCCGTTGAGGCGGAAGGTGGAATCCGGTCCGAGCTCCGGCACGATGTAGTGGTAGTTGGTGTCGAACCACTTCGTCATTTCCAGCGCGGGCACGTCGCGCTCGCCGGAGCGCCCTCGCGCCATGGCGAAGTAGGTGTCCATGCCGATGGCGTCCTCGTCGTCGCGGTAGCGCTCGGGGATGGCGCCAAGGAGACCGAGGGTGTCGAGCATCTGGTCGTAGAACGAGAAGTCGTTGACCGGGACGAGGTCGATGCCGGCCTCGCGCTGGGTTTGCCAGCCGGAGGTGTAGATGGCCTCCGCCGTGGCGAGGAGGTCGTTCGCGTCTGCTTTGCCCGCCCAGAAGGTTTCGAGCGACTTCTTCAGTTCGCGGTGCTTGCCGATGCGGGGATACCCGGGAATGGTGGCGACTGCCATGGAATGCCTCCGTGGAGGTGTGCCTGAACCCCGGCTCCGGATCCAGTATCCGGCGACGCTCAGGCGGTTGGAGCGCTGGCGAACCAGCGCGACTGGTTCCCAGTATATCTAGTCAATTGTTGAGTAGTCAATTCGTGATGAGGTCGGTTGGGCCTGTCTCACATTGGTCCGGCACGTTCATTCGTGCCGTGTGTATCCGGGATGGCGCGTTGGCGTGAAGACGTGGTGCGATTGCGTTCGCGGTAATTCGATAATTCGGTAATTGACGGCCCCTTGATTCCATAGGGTTTTTCAGGATGGATTTTCAGCGAGTAACCGCGAATTAGCGCGGTGCGTCCGATGGTGGAAGGATGCGATATTGCCGCGCTGGGCGTCCACGGCCCTCTGGTTTGCGGATGCGTGATTCGATCTCACCCTGGGATGCGAGCATGTCCAGCGCGGTGTTGAGCATGGCCGATGGCGGGCGGCCAAGGTGGCAGGCAAGTCGATAGTGGTCAAGCCAGTGCGGGTGATGGGAAGCGAGAGTTTCGCGAATGCGGCCGGTGAGGAGGTCGGCGGGGCCGCGGACCGCGTGGCGTTCGTTGATGAAGAAGATGGATCGGTGCAGGTGGATACGGAGGTATTCCATGAGGGTGATGGCGCGGTCCATCGTGTCGCGGTCGAGTGGCTGGCCGGGGTCGTCTGGGCGCCAGAGTGCGTGCAGGACGAGTGCGAGACGGGCGAGTTGGGACGGGTATTTTCGATAGAAGCCGCCGATGACCCACGGCGAGGGGTAGGTGAGCTTGAGTTGGGCGTCGTGCCAGATGCGCCAGAGGTCTTCGGCCGCGGATGAGAGCGTGACGACTGAACCGTGATGACGATGCA
Source organism: uncultured Sphaerobacteraceae bacterium (assembly GCA_964622205.1). Taxonomy (GTDB): domain Bacteria; phylum Chloroflexota; class Chloroflexia; order Thermomicrobiales; family UBA6265; genus JACCYX01. Next base: position 3,024 of record CAZUPA010000175.1, read on the forward strand.
GTGAGCGCAGGGTGTCGAGGACAGGTTCGACCGGTGGGAGCGAGCGGGGGAGGTCGCGATTGAACGGGGTAGCCCCGCCACCGGCAAGGATGGGGATGAAGCGGTCGAGCAGGCCATCGGGTTGGCGGTTTCGGAGGCGGACGAGGAGGTGGGGTTGGATGCCTCCGACGATGGCGACGACCGGGTGGTGAATGGTGGGGCGGCCGGTTTGGTGGAGAGGATCCGCGGACCAGAGCGAGAGGTAGCGCTGGCGGTCTTCGCCCCGGCGGCCGTCGATGGCACGGAGGAGGCCGACCAGTTCGTCGCGATAGAGAATGAGGCCGCGGGCGGGTTCGATGTCTTGCTGGAGGCGTACCCAGGTGGCATGGGGCGTGATGAGGGGGACGGCCGGGGAGGAGGGTTTGGGGGAGGCCAATGTGGTCTGGAGTTCGTCGTGCAGGAGGTCGAACGGGAGGCGAGCGACGCCGAGGGCGGGTGTTTTTCGCGTGCCGGTCAGGGCGACGAGGGCGACCCAGAGGGTGGGGTATTCGGTCCAGCCGGCATGCAGTTGAAGGGCAAGGCGGTTGCCGATGACTCCACCAGTGGCGGCCAGGAAGGGGATGGTGACCATGGCGGTTGGGACGCTGGTCAGCGAGGCCATGGTGGCGGTCCACTCCTCGATGTGCGGTGGCAGGAGGCCGGTGGGGAGGCCCGGGTCTTCGGGCATGGCGACGCGGGGTTCAACTGGCTGGCGGCCGAGCGCGAGAAAGCTGGCGAGCGAGAGGCCGGCGAATGGGTTGGCGGTGGTGGCGGGCTCGGATGCTGGGGGCTGGGCTGGGTCGGAGATGGCAGCCTGGATGATGCCGGCGAGGCGGTCGGCGGTGGATGTGGTGGAAGCCTCTTTGGTCTGGTCGGTCATGGTGGGGGCCTTTCGTGGTGCACGCCAAACGATGTCTACCCAGCGAACGCATCGAAGAGGCAAATTCCCGCCACCGGGGCCGAGATTGGTCGTACGTACAGGACTGAGGCATGGTATGGCGCGGGGGAGGGAGTGATTGCGCGGGAAGCCGGGAGGGCATTCACGATCGGGGTTCGATAGGGGGCGTTTGTCCATGGCCGATCGTTAGCCCTCCCCTACGAATAGGTGTCATAGATTTGGGCGTGAGTTGGGTCTTGCGTCCTGGTGCATGGCCCGATGCGATGGGGCGTCGGTGAAGCAGTGAGGCGTTCGAGGATGCGTGCCGCGGCGAGCGTGAGCGGGAGTAAAGAGGGGGCGATGATGGGTGCCATGGCGGGTATTCGGCCTCCGCCGCCTGGCTTGGCGGTCGCTCCGGGAGGGCCGACAGACTCCCGCCGCGTCGTTTCTGGGACGTTGGTCTCCGAAATGCGGGAGCCGTTGGCCCATACATTTTCCGTCTCTCATCCCGAGTCCTGGAGATCACCGTGGGGAGGTCGCGCCACGATTGGCACACCGGGCGGATGGATTCGCTTTGCCGAATCCGGTGTGCCCCTGGATTCATACGGAATCTGGGACGACATGAGCGTCCCGATCCGGTAGCGGCGAATCGCGCGTCTTCGCCCACCGTGAGTGTGCAAGCTCCATGTCCGGGTGGACACATCCGGGTACATAGCCGACTAGCAGAGATACACTCCGCCGCTACCAGAATGCTCCGCTGTGGTCCGGAGTTCGTATCAGTTGTGAGCGTTGGGTTCAGTATTGACGGTGGATGAGGAGGAGGTTGTAGTCGACCTCGAGGCCTTCGTGTTCTTCGATGATCCTGGCGGCCTGATCCTCGGGAAATTCCAGGCGGATCACGCGTTCGAAGTCATCGCGTCGTTCGAACTCCCAGCGGGAAGTCAGTCGCTCGATGGTGAATCGCTGCCGTCTCCAGAAGTTCTCGTAGCCGTCAACGATCGTATCAGGATCTTCGTAACCGCGGAGCACCCATTCGGCGAAGGTTCCTGAGCGCAGGTCGTTGTCGATAATGAAGGCCGTGCCACCTGGGGCGATCACCCGCTCCAACTCCCTCAGCCCCGATTCGGCGCCGGGTCCGAAGAAGTAGGCGAACCGGGCATGCACGATGTCCACCGAGTAGTCCCGTAGGGGGATGTCGGCCGCGCTCGCGCCGATGATCGACACGTTGGTGATCCCTTCGCGCACCATGCGCCGCATCATCACCTGGCGCAGATGCGGCTCTGGGTCGACCGCCACCACATGGGCGGCCGTGGCGGCGAACCGGGGGACGTGGAAGCCGGTTCCCGCGCCGATGTCGAGCACGACCTTGCCATCCCAGGGCGCGATGCGTCGCATGGCGGCTTCGACCGTGCGATCGGGGTCGGCGGCCAGGTTCTCGATTTCATAGACCTCGTGGTCGGTGGCGATATTCGAGTTGGCGTAGAACTCGGGATTTTCGGGCCAGGTTTGTTCGGTGAGGGGTGCCTGGTGTTCGCTCATCGTGCCGTGACCAATGAGGCGAAGCGGTTGAGGTCGATGTTGCCTCCGGAGAGGATAACTCCCACGCGCTTGTCCGCAATCTCCTCGCGGATGGCGTCGAGGCCGGCGAATCCCAGGACGCCGGTTGGCTCGACCACCTGTTTCATGCGGGAAGCGAAGAATCGCATGCCTTCGACAAGCTGGTCGTCGGTGGCGGTAACGATGCCAGTCACGTCGCGCTGGATGATGGCGAAGGTGAGTTCGCCGACCTGCTGGGTCTGGGCGCCATCGGCCAGGGTTTGGGGCGTGTCGATCCGGACTCTCTGACCGGTGGCGAAGGACCGCTGGACATCGTCGCCGGCCGCTGGTTCGACGCCGTAGACGAGGGCGGCCTGATTGAGCGCCTTCACCGCGAGGGCGGTCCCCGAGAGGAGCCCGCCGCCTCCGCAGGGGGTGACGACGATATCGAGTGGGCCAACTTCCTCGATCAGCTCCATCGCCGCGGTGCCCTGACCGGCGATGATGTCGGGATGGTCGTAGGGCGGGATGAGCGTCGCGCCTTGTTCGGCGGCGATGGCATTGCCGATCGCTGTCCGGTCTTCGGTGTACCGGTTGTAGAAGACGACTTCACCGCCATAGCCCCTGGTGGCGGCGACCTTCGAGGTAGGCGCGTCCTCCGGCATGATGATCGTGGCCGGGATGCCGAGCAGGCTGGCGGCGAGGGCGACGGCCTGGGCGTGGTTTCCGGAGGAGAAGGCGACCACTCCCGTACGACGTTGGTCGGGTGTGAATCGGGACAGGGCGTTGTAGGCACCCCGGAACTTGAAGGCGCCCATTCGCTGTAACTGCTCGGCCTTGAAGAAGATCTCCGCGCCGAACAGGTCATTCGCGGTGCGGGATGTCAGGACGGGGGTGCGATGGGCAACGCCTTCGATGCGCGAGGCGGCTTCCTGGACATCGGCGTAGGTGGGGAGCGTGGTCAACAAAGGTTCCTCCGGGTGGTTCAACGCGACTGCGGGCATTGTCGCAGGTGGTGACGGACTGGTCATGATGGGAAAGCCGCTAG
>CAZUPA010000176.1:0-6427 GCA_964622205.1 uncultured Sphaerobacteraceae bacterium
GCCCTGCGCCATGGCCGGGAGGACCAGGTGCTGGCCACCCTGGCGGCGCTGGGCACGATCCCCGGTGAAGCGGGGGCTGTGGCGACAGCCACGCATCAGTATCTGGCCCGGCGACGGGAGCTGACTCGCTATGCCGACTTCGTGGCGGCCGGGTATCCGATTGGCTCAGGGTGTGTGGAGAGTGCCAACAAGACGGTCGTGGACGTGCGGTTGAAGGGCGCCGGGATGCACTGGAAGCGGGCACATCTGCCCCCCATGCTGGACCTGCGGACGATGCTGCGGAATGCGCGCTGGGACGACCGGTGGCCCGCGATCTGGGCTGGCATGCGGCAGTGGGGGCAGCGGTCAGCTCGTCCGGCGCCAGGTCCCGTCGAGCCCGCTCCCGTCGAGACACCCGCGCCGCAACCACCCCGTCGGCCACCCACCATCGTCAATGGCAAGCCCACGCCAGATCACCCCTGGCGTCGATGCTCACCCTTCCCTGCAAAATCGTGAGTCGCACCCCGATGCGTGTTGGCAAGGTGCCGTGATGCTCGGCACGGTTGCCGGGAGAGGCGCTTCCCATTGAGAATGCGGCAACGGCGACGGACCAGCGCCGGATGGATGGTGACACAGGAGAGATTCGTTCCCATGTCGAAGATACGCGCTGACGCCGAGCTTGCCGCCTCGCTTCGGGTCGAGGCGATTGCCTATTTGCAGGAGCTGCTCCGGCTGGATACGCAGACCCCGCCGGGGAACGAGCGCATCGCGGCCGATTACATCGCCGCCGTGCTGGAGGCGGAAGGGATCGCGTACGACATCGTCGAGGCGGCGCCGGCGCGCGCAACCATCGTGGGACGGTTGCGCGCGGAGCATGCGAGCGGGCGGCCAGTGATGATGATGGGCCACACCGACGTGGTGACCGTGGAACCGGAGAAGTGGGATCACGATCCGTTTCTGGGCGATGTGATCGACGGGTACGTGTATGGCCGTGGCGCGCTGGACATGAAAGGCCAGGTCGCGGCGCAACTGGCGGTATTCGTCGCGATCGCGCGGGCCGGTCTGCCCCTCACCCGCGATGTCATCTTCTGCGCGTTCGCGGACGAGGAAGAAGGCGGCATATACGGCGCGGAGTGGGTATGGAACAACCACCGGGAGCTGATCGACGCCGAATTCGCCATCAACGAGGGCGGGGGATCGCCGATCGACATCGGCGGGGCGCTGTTCTTCCCATGCCAGATCGCGGAGAAGGGAAGCGCCCGGTTGAAGCTCACCGCGCGGGGTAACCCCGGCCATGCGTCGGTGCCGCTGCCGGAGACCGCGTTCCGCAACCTGGGGATCGCCCTGGAGCGGCTGCATGCCTGGGAACCGCCGACCGTGATCGTGCCCGCCGTGCGGGCGATGCTGCGGGGCATTGGCGACGGGCTCGGTGGCGAGGCGAGCGCCTTCGTGGCCGAGGCGCTGTCAACCGAGCCGTCTTCCTGGGAGCCGATTTCGAAGTTGCCGGTGAGCGAAGAGCAGATGCAGATGTTCTGGGCGATTACCCGGAACACGGTGGTGCCGACGATGGTCCACGGTGGGTCGAGGATCAACGTGATCCCGGCCGAACTGGTCGTCGATATCGACGGCCGGACCCTGCCTGGCGAGGACCCGGAGGCGTTCCGGGCGGCGGTGCAGGAGGCGGTGGGCGACGCGGCGTCCATTGAACTGGTGATTCCGGCGACGGGGACCTCAGCCGACGTGGAGTCGCCGTTCTACGACGTGATCGTGGCGACGATGGCCGATGTCGAGCCAGGCGCCAGGGTGATTCCAGCGATTAGCAGCGGCGGGACCGACGCGCCGCTGATTCCGAGGGTGAAGGTGTACGGGTTCTTCCCGTTTCCGCCAACAGAGCGGATCGCGCTCTACGAGCCGCTCGTGCATGGTCACAACGAACGCGTACATGTGGATGACCTGGAGTATGCGACGATATTCATCCATGACCTGATCGCCAGCTTCGCAACCTCGTAGCGAGCGGCCATTCGGGCCGGAAGTGGCGATGGGCCGTCTCCCGGTCCATCGCCAGCCAGGGAGAACCACTTCATGACCGACTATCGCGCCACCGACGAGCTCGCCGAATCACTCGGAGACGCCGCCGTTGACTACCTGCGGGCCCTTGTCCAGATGGATACGACCTCGCCTCCTGGCAACGAACGTTTGGCGACCGATTACATTTCCGGCATCCTGGCGACCGAGGGAATCGAGTCCACGGTGGTTGAATCCGCCCCAACCCGGGCGAACCTGGTGGCCTGGCTGAAGGCGGACAATCCGACGGGCCGGCCGGTGATGCTGATGGGTCACACCGATGTAGTGTCGGTGGAGCGCGACAAGTGGGACCATGATCCGTTTGGCGCGGAGATCATCGATGGGTACATATGGGGACGCGGCACGCTGGACATGAAGAACCAGGTGGCGGGCCAGCTTGCCGCGTTCGTGGCGCTGAAGCGGGCCAACCTGCCCCTGACACGGGATGTGATCTTCGCGGCGTTCGCCGACGAGGAAGTTTCTGGTGAGCTTGGCGCGGGATGGATGTATGCGAACCACCGGGACCTGATCGACGCGGAGTTCGCGTTGAACGAGGGAGGGGGTGGGCTGGTGGAGATCGGCGGGGGCCAGTTCTTCACCTGCGGTACGGGCGAAAAGGGACAGTCGATCCTGGAAGTGACCTTCCGGGGCAATCCAGGTCACGCCTCCACGCCGATACCCGATATGGCGATGGAGAAGCTGGGCATCGCGCTGGAGCGGTTGCGGGCGTGGGAGCCGGAACTCACGGTGACGGAGCCGGTGCGGGCGATGCTACGGGGAATCGGCGATGTGCTGGGCGGCGAAACCGGCGAGGCCATCGACCGGTTGCTTGCGCTGGAGTCGCCGGAATGGTCCGATTTCGAGGCGCTGCCGTTGAGCGAGAGCGATCTGCGGCGGATGTACGCCATCACGCACCACACGGCGGTGCCGACGCTGGTCGAGGCCGGGAACAGGATCAACGTGATCCCATCCGAGGTCAGGCTCGGGATCGATTGCCGCCTCGTGCCGGGCACGACGCCCGAAGAGTGGCGCCAGACGATACAGGACGCGATCGGGGATGTTGGCGAGGTGGAACTGGTGAACCGCAACGCCGGGGTGTCTTCCGATCCGAACTCTCCCTTCTTCGATGCGCTGCGCGAGACGCTGACCAGCTTGGTGCCGGACGCCAACCTGATTCCAACGCTGATCGGCGGGCGAACCGATGCCGCGTGGTTCCCGGACATCAAGGTGTACGGGTTCTTTCCGAAGCTGCCGGTCGATCGTGGGGGCGCCTACGAGGGAACGGTGCATGGGCACAACGAGCGGATTCATGTGGACGACGTGCGGTTTGGCGCGCGGTTCGCGTATGACCTGATCGCAGGATTCGCCACGTCGTAGCGCGGCGATGGCTCAGGCGGGGCGGCGAAAGGTCGCCATTGTGACCCCGGAGTCGAATGGTTCGATGTCGGTTCGTTCGAAGCGGTCGGTATGGTAAGGGGCGTGGCCGAAGAGCGGGGTGCCGCTGCCGAAGATGACCGGGTTGATCTTGAGCACCAGTTCGTCGATTTCGTCGCGGATCGTGGCGGCGAGCGATCCACCGCCGCAAAGCCAGATGCCGCTTCCCCCTTGTTCGGCCTTGAGGGCGCGGACGGTCTCGAGCGGTTCGCGGTGGACAAGGTGGACGTCTTCAGGGACGGTTCGTTCCTGGTTCGTGAAGACGAATTGCCGCAGGTGGGAATAGGGTGATTCGATGCCGTCAGTGAGGCCGACGGCATAGGTGTTCCAGCCCATCAGCACGGTATCGAAACGCTCTCCGGTTGGGGCGATGCCAACCATCTCGTGAAAATGGGCAGGAATCGTGTCGGGATATTTCGCGGTGATGGCGGCCATGTGGTCGCCTTCGAACAGAAAGCCATCGTATTCGCCGTTTGGACCAGCGATGAACCCGTCGAGGGTGACGGCGACGTAGTAGGTGAGCGTTCGCATGGAGTTCTCCAATCACTACAAATGTAGTACATTTAATCTACTACAGACGTCGTGGATGTCAACCGCGTCGAGTCCTACGGAATCAGGCTGAATCCTTCGCAAATCCGGTATTGGCAAATCGCGTGTCTTCGCCCAGCGTGGGCGCGAGAGTCCCAGGTCAGCATCGCGTGGACAGATGCGTCAGGGAGTTCCACTGCCGGGTCGAGACACGCGATCGACCGCTACCAGGTCGTTGAGCGCTTGATGTTCCCGGACTCCGTATCAGGAGGAAAGCGCGCATGGCACGGAATGACGCCCGGCGGGCCCAGATAGCCGACGCCGGACTACAGGTGATCGCCTCGGAAGGTGCGCGCGGACTTACCCACCGGGCGGTGGATCTGCTGGCTGGTGTTCCGGTCGGGACGACGTCCAACTACTTCCCGACGCGGGACGCGCTGCTGGCCGGGCTGGTCGACAGGATCTACGCGCGAATCGCTCCCGAGCCGGAGAAGCTTGAGACGCTGGCGGCTGGCGAGCCGACGGTTGAGCGGGCGACGGATTACGTGCTGTACATCGTGGAGCGGCTGAACAGGTCGCGTGATCTCGCGCTGGCGCTGTTCGAGGTGCGGTTGGAGGCGGCCAGGCGACCGGACCTAGCCGAGCGCCTGGGGGCGATGCTCCGGGGGGCGTTTCGATTCGATGTGGAGTTCAACGCCAGCCGGGGACTGCCGGGCGGCGCGTTCGAGATCGCTCTGCTGCACTACGCGATCGATGGCTTGATGTTCGATAGGCTGACGGTGGCGATCGATCCGGAGACGAGCAGCGAGGACGTGGCGCGGGCATTTGTCAGGCAGATTGTTGGAGGTGGGTGATGGTGTGCGACTGAGGTGGCTCGACTACCATTGCCGGACCTGGGGTGTTGGTTTTTCCTGAACTGCGATGGTCATGGCGATTTCACACGAAGAATCAGGAGGCCGGGTCGTGCGTGGGGATAACCTGGACGTCCTCGCCACGGTGGAGGACGGGTCGGTCGATCTTGTGTACATCGATCCACCGTTCAATACCGGCAAGCGGCAGGTGCGCAATCACCTGCGGACCACGGCGTCGCCCGATGGGGACAGGGTGGGGTTCAGCGGGCGGACGTATGCAACGACGCTGGTCGCGACGCGGTCGTACGACGATATCCACGACGACTTCCTGGCGACGATCGAGCCGAGGTTGCGCGAGGCCCACCGCGTGCTCGCGGCGCACGGCGCGCTGTACTTCCACATCGATTGCCGGGAGGCGCACTACTGCAAGGTGCTGCTCGACCAGGTGTTTGGTCGCTCCAGTTTCATCAACGAGATCATCTGGGCCTACGATTTTGGTGGGCGTTCGAAGCGGCGGTGGCCGGCGAAGCACGACACGATCTTCTTCTATGCGAAGGACCCGGCGAACTACACATTCAATGGCGATGACGTTGACCGGGAACCGTATATGGCGCCCGGGCTGGTCGGACCGGAGAAGGCGGCACGAGGCAAGCTGCCAACCGATGTGTGGTGGCACACGATCGTGAGCCCGACCGGGAGGGAGAAGACCGGGTATCCGACCCAGAAGCCGCTCGGGGTTTTGCGGCGGATCATTACGGCATCGTCGAACCCAGGCGACCTGGTGCTGGACTTCTACGCGGGGAGCGGCACGACTGGGGCGGCGGCGCTGGAGCTTGGACGGAGGTTCATGCTGGTGGACGAGAATCCGGAGGCGATCTCGGTGATGCGGGACCGGTTCGCTGGAGTGCCTGACGTTGTGTTCGATGAGGTCTTGCCCGACGAGGACGGGGTTGGCGAGTGAAGACACTGGAGGTTCGCCGGCATTCCTGCACGAAGAAGGGCGACGATCGGGGCCGGGGCTCGCATCTCAGCGCGGACGGAGTGTTGCTGGCGCGAGAAGTAGCGCTGGACCTACCCGGGTTCGACTACGTGATGGCCAGCACCGTGCCGAGGACGCTTGAGACGGCGGTGGCGATGGGCTACGCGGTGGACGACCTGGTAAAGGTTCCCCAGAAGCTGGCTGGCCAGGCGATGGTGGTGGTTGGGCACCTGGAGCGGTGGTCGTGGAAGTTCCCGTGGTTGCGGTTCCGGGAACTGGCCGCCGGCCATGAGGTGGTAGGCTCCTATGGCGAATGGCTACGGGATTCGTGGATCGCGGCGCTCGACCGTGTGCCCGACGATGGCAAGGCGCTGGTGGTCACGCACGGGCGGGACATCGAGCTTGGGGTGCTGGCCTGTTTGCCTGATGTTCCGGACGACGAGTTGCGACGGTGGGGCGAGCCCGTTCACCAGTGCGAAGGGGTGACGTTGGCCTACTCCGGTGGGCGATTCGAACTCCTGCGGATCACCCGGACGCGGCGTTGCCGGAAGCCTGGATACTTCGGGACGGTGTCTCCGCCGGGCTAACCAAT
>CAZUPA010000177.1:0-6404 GCA_964622205.1 uncultured Sphaerobacteraceae bacterium
CGGTGGCCGCGAGCAGTTCGGCGATCAGCGTGGGCGAGTCCGTGCAGATCAGGTCCGGATTCATGGTGAGGACGCTATCGAGTTCCTCCTGGGAATTGGTGGGCCAGCCGACGACGCGGAACCCCTTGGACTTGGCCTCCACGAGCAGGGCGCGGTCGGAGTGGTTGTGGTTGCCGTCGACCTGGGTGACGCCGAGGCGGAGGGCGGTTTTGAGGAACTCCGGTGTGTCCCAGCGGCCGATGTAGCCGCGCCGGATGGTGGGGGCGACGCGCTGGGCGATTTCCAGCGGATAGGGCTGGAAGCAGGTGATGGTGACGTGGTCCTCGATGCCCCGGTCGCGGATTGCCTCGATCACGGCGGGAACAACGATGCCGGCCCGGTCGTGGTCGTACTCCTTGATCTCGATCATGAGGTCCGGGAGCGATTCCACCACGTCCAGTACCTCGGCGAAGGTGGGAATGCGGCAGGGTTCGGACCACTCAGGGAAGATGGAGCGCGCGTCGAGCGCTTGCAACTCGCCGAGCGTGAAGCCGGCGACCGGGCCCTCGCCGTTCGTGGTGCGGTCCACCGTTTCGTCATGGATGACGACGAGATGACCGTCTGCGCTGAGGCGAATATCGAACTCGACGGAGGTAAGGCCGAGATCGACGGCATAGTGGAAACCGGGAACGGTGTTTTCAGGGGCTTCGAAGCGAGCGCCACGGTGGCCGACGAGATTCATGAGGGACCTTTCCTGGAACGTGTGTTAGTTGCCGACAATGGTGGTTTCGCGGTCGCCGACGAGGGTGCGGATGTAGGTCGGGCAATCGGAGGAGAGGACATCCGGTTCCAGTTCCATGACGCTGCGGAAGTCTTCCTCGGTGTTGGTTTGCCAGGCCCCGATGATGAACCCGGCCTCGCGGGCGCGGCGAACGAGCGCGCGATCGGCGGTGGGATGATGGGCGTCGATCTGGACGACCTCCAGCCGGATGGCCTCCTCAAGGAAGTGCTCGGCGTTCCAGTCGCCGATGAGGTGGCGCTGGATCTCCGGGGCGTCGCGCTGGACGATTTCGAGGGCATGGGTGTCGAAGGAGATGATGCGCGCCTGGGAATCGAGCCCCTGGCGGCGGATTTCGGCGATGGTCTTGGGAACAATGACGTCGAGCCGCCCGGGCACGTCCTTCTTGATCTCGGCCAGGATGATGGGGAAAGGACGGCAGGTCTCGAGCGCTTCGGCCAGGGTGGGGATGACGCAGGGTTCTGGCCAATCCGGGAAGGCGGCGCGGGCGTCGAGCGCCTGGATCTCGGCGAGCGTCATCTCCGCCACCTTGCCGGTGCTGGTCGTGGTCCGGTCGACGCTGTCGTCGTGAATGACCACGAGGTGACCATCGGACGTCATGCGGACATCGAACTCCACGATCGGGAGGCCGAGCCCGATGGCGTGGCGGAAACCGGGAAGGGTGTTTTCTGGAGCTTCGTGACGGGCGCCGCGATGGCCAACGATCAACATGGTGAATTCTTTGCCCTGACGAATGACGGTATCTCGTTGGGCCACTCCGGCCCAAGTCGCGGGTACTGTAGGGGCAGATGTCGACCGGGGCCAGCGGCGATCACATATGTGCAGGAAGCAGGTGGTCGACCCGGTCGAGGACGAAGGCGGGGTGGTTCTCGGAGGGCTGGGCCGCGAGCATGTCCGGGGTGGTTTCGCCGGTGAGGACGAGCGCGGAGGGCATGTGCGCGTCGATCGCCATGCGGATATCGGTGGTGAGGCGGTCGCCCACCATGATGCAGTCGTTGGCGGGAAGGTCGAGGCGGGCGAGGGCGGATTCGAGCATGAACGGATCGGGCTTGCCCACGTTCATCTGGCAGGTGACCCCGGTGCAGCCTTCGATGGCGCCGATGATGGCGGCGGCGTCGGGCTCGCCCTGGCCATTGGGGAAGGGACAGTAGCGATCGGGATTGGTGGTGACCAGGAAGGCGCGCTTGTGGACGGCGATGGCGTCGAAGGCGATCTGGAGCTTGGGGTAGGCGAAGGTGCGGTCGTAGCTGGCGATGACGATGTCGATCTCGGCGGCGTTATCGGACATGCGGATACCGGCTTCGGTGAGGGCGTCGATGAGGGGTTGCTCGCTGATGGGATAGACGGTGGCGGTGGGATGCGTGCGGAGCAGCCAGTCCGTCATGGTGTCGACGGTGTTGAGGACTTCGTTGGGAGTTACGGAGATGCCGAACTTGCCGAGCTTGGAGATGTAGTCGGCCCGGTTGCGCGTGGGGTTGTTGGAGAGGAAGAGGACGGGTATCTCCAGGCGACGGAGGCTGGCGATGAGATCGGCGGCGCCCGGAAGCAACTGGTCGCCGAGATAGATGGTGCCATCGAGATCGAAGATGTAGCCGCGGTAGAGGGAGGAGGGACGAGTGGTGTCGATCGAGCGCACGGACTGACTCCTGGGGGTGAGTTTGGACACGGTTTCGATGATCGCACGTATGTGCAGAAAGTGGGGGGCACGTTGACTGGTATCGAGCCTGATCCTACCGTAACTGGAGACGTGCAACGATGTGCATGCACAAAGGTGCAACCAATCGAGTCGCCTGGCGTCGACTCGCCGCGGCGCGTGACCCGGGTGTATGGCATTATCGGCGCGGAGCAGTGGGACCATTCCAGGATTGGACAGATGAGATGACAGGGCAACTGGATCGGGCCCGGATCGACGAGGCGCTGGCGCGGGCATCGACGACGAGGCAGGTAGTGGTGCGGCCCGGTGGGCTGGACGGGGTTCCGGAGGTGGTCGGGGAGGTGTTCCCCCGCCGGCCGGTGGTTGTGGTCGCCGATGGCACGACCTGGGCCATCGCCGGGGAGCGGGTGACCGCGCTGCTGGAGGCGGCGGGGCATCCGGTGCGTAAACCGGTGCTGTTCCCGGCGGCTCCGGCGCTGCGGCCGGATACGCGGCGGGTGGCGGTGATCCGGGAGCGGCTGGAATCAGAAGGCGAGGCGGTGCTGCCGCTGGCGGTGGGATCGGGCTCGATCAACGACCTGACCAAGCGAGCCGCGCATGAGGCGGGGCTTCCCTATATATCGGTGGCGACGGCGGCCTCGATGGATGGCTACACGGCGTCAGGGGCAGCCCTGATCCACAACGGCGTCAAGCAGACCTTTGGGTGCGACGCGCCGGTGGCGGTGATCGCCGATCTCGACATCCTGGTGGCGGCGCCGAGGGCGATGACGGCCTCTGGCTATGGCGACCTGCTGGGTAAGGTGACGGCCGGAGCCGACTGGATCGTGGCCGCAGCGGTGGGCGTGGAGCCGATCGTGCCGGATATCTGGGAGATGGTGCAGGGGCCGCTGCCCGCCATGATCGCGAACCCGGCCCGGTTCCAGGCGGGCGACCCGGTGTCGATCGAGCAGCTCTTCCTCGGGCTGGTGCTGACGGGGCTGGCGATCCAGGCGTCCGGATCGACGCGGTGCGCCTCCGGGAGCGAGCACCAGTTCAGCCACCTATGGGAGATGCGAGGGCTGGAGCACGAAGGCGAACTGGTCTCCCACGGCAACAAGGTGGGCTTCGGATCCATCTTCTCGGCGGCGCTGTACGAGCGGCTGCTGGCGCGCGACTGGCGGGATTTCGATGTCGAATCCGCCGTTTCGCGGTGGCCATCGCCGGAGGAGGTCGAGGCCGAGATTCAGGCGATGGACGACTCGCCGGAACTGATCGAGCGCGCGCTGGAGGAGTGCCGGGCGAAGTACATCGACCGGGAGACGCTGCGGGCGCGGCTGGAGCGGTTCCGGGACGAATGGCCGGAACTCAGCGAGCGGCTGCGGGCGCAACTGCTCTCGACGACGCAATTCCGGGACATCCTGGTCGAGGGCGGTGGACCGACCGAGCCCGAACAGATTGGGCTGACGCTGGCCCAGGTGCGGGAGAGCTATGCTCCAGCCCGGCGCATCCGGCGGCGATACACAGTGTATGACCTGGCGTACGAGCTGGGCGTGTTCGGCGACCTGGTGGACGAGGTGTTTGGGCCGGAAGGCTACTGGGCGCCGGTGGCGGGCGCCGCGCGACAGGCGTAAGGCAAGGAGACTGACATGCGTATCGCGATTGGGGCGGACAACGCCGGCGCGGACCTGAAGAACCTGATCCGTGACCGGCTGGCTGGCCGGGATGATGTGACGGTGACCGATTTCGGGGTGCCCGACGCGGAGACGACCACGGCGTATCCGCGCATTGGCGCGGATGTGGCGAAGGCGGTCGCGGCCGGCGAGGCGGACCGGGGCCTGCTCATCTGCGGGACCGGGATCGGGATGGCGATCACGGCGAACAAGGTCGAGGGGATCAGGGCGACCGTGGCGCACGATTCGTACTCGGTGGAGCGCTCGGTGCTGTCGAACAACTGCCAGGTGCTCACGCTCGGGGCGCGGGTGATCGGGCCGGAGCTGGCGTGGCGCCTGGTCCAGGAGTGGCTGACGTACATCTTCGACGAGTCGTCGGCGTCGGCGGAGAAGGTCGCGCTCATCAGCACGTTCGAGGCAACGGGAAGCTGCTCGTAGGACGCTGGCCAGAAGCGCGACGGAAGTGACCACCTGGCGGGACTGCCACCCCCGCATAGCCATGTGACCGTAGACGGCAGGCTCTCTACCTCAAGTGATCACCTCACGCCGTCGATTTTACAGGACGGCGCCACGAAGACGGCCTGGCTTTTCCTGATGGCACCGACCCGTTTCGAAGTGTGATACCGATCCCGTGTGAATACCTGGGATACAGCGCGCCCCAGAAAGGCCCTTTGTCTGTAGGGACAGTCATGTAGGAGTGGTCCAGGCGCGAAGCGCCGTGTGGCCATCCGCCGCAGGCGAGCGTTTGGCTGTCCTGACCAGTCACCCGGATTCCGTACAAGGTCGCTCGTTTGCGCCGGCTCCATCCTGTGCGAAGATCGGGGACCGGTCTCTTTTGATGTTCGCGGGGGTACACGATGCGGATTGCGATTGGCGAGTTTGCGCACGAAACCAACACGTTCTGTCCTGGCTTCACCGGGGTGGATGCCTTCCAGGCGCGGTACTGGAACACCGGCGACGAGGTGATCGCGCACCATCGCGGCGTGCGGGACGACATCGGCGGGATGATCGACGCGGGCGAGCGGTTGGGCGTGGAGCTCGTACCGGCGTTCTCGACCACCACCCAGCCATCGGCGACGGTGTCGCGGCAGGCATACGAGACGATTCGCGACGCGCTGTTCGCCCAGATCCAGGCGGCGGGCGAACTCGACGCGATCGTGCTGGCGCTGCACGGCGCGGGGTCCGCCGAGGGCATGGACGACATGGAGGGCGCGTTCCTGACCGACCTGCGGGCATTGGTGGGGAACGATATCCCAGTGGTGGTGTCGCTGGACCTGCACGGGAACACCACCGGAACCATGCTGCGGACGACCAACGCGATGTTCTACTGCCATCAGTACCCGCACATCGACCGGTACGAGATGGGCGTGGAAGCGCTGGAGACGGCGGTGAAGATCGTGCGGGGCGAGGTACACCCGGTTCGCCACCTGATCCGGTTGCCGGTGATCATCCCACCTTCCACGACGTTCGTGGGCCCATCGGCGGTCATCAACGAGCGGTGCCTGGAGTGGGAGCAGAAGCCCGGAATCCTGGACTGCAACTTCACGCACGGGTTCCCGCACACCGATGTGAGCGTGATCTGCACCTCGGTGCTGGTGACGACCGACGGCGATGCCGATCTGGCGAAGGAAGCCGCCGGGGACGTGGCGGCGCTGATCCTGGAGACGCTGGAGGACTTCCGGCAATCGCTTCCGGGCGCGGACGAGGCGATCCAGGAGGCGCTGGCGGCGACGGACCTGCCGGTGATCGTGGCCGAGGTCTCCGACAACCCGGGCGGTGGCGCGCCGGGGAGCGGCACGCACTTGCTGCGCGCGTTGCTGGCCGCTAACGAGCCGGACACCTGCTTTGGATTCGTGTGGGATCCGGAGACGGCGGCCCAGGCGCATGCCGCCGGCGCGGGCGCGACGATCCAGGTGAAGCTCGGCGGGTTCTGGGACGACCTGCACGGCGCGCCAATCGAGGCCGAGGCGTATGTGAAGGTCCTCAGCGACGGGCAGTTCCGGCTGACCAACCCGATGGGGGCTGGCAGCCTGACCAACCTCGGGCCGATGGCGCGTTTGGTGATCGGCAATGTGGACGTCGTCGTGGGATCGCGCCGGGCGCAGACGCTGGACGACGAATTGTTCCTGCTGCACGGGATCGATGTGCGGCGGATGCGGGTGGTGGCATTGAAGTCGCACCAGCATTTCCGGGGCGGCTTCCAGCAACTCGCGGGCACGATCATCCGGGCGGACACGCCGGGATTCACGACCAGCAACCTGTGGGACCTGCCGTTCGAGCGGATCGAGCGGCCAATCTGGCCGCTCGACGAATTGCCGGAGGG
>CAZUPA010000178.1:0-6298 GCA_964622205.1 uncultured Sphaerobacteraceae bacterium
GTCAATTCGACTGGGCATTCTGGAGGAAGAACGGATCATGTCGACGTTTCGAGGGCCATTGTTTGGCGTGGTTCCAATCCTGGTAACACCGTTCGATGAGGAAGGCGGGATCGATGAGGAGAGCCTGCGCAACGAAGTCGATTTCGCGATCGATGCCGGCGTGCATGGGTTGGGAATCGCGCTCGGGAGCGAGGTGTTCAAGTTCAACGAGGCCGAGCGCGACCGGGTGACCACCATCGTGGTGGACCAGGTTCGGGACAGGGTGCCTGTGGTGATGAACACCGGAGCGGCGGCCACCGACCTGGCCGTCCACTACAGCCGGCGGGCCCACGAGCTGGGCGCGGCGGGATTGATGTGTACCCCGCCGGGTCCCGGATTCTCGGCTGGCGAGGTGATCAGCTATTTCAAGGCGATTTCCGATGCCGTGCCGCTGCCGATCGTGATCCAGGATACGAACGCGACGCCGGTTCCGGCGGCGCTGATCCGCGCGATTGGGGAAGCCTGCGAGCACGTGACCTACGCGAAGGTGGAGAGTACCCCGCCAGCGCTTCAGGTACACAAGGCGGTCGAGGCCGCGGGTGACATCGTGGAGGTATTCGGTGGGGCCGGCGGCGGTCAGTTCCTACAGGAGTTGCGGCGCGGCTCGATCGGCACGATGCCGTTCCCATCAAGCGCGGGAGCGTTTGTCGAGGTGTGGGACAAGTGGCATGCCGGGGACGTGGCCGGCGCGCGCGAGGTGTTCACGGCCAGGATCTGGCCGTTGCTGAGCATCCAGATTGGCGGGCTTGGCGGCGCCCATATCGTACACAAGGAGGCGTTGCGACGCCAGGGCGTGATCCGGACCGCCTACGTGCGGCCACCGGTGGAAGACCTGGACCCGATAACACGCGAGGAACTCGAGGACGTATTCGGCCAGCTTGGCTGGGCTGGCTAGCAGCACGAGGGGAGTCTCTCCAATGAAGATCACGAACGTGACCGTTCAACCGTTCAGGACCTGGGTAGACCGCTACCGGAATGGCGAGCCGCTGCCGAAGTCGGAGATCGTTCAGACCCTGACCACGATCGAGACTGACGAGGGTGTGGTCGGCCGCTACCTTGGCGGGCAGGGACATGGCGACCAGGACGGTCTCGATGTGGTGAACCAGGCCTACGTCCAGAACCGGATCCGGGACCTGCTGGTGGGTCAGGACCCATTCGACCGCGAGAAGTTCTGGCACTGGATGTGGGTTTCCAAGACGCCCGAGAACATCATGGGCGTGGTGGACATGGCCCTGTGGGACCTGGCCGGGAATTACGCCAACCTCCCGGTGTCCAAGCTGCTGGGCGGGTATCGCGACAAGGTGAAGGCCTACGCCAGCACGTATCCCAACATGGGCTCGGTCCAGAACTACGCCGAGCACGCCATCGCCTGCCGCGATCGTGGGTACCAGGCCTACAAGATTCACCCGTACTACTTCTGGAATCCGGAAACAGAGGAGGCCGTGCCGGGTCGCCCCTCGCATATCAAGAAGGATATCGAGGTGATTCACGCCGTGGCCGATGCCGTGGGCGATGACATGGTGCTGATGTACGACCCATGGGGGACGTATCACACGTTCGAGGAAGCCTACGCGGTGGGCAAGGAACTGCAGGCGCGGGACTACTACTGGTACGAGCACCCGATGCCGGAGGAGCGCGTGACCGCCTACGAGCGGTTGAGTGGCGCGCTGGAGATCCCCATCCTGTCGCCGGAGATCCTCTACGGGCATGTGTTCACCCGGGCGGACTGGATCAAGCGTGGGGCGGCGGACATGAGCCGGATCGACGTGCTGCGTGGCGGCATCACCGGCGTGAAGAAGACCATCAGCGTCTGCGAGGCGTATGGCTACCGATGCGAAATCCACATGAGCGGGGTGGCGAACCTGCATGTGCTGGGATCGGCCTCGGAGGATACGTGCGAATACTACGAGCACGGGTTGCTGGCGCCGGGCGTGGATTACGAGCGGAAGCTGGACTACCTGGAATCGGTGCTGGACCCCATGGATGACGAAGGGTTCGTTCATGTGCCGAACCGGCCAGGTCTTGGGTATGAGCTGATCGAAGACTACATTTCCGAGCATGCCATTTCGCCGGCGTAGCGGGGGCTTGAAGCGCCGGGGGCCGGTTGGAAGGCGCCCCGGCGCCTTTACGCGCGGTGGGTGGTAACCGGTTCCGGGGCAGGATCGTTGAAGGGAAGACGGGGAGCGGCCGCGGGCGGGTTGCTCCGCGTGCTAGCATGCACGTACGTACCTGTCTGGCACTCCCCAGGCGGCCGCTTGCCGCCGGGAATGCCCCTTCGACTACCCCAAGGATTCCCCTCTCGTGTCTCGCTACGGCAACGCCTACGGTTCTCCCTATTCCTCCCCCCGTTCCAGTGGCCCACGCTGGCCATGGGCGTTCGCCGTGATGCTGATGGTGGCGGTGCTGGCCACCAGCGGGTTATTGGTGGCCGACAGGCTGGATGCGGACAACTCGCCGCTGGACCAGGTGTCCCAGCGGGTGACGCCGGATGGAACCGTTTCGAGCCTGGTTCCGGAGCCGACGGCGACACTGGAGCCCACCGCGGAACCGACGCCGGCCCCGACCCCGACCGAGGTGGATACCGAGGCTCCGTTGCGGGTGGCCCAGAACTGGCTGGCGCTGTGGTCGACCGGTGACTACAGCGCGATGTACGACCTCTCGACCAAGGAGGTCCAGGCTTCGACGAGCCGGGATGCGTTCGCCACGCGGTACACCCAAATCGCCGAGGAGGCGGGGCTGACCAGCATTTCCGGGACGATTGTTGGCCAACCCGCGCTGAACGGCGAGGTGACCGTGGACGTGGTGCTGGAGTCGAACCTGGTGGGGACGATTGAAGAGCGAAACGTGATCCCCCTGCTGAAGGAGGGGGATGCCTGGCGGGTGGGTTGGACGCCGTCGCTGATTTTCCGGCAACTGGGCTCGAACGGATGCATCGATTTCCAGGGCGAGATTCCGGAGCGGGGGACGATTTACGACCGGAACGGTGAGGTTCTGGCCGAGGATGCCCCGGTTGCGCGGATTGGAGTGATTCCGGGGAACGTGACCGATCAGCAGCAGATGGCGCGGGCGCTGTCGCCGATCGTGAACATCAGCGCCGACGACATCGTGACCATGATCAACCGCGAAGGGTGGGATCCGAGCTGGCTGATGACGATTGCGGACCTGCCGGGCGAGCCGAACGCGACGCTGATCAACCAGGTGCAGCAGATTCCTGGCGTGGTGGTGCAGGCGGCCGAGGCCCGGTACTATCCGCAGGGGGCATTGACGGCGCACATCACCGGATGGGTGAGCATGGCGACCGAAGAGGACGTGCTCAACGACGAGACTGGTTCGGTGCATCCGAACGAGATGGTCGGCCAGGCCGGGCTGGAGTATGGCGCGAACGAGTTGCTGGCGGGCAAGCCGGGCGGTTCGCTGAACGTGATCGACTGCGATAGCCGGGCGGTGAAGAGCCAGATCGCGTCCAGCGATGGAACTCCACCGCTGGACATCTACACGACGATCGACCTGGAATTGCAGCGCCAGGTTGACGCGGCCCTGACCGCCCAGGAGGCGGACAACCAGCGGGACGGGATGCGGAGCGCGGGGGTGTTCATCGATCCCCGGACCGGCGCCGTCCTGGCGCTGGTCAGCCATCCGACGTTCGACCCGAACGACGCGGTGAGCAACACGTACACCGAGGAAGAACTGGAACTGCTCAACGATTCGCTATTGCGGCCGCAGGCGAACCGGGCCACCCGCGAGGTGTATCCGACCGGTTCCATCTTCAAGTCGATCACGACCGCGGCGGCGATGCACTACCTCGACTATACCGGCGATACGCCGATCGATTGCCCGGCGAGCTTCTCGATTGGCGACCAGCAGTGGAACGACTGGGTGGTTGAGAACAACCTGCAGGCCCAGGGCATGCTGACCCTGCATTCGGGACTGGTGCGATCGTGCAACACAGTGTTCTACCAACTTGGCGCGCAACTGGATAATGCCGATCCAAACGCGTTGCCGGACATGTCGCGGGCGTTCGGGCTCGGGCAAGCGACTGGCATTCCGTACTACCCGGAGGTGGCGGGAACGATTCCCGATCCCCAGTGGAAGATGGACGTGATCGGGGACGGATGGTCGACTGGCGATGCGGTGAACCTGGCGATTGGCCAGGGATACATGACGGCGACCCCGCTCCAGATGGCCAATGCCTACGCCGCGATCGCCAATGGCGGGGATGTTCTCCAACCGTACATCGTGGACCGGGTGCGGTCTCCCGATGGGACGATTACGCAGGTTGGCGAGCGGACGGTGATTGGGGAGCTTCCGCTGACCGGCCAGCAGATTGCCGAGATTCAGGCGGCGCTGGCCGAGCAGACCCACAACTCGCAGGGAGTCGGCTCGAACAAGGTGTTCGGGGATATGGACTGGCCGGTTTCGGGCAAGACCGGGACCGCCCAGAACGAGCTCGATGGATCGGACAAGCCGCACTCGTGGTTCGCCGGGTATGGCGGCGAAGGCGACGAGGCGACGATTGCGTCGGCGGTGCTGATCGAGAACGTGGGCGAAGGCGTGACCTACGCGGCGCCGGCAACGCGGCAGGTGCTCGACTGGTACGCCGCCAGCGACCTGGCCGATGGTGGATCTGGGACCTCGACGAGTGAGGATGGTTCGACCACGGTCGAGGCGACGCCTCCACCGGGTCGCAAGGGTGATTGGATCGCGGCGCCATAGAGCCGTCCTTTCACATACGGATGCGCGAGACCCGGAAGACCAGTGCTGGTCTTCCGGGTCTCATTGCGTTCAGCCAGTGACGGCTGGGTTCAGGGGCGAGTGACCGTGAGGGCGACGCCCGTGTTCGGGTACTTGGTTGGGGTGGTCCAGGTTGATGGAGCACCGCAGTTGTAGACCTTGACAACGGTTTCCTCGCCGGCCGTGACCTGGAGGGAGTTGCCATCGCTGGAGAGATCGTCCGACGAGATGGCGCACCAGGTGGCGTCTTCCTCTTCGAGTGTCCAGGCGCCGGGCTGGAGGTCATTGAAGGTCAGGATGCCCGAGGCGTCCGTGGCGCCATCGGCCTGGAAGACCCACGCGGTTCCATCCCACCAGAAGAGATCGAAGCCCTGACCCTGTTCGTAGATCTCGCAGTCGACCTCGGAGACGAAGGTCTTGGTGGAGCAGGTGTACTTGATTACCGTGACCTGACCGTGAGGCGAGGCTGGGACGTTGTACCAGTCGCAGGAGATGGCGCCTTCGTAGCCGGAGATCGGCAGTTCGAGCGTGTCGCCGGTGGAGAACGGGACCGGGCGGACCATGCCTTCGAGGGCGTTCTCGCAATCGAGGACGAAGACGCTGGCGGTTCCGGCCGGAACCGTTTCGGTGATGGTGTAGTCGCCAGCCGGAAGCCCACCGAAGTACACGGCGCCGTCGACGGAGTCACCGGTCATGGTCATGAGGTCGACGGTGTTCGGGTCCTCGTCGCTGAGGGTGAAGTTGATACCGTTGGTTGGCGCGGCGCAGTCGATGACTGGGTCGGCGCTGGCGGCGTTCGGGTTGTATCCGGCCGGGCAGGTGTACTTGTGGATATAGAGATCCACGTAGCCGGGCTCGGGAGTCTCGGTTGGGGTGGGTTCTTCCTCCCCGGGGACGTTGAACCAGTTGCAACTGATGCTGTCGCCTTCCTCGATGGAGAGCGGGAAGCTGTAGCCGCTGTTGAACGGGGCCGCGCCGGGAACGAGCATGCCGTTGTTGTAGCAGTTCCAGACGAAGGCGCTTTCGATGCCCACCGGCGGGGTTTCGACGATGGTGTAGTCAGCCGGGAGCAGGCCACCGAAGTAGACCGCGCCGTCGATGGAATCGCCGGTCATTGACTGGAGATCGACCTCGTTCGGGTCTGGATGATCGAGGGTGAAGGTGACGCCGTTGAGGGCGGTGGTGCAGTCGTTGAGCGGATCGGCGCCGTTGGCCTCGACGTCGTAGGCGGCGGGGCACTCGTATTTCCAGATGGTGAGGTCGGTCTCCTCGTCCATGCCCGGTTCCTCGGTGGGGGCGGTCTCGTCCGCCGGCTGGAAGGACTGGCGGTTGAACCAGTCGCAGGTGATGTCGTCGTCACCCTTGCCGTTGATGGCGATGGAACTGTTGGTGTCGTTCTGGAAGTTCATGCCATCGCCGTAGTCGCAGAAGATGGCGGGACTCGTGTAGCCATCGGGCAGCAGTTCGGAGACCATGGTTTGCTCGGTTGGGGCGACGAAGCTGACCGACGAGCCGGTCTGGACATCGA
>CAZUPA010000179.1:0-6226 GCA_964622205.1 uncultured Sphaerobacteraceae bacterium
TCGGGCGGCGTGCTCGTCAGCGACGAAGTGAAGATCTCGATCGAGATCGAAGCCACCGCCTAACTCCGAAACGCCGGCCCGGCATGGAACCGGATGCATCCAGTTCCATGCCGGGTGACGTAAGACAAGGTAAGGGAACCGATTCCCCTGTCGGAACCCTTGCACTCCCAACATGCGGTGAAGCAATGCTTCCCCTCCCATAATCCCCAACGAGCCCGGCCAATTGGCCGGGCTCGTTGCGTGTCCGGGGGAGCTCTATGGAGTGAGGACGATTTTGATGGCCGAGGATGGATCGTCGATGAGCTGGTCGAAGGACGGTCCCGCCGCATCGAGCGGGCGAACATCGACCCATGAGGCCGGATCGGGCAGGAATCCGGTGGCCAGCAACCGGATGGAGGCGCTGAAGTTGGCCGCAGTGTAGCAGAAGGAGCCCTTGATCTCGATTTCGGAGCGGATGATGTGGTTCCCCGGAATGGTCGACTCGTCTTCGTGGAGGCCGATGAAGACGACCTTTCCGCCCGGACGAACCGCGTGGACCGCGGAGCGGCGGGTTACGGGCAGGCCCACGGCGTCGATGACGGCGTCGACACCGAGCCCGCCGGTCAGGTCCTTCGCCGTTTGGGTGACATCGTGGCTGGAGGGGATGACGGTTTGCGTGGCGCCCCATTCGGTGGCGAGGTCGAGCCGGTGCTGGGACAGGTCGGAGATGATGATGTCGCTGGCTCCGGCCGCCCTGGCGACGAGCAGGGAGAGCAGGCCAATGGGGCCGGCGCCGAGGATGAGGACGCTGCTCCCGGGGGTGACGGCGGCGAGTTCCACCGCGCGCAGGGCGCAGGCGGTGGGCTCGACCAGCGAGGCGGTAAGATCGTCTATGGCATCGGGAAGCTGATAGCAGGCGATGGCGGGGACGGCGACATATTCGGCGAAAGCGCCGGGCCGGTGAGCCCCGACAAGGGTCCTGTTCAGGCAGAGGTTCTCGAAGCCGGCGCGGCACATGACGCAACTCCGGTCGGGCACCATGGGATTTGCGGTGACGCGATCGCCGGGGGCGAATCCCTCGACATCGGGCGCTACCTCGACCACCGTGGCCCCAAACTCATGCCCCATGATGAGGGGCGGCACCCGGAGGCTGTTCTCACCGAGATAGCCGGAGAGTTCCGATCCACAGATGCCGACGGTTTTCACCTGGAGCAGGAGTTCGCCGGCGGCGAGTTCCGGCGCCGGCTGATCCAACATCCGCATTTCGCGTGGTCCTGTCCACACTGCTGCCCGCATTCCCTTAGCTCCCATACGTAAGATGCTCGTAGTCGTCAATCCGATTTCCGCACACGTGCCCCGACGGCTATCCTCCCGGAGCGGGGGCATCTCCCACATATCCCAATCGCATGCTGATTTCCGTACCTACGTCCAGCAAGAGCGACTTGATGGTATCGAAGCGCTCGCCTTCCTGATTGGCGCTGGCGCCAGCAATGCTGATTGCCCCGGCCGCCCTGTTCGTATGGTTGAGCAGGGGCACCGCGATGCAATGAACCCCTGGAATGATCTCTTCCCGGTCGGTGGCAAAGCCGTTCGACCGGATGTTCGCCAGTTCGCGTTCCAGCGTCAGCGGGTCGGTAATCGTTTGGGGAGTATAGGCCGGCATGTCTCCACGCGAAAGGAAGCGTTGCTGTTGGCTGGGAGCCAGATGGGCCAGTATCGCCTTGCCCAACCCCGTGCAGTACATGGGGCGCCGCGTTCCAAGTTCCACGTTCATCTGAACCTGCATATCGGTTCGAACCATGTCGAGGTAGACAATTTCATCGCCGCTGGGAACCGCGAGGAAGGCTGTCTCTCGCGTGTCCGCCGCGACCTGTTCCAGGAATGGCCGAACCAGGGCTGGAAGCCGCAGACGCGCCAGTTGGATGCCCGCGAGCTGAAGCAGGCGAAACGAAAGTGACCACTCGCCGGTCTCGGATCGCTCGACGACGCGTTCTTCCTCGAGTTGGTGCAAAAGCCGATGCGTCGATCCCGTGGGTATTGCCAGTTCCCGGGCAATTTCGCGCAGCCCAATCGGCCCCCGCCGGGCGAGGAGGTCCGAAATTTCGAGCATGCGAACAGCCGCGGACATGGCGTTTTCCACATAAGTGACCCGGCAAATGGAGTGTCTCGGGTGAGGTGTCTGATGACCGCGAGCACGCAAGGCGGGAAGCGCCCGCCTCCCCGGTCCAGCCGGTCGAGAAAGCCTGTTGACACATGGTATGGGCATTGATAGGATTTCGGCAAGTAAGAAATTGAACAGGTGATCCGTATGTGGAACGGGTCCATGGGCGCCAGGCGAGCGGAGATTCTCTTTCCTGATCGCGCGATTTCCAGGCGGGATTCCGTGTACGCGGGACACGCGCGGCAAGTAGTGGCGCCGTTGGCGGAGTTGAGCCTTATCGAGTCTGGAGGTGATGCGGGCGAGTACAGCGGGTTGAACGTGGATCTCTTTCTCCAGCGTCACCGGTGGATAGACCATGCCAACCTCAGTGATCGGGGCATTTCGATTCGTCAATGTCGAAAGGACCAGTTCGCAATGAACGAGAAGACGAAGCAGTACGAGCAGTCCAGAACTGAAGTCAGCCGGCGTGGCTTCACGCAGGGCGCGGTCGCGGCCGGGGTTGCCCTGGCGGCCGGGATACCGGTTGCGCGATCCGGCTTTGCCCAGGAAGCATCGCCAGCGGCGTTCACCAATGGCGATCCCGATTTCGTGCTCGCCGCTCCCGAGCCAGACCCCCAGCGCGGGGGCACGTTGCGCATGGCCTTCAATGGCGCCACCGCCAACTACGACCTGTACCAGGGTGGCTCCTTTCCCGTCATGTGCCATATCTACAATGGGCTGGTTCGCGAGAACCTGGCCGATGGACTGAAGACCGTCGTTCCCGACCTGGCGACGTCATGGGAGCCATCCGAAGACGGATTGAGCTATTCATTCAGGCTTCGCGAGGGCGTCACGTTCCACGATGGAGAGCCATTCACGGCCGACGATGTCGTGGCCACCTTCCAGCGGATCATCGAACCGCCCGAGGGCACAACCATCACTGTTCGAGATCGCTTCCCTACGCTTACAGGGGTCGAAGCGACAGACGAGTTTGGCGTTCGCTTCAGCTTTTCCGAGCCGCAGGCCGCGTTCCTGCCACTCGTCACCGACCCAGGCATGGTCATCTACTCCAAGAAGACGCTCGACGAAAACAATGGAGACCTGAGACAGGTGGTTGCTCCGGGCACTGGCCCGTTCCTCTACCAGGACTATGTCGAGGGTGAACAGTGGATCTATACCCGCAACGAGAATTACTGGAATCCAGACCTTCCGTACATTGACGAGTACCGCATCATCCATCTGCCCGCGTGGCCCGATCGCGGCACGGCCGTTCTGACCGACCAGGCGGACATTTCGTGGAACGTGGGCATCGACACATTCCAGGAAGGCGCCAATCGCCCCGAGAGCTTCCTCACCCATCGCAATACCGCATTTGGCTGCTATTGCGTGTACATCAACGCGGCGATCGAGCCGTTCAACGATCCGCGGGTTCGGCATGCGATGCATCTGGTGCTCAACCGGCAGGCGTTGATCCAGGTCTTCGCCAGCCAGGAGCAGATCAACCTGTCGCGCTGGGTGCCGCGATCGAACCAGTTCGAAACGCCACAGGAAGAAATCGCCACGTTGCCGGGATACAGGCCGGAGAAGGACGAGGACATCGCGGAGGCGCAGAGCATCCTGGCCGAAGCCGGATTCGCCGACGGTATTCCAGATGTCGACTTTCTCTGCGCGTCCGTGCCGGGCCACTCCGAACTCCTCGGGCCGGCCATTCAGGATCAACTGCTGCGCAGCCTGAATATCTCCACGAACATCCGCACCCAGGAGCGCACGCTGCTCTCGGAAGATATGCAAACCGGCAATTTCACGCTGGTTCTCAGTACGGTTGGCAGTCCAATCTCGGACTTCTCGCCGCTTGGCAACCAGGTCCTCAAGACCGGCGCCTCGGGCAACTTCACGAACTACAGCAATACGGAGTTCGATGAGCTTCTCGCCCAATCCGACCAGGAGCTCGATGACGCGGTTCGTGGCCAGCAGATGCGCCAGATCGAGGACTTGCTTGACCAGGAGTGCCCGCTGCTGATCCTTGGCTATACGGACCAGCTCGTGATGTGGAACACCCGGGTTAAGGGGCTTGCCCTGGAGCAACGCGATCACTGGGAAAACGCGCGTGTGGAGACCGCGTGGATCGAGCAATCCTGATACGCGGACAGGAGCCGGCGAGCGCGAATGGCGGGCTGACGAGGTGAGCTGATGCACAGGTACATGATCCGGCGATTGTGGCTGGCCATCCCGACCGTTATCGGCATCACCATCCTGATCTTCATCGCCATGCGGATCATGCCTGGAGATCCCTTGTCGGTCGTCGGCTCCGAGGGGGGCAGTCAATATACCCTCACGGAGGAGGAGCTGCAGGCGGCCCGGGCAAGTCTCGGGCTCGACCGCCCACTCTACGAGCAATACCTCTCCTGGATGGGGGATGTCGTCAGGGGAGACCTTGGGTACTCCTTCTGGGGCGACACCCCCATTCGGGAAACGGTCATGCGCCGTGGTGTCATCTCCATGGAAATCGCGGTTCTCGCCGTGGTCGTGTCATGGGTGATGGGCGTTCCATCGGGCATCCTGAGCGCCACGCGCCGGAACACCTGGATAGATCACGTTCTCAGGATCGTCATGACCATATTGCTTGCCATTCCAAGTTTCTGGATTGGACTCACGGTCATCATGCTGCTGGTCATCAACTTCACCTGGAGACCCCCGCTCACCATCGTGCAGCCATGGGAAGACCCCGTGGCGAATTTCCAGATGGTCATTGGCCCCGCCCTGGCGCTTGGGGTCGGGATGGCGGCCGGATTGGCGCGGCTGACCCGATCGACGGTTCTCGAATCGCTCCATGAAGACTATGTGCGAACCGCGCGGGCCAAGGGCATGGGTGAGCGGGCGGTGGTGGTGCGGCATGTGATGCGAAACGCGATGTTGCCCCTTGTCACCGCGTCTGGGGCGACCATGGGAGCGTTGCTGGGGGGAGCCGTGGCCACCGAAACAGCGTTCGGCGTTCCAGGCCTGGGGAATCTCCTGGTCCAGGCGCTGATTACTCGTGACTGGATGGTGATTCAGAATCTCGTGCTGATCTACGCCATCATATTCGTGGTCATCAATCTTGCGGTTGACTTGAGTTACGCCTGGATCGATCCCCGTATCCGTTATCAGTGAGGGACATGATGATTGGATGCGATCGGGGAGCAGGGACATTCCCATGACACAGGCCACGTCGCAGGCAGCCACGGATGGGACATCGCTGATCCCGGCCGAGACCAGACCCGGCGCGCGAAGCACCGTCGTGCGCTTTGCGAAGGCTTCGCCCATCGGAGCCGTATCGGCGGTGCTCCTGCTCGCGTTCATGGTGATCGCCGTGTTCGCGGAACAGATCGCGCCCTTCGATCCCCTGACCAACGACTACACCGCCCTTCTGCAACCGCCCGATTCAACGCACTGGATGGGGACCGATGCGCTGGGACGAGATGTGCTGAGCCGGGTGATCTACGGCCTCCAGGTGAGTTTGCTCGTCAGCATCGCGTCAGTCTTTCTGGGGGTTGTGTTTGGACTGTTGTGGGGGATATCCAGTGGCTACCTTGGAGGGAAATATGACCTGTTGAGTCAACGCGTCATCGAAGTCCTGAACTCGTTTCCCACGCTGATCATGGCCATGCTGCTCTCGGTGAGCCTGGGAGCTGGCGTCACGACGGTGGTGATCGCCATCGGCATCACGCAGATTCCGCTCGCCACGCGCATCACCCGGAGCGTTGTGCTTTCGGTTAAGGAAGCACAGTTTGTGGAGGCCGCGCGGTGCATCGGGGCGTCTCCCAACTCCATCATGTTCAAACAGATTGCCCCGCAAACCATCGCTCCAATCATGATCATCGCATCCCTGAACCTGGGTGGGGCCATCTTTGCCGAGGCTTCATTGAGTTTTCTTGGGGTAGGGGTTCCACCTCCAACACCCAGCCTGGGAAATATGCTGGGAGGCGTTCTCGCGTCATCGTTTCGGCCCCCCTGGTGGCTTGTCATCTTTCCAGGGCTAACAATCGCGCTGATGGTGCTGGCCACCAACTTGTTGGGCGATGCATTGAGGGATTATCTGGATCCTCGCCTTACCAATCGCTGAAAACA
>CAZUPA010000180.1:0-6088 GCA_964622205.1 uncultured Sphaerobacteraceae bacterium
TCCTGCGCGATCGACGCCAGGCCGCGAACCGCCTCCGACGCGATCCGGCCGGCCTGAGCCGCCTGATCGGCGCCGGTGATGGCCTTGTCGGCGGTCTCGGACAGATTGCGGGCGGCCTGCGAAAGCTGGCGATTCACGGCCTGGTCGCTCTGGATCGCGGACGAGGTCATCCGTTCAAGACTTGTCACGGCCGTCAGCAATGATCGCTGCTGGTCTCCCGCGCCAGACACTTCGCTGGCGAGGTCCTGGAGGGCCGTTTCGAGACCGGACGAGACCTGCCTGAGATCGACGAGCAGGCGGTGCATTTCCTCGGCGCCAGCCCGCATTCCGCTGGCGAACTTGCCGAAGTCGGCGAATTCCCGCTCGCGGCGAGTCGCGAGATGCTCCAGCCGGTCGTGCTCGACCTGCAGTTGCGTGAGCAGTTCCTGGCTGCCGCGGTCGAACCGGTCAGCGAGCCGCTCGACGCTATCGGCGATCTGGGCCGGCCGGTTGGCGCGGTCGGCGGCGAGGATGACGCCTGCTTCGGCCATGACGTTGTCGAATTCCGTCTGGAAAGCAGCGGCGGTGTCGGAAATGATGTCTTCCTGCTCTTCCCGGCGGCCATGCGTGTAAAAGGTGAGGATAATCATGGCGATGATCACCACGGCGTCGATGATGGCGACCGTGGAGAACGTTGGAGAGAAGATGCTTGCTTCGCCGCCAAAGCCCCGCTGCCACAGGAGCAGGAACGGGGTGCCCGCTTCTTCCGGGTGCGCGGCCAAGAACCGGTCGTAGGCACGTGCCGCTTCGGCGAGCGCCGCCCAGGTGAGCAGGATCGGGACGAGCACGAGGACGTTCCGCACCTTGTCCGCGACCTCGATCCGGCGAGGCGCGTAGCCTCCCTCGCGCCGGACGGCATACATGTGGGAGAGGCGATCGGTATTGAAGGCACGGCGAAGGTCAACATCGGACCACCGAGCCCGGCCGGTATCGGAAGTCAGGGCGTTGCCGAGGTCGCGCAGTCGCGAAGACGATCGCGTGTCCACCTCAC
The DNA here is from genome assembly GCA_964622205.1 of uncultured Sphaerobacteraceae bacterium. Lineage (GTDB taxonomy): Bacteria > Chloroflexota > Chloroflexia > Thermomicrobiales > UBA6265 > JACCYX01. Next base: position 1,031 of record CAZUPA010000180.1, read on the forward strand.
TGAGCGAACTCGCGATGCCTTCGATCTCGGAGGCGACGTTGGAGGCGCTTGTCCAAATGCTGCCGTAGGAACTCCCGGAGGAGTACCGGGAATTCGACGCGTCGGTGATGGGCCGGATGTTTGTTGCCTGGGTCATGCTATCGTCCGCCGTCGTCCCGCCATCTGGCCTGTTTCTGGATCTGCGTTGCAATGGCCCTTACCTTTCCGAGACGGTGATGCGCTGTGTGTTGTGTCATGTCTACTACAATCGGAGGAGATTCGAGTGCCGGACGCCAACCCTGACGTTCATTTCCTCCGGCACAACGACCACGAGTGACGAAGGGACCGCATGTGGCGGAGAGACGCTCTCACCTCCAGAACGCACTGGCCAGGTCACACGTTCCTGTCCTTGCCGAACTCCGCGCAAAGCCAGTACTGAACCAGACCGGTGAACCTCATGTTGTTGCGGGGAACAACGCACACGTCGCGCAGCTGCGGCGAACGGACGGGACGTACGTTGCTTTACGTATCGTAGCACTCCCGGGCAAGGATCTGGACTGGAGTGTACGTTACGCATCCCTGGCCGAGTTCCAGTCGACTCGCGAGTTGACCCGGCTGCCCGGTGGCATCGCGATTTTGCCTCACCATGCCGGCTGGTTCGGCGAGCTTCTGGGAAGCCGCGTGGCGGTGATGGCGATGGACTGGATACCTGGTCCTACCCTGCTGGCCGGAATCGACCGGGCAACGCAGGCGGGAAACAGCGGGGTTATCCGGGCGCTGTCGGCGGGCTTCAGCCAGATGTGGAATGACTTGCAGCCCCTGGGCTTTTTCCATGGAGACTACTCCGCCCAGAACATCTTGGTGCAGGCGAATGGGCAACTGGCCTGCGTGGACCTCGACACGGCGTCGTGGCGGGACTCGCCATTTGGGGCGGCGGGCAACGGCACGCCGGGCTACCGGCATCCAGCGCTCAACCGCGACGTAGTGCTGAGGGATGGTTTCGCGGCGCTGGTGATCGTCGCCTCGCTGGCCGCGCTGGCCGACAACCCAAGCCTGCGGCTCCGGCATGGCGATCCGCCGAGCAGCCTGTCCGGTGCGCTGCTGTTCAGGGAGCGTGACCTCGCCAATCTCCAGCACTCGCGGGCATTCATCGAGGCGCGCAGGGATACCTCGGCCGAAACGCAGCGGTTGCTGGATGGCCTTGCAGCGGCGAGTGCGGGAGACCGGCGGGCGATCCTCGATGCATTGAAGCTTGTCCCGCGGCTCAAGCTTTCCGAGGAGTTCAACGCGGCTCCGGACGCCGTTGACGACAGCGGCTGGGATGTCGCGCCGATCGTGGCGCGAATGCGGGCGCACTATACGGATTCCTGGGATGTCCCACAGCCGGAACCAGTGGAGCCAGTTTCATCCGCGGACCAGACGTGGCGGCGGCCATCCCCGCCAGACACGGGTTGGCCGGATTCGACTGGGGGATCCGGCTGGGGATTTGAAAACGACCACGTGCTGGACGAGGAGCAGGCCGTACGCACGTCCAGTGGGGATCTTGTGTCGCTGCAGGCCGCGCTGGACCGGAACGACGAAGCCGAGGTGATACGGATCTGGGCACAAATAGGCGATGCCCAGATGTCCGCCCTGGTTCGGCTTCAGGTAGAAACGGTGCTCGCGGCGAGCTACGAGCGGCGGATTGGCGGGGAAGCGCGGCAGGGCAGGGATCAGGCCGTTGTCACGCTGGCCGAGGAGGCGGCGGAGCGCGGGATACCGCTGGGGATCGAAGCTCGAAACCAATCCCGGCTCTCCGTTGAGCGGATCGAAGTCCGCAACGAGCTGGAATCGGCGCTCGGCCGCGGCGATACCGATTTGCTTGCCGATATGGCGATGTCTGGGCGGCTGGTCGTGCTGGGCGATACAGACAGGGCGTCGCTGCGCAAGGTATTGCAGGCGATCGAGTGGCCCACACTTTCGCGAGCCATCGAGTCCGACGAAGACCTGCTTATCGTGGCCGCCTACGATCCTGAACTGTATGAAGGATCGGATCTGCTCGACGTGATCCTGCTCGATCGGGTGGAACTTGCGACGAGGCGGCTGGCGTGGCTGGAGCAGGCACGAACGGCCCTGACCAGGCGTGATGTTAGCGCCATGTCCCAACTCCTGCTCGATCCACCGGAAGGCGCTCCAGAGCGATTGAGCACCCCGGAGCGACGGCGGATGCGCAGGATGATCGAGGGGCACAAGGCGCTTGCGGAGCTTCAGCGCGCCGTTCAGCAGGACGATGATTCGGCGGTGATCTCCGCGCTCAACTGGGTTGAGCGCGTGGGAGCGCGGATTTCCGAGCGAAAGATGTGGATCAGGATCCAACAGGTGGTGGAGCGGATGTCGGTGATCGACGAACTCATCGCGGCATCGGAGTCGACCCCGCCAGATCACGTCCGGATGGCGCAGTTGATCCCCACCGCCAAAGCCATGGGACTGGATCGCGATCCCCGGCTTGGGGGTGAGCATGCGATTGAGCGGCTCCAGGAACAGGTGATCCAGATGGCGCATGTGCGGAGGATTCAGGCGGCGATCGAGCGCGACAACGATGAGGCGATCGTGATCGTGGCGGCGCCGGACCCACATGGAGCACTCGATATGATGACGGAGGATGAGCGCGACCGGGTGGCATTGGCGATTCGCAACCGTCGCCGGTTGGGACGGGACACCGGTTCGGATCGATAGCGCACCGATCGCGTTTGGATGGGAGACGGCACAGGAGGTCCGCAACCGCGAGCCTCCTGTGCCGTTGACCTGTATGTGTGATGAGTCCGGACAGCCCAGCGAGCCGAAGGCGAGCGTGTGGCTGTCCCTACATGGGGAGCGGTTCCGGAGCTTCCCATGCGCCCGACTCCGCGCTCCGGATCACGGCTTCGAGCACGGCCTGGTTCTTGTAGCCATCCTCGAACGACGGGGCCGGGTTGTTTCCCGACTTGATGCCGTCGAGCATGTCCTTCACCACGTGGGTGTGGGTGTGCTCCCAACCAATGATGTGTCCCGCTGGCCACCATGCGCTGGTGTAGGGGTGGACGGCTTCGGTGACATTGATGGTGCGGAATCCCTGCAGGCCGGCCTCATCCCCGCGGAAGTAGACCTGCAACTCGTTCAGCCGCTCCAGGTTGAAGACAACGCTGCCGAGCGAGCCGTTAATCTCGAAGCTGTTGTAGTTGCGGCGGCCCGCAGCCATGCGAGTGGCTTCGAAGGTGCCGGTGGCGCCATTCTCGAAGCGGGCGAGGAAGGTGGTCGAGTCGTCGACGGTGACTTCGCCCTTCTCGCTGCCGGCTTCCCAGCTCAGGCCAGAACCTCCCGAGTTCTGGACCTCGACGGGCCGTTCCTTCACAAAGGTATCCAGCGTGCTTACGACGTTCGTGACCGGGCCGACCAGGAACTGCGACAGGTCGAGGATGTGGGCGCCGATATCGCCCAACGCGCCCGAACCGGCGAGTTCCTTCTTCAGGCGCCAGGCCAGCGGAACCGATTCATCGACCAGCCAGTCCTGGAGGTAGACTGCGCGCCAGTGGCGGATTTCGCCCAACTTTCCTTCCTCGATGAGTTGCTTCACGAACCGCACGGCGGGAACGCGCCGGTAGTTGAAGTTCACCATGTGGATCACGCCTGCCTGGCGGGCCGCTTGCAGCATCTCGCCGGCCTCGGCCAGCGTATTGGCGAGCGGCTTTTCGCAGAGCACGTGCTTGCCTGCCTCCAGCGCGGCCAGTACCACGTCGCGGTGGGTATAGCCTGGGGTGGAGACATCGACCAGGCCAATGTCGTCACGGGCGACCAATGCGTGGAAATCGGTTTCGATGCTCTCCCAACCAAGCTGGTCGGCGGCGCGCTGCGTGGCTTCGGCGTCGCGCCCACAGATGGCTCGCATCACCGGAACGGGGTCCACATCGAAGAAGTGCGCTACCTGCCGGTAGGCGTTCGAGTGCGCCCTGCCCATGAACTTGTAGCCGACGAGACCTACTCCAATGTCGCTCATGCTGTTCTCCTCGTAGTGTCGCTGGAACCTAAACCCACCAGGCATCGCCGGGTGTTTCACGGATGACGGAATCCTTGAGAAACTCGACGGCCCGGGTGAACCCCTCGTTGATGCTCATCAGGGAGTCCTCGTGCTCGATCGACAGCACGCCGTCGTAGCCGGCCATCCGGAGTTCGGAGATGAACGAGCGCCAGAATTCGGGGCCATGGCCGTACCCAACCGTGCGGAAGATCCAGGAGCGATTCACCTCGTCGGTGTACTGCTTCGTATCGAGCACGCCGTTGCGGCGGATGTTTGGCTGGTCGAGCCAGGTGTCCTTCATGTGAACGTGATAGATCGCGTCCCCGAGTTCGCGCGCGCAGACGAGAGGATCCATCCCCTGCCAGAAGAGGTGCGAAGGATCGAAGTTGACGCCAAGCGCCTCGCCGCCGATTTCACGCAGTCGCCAGAACGACTCGGTATGGTAGCCGAGGAAACCGGGGTGGAGTTCGATCGCGACCCGCACGTTGTGGTCGGAGGCGAACTTCGCGGCGTTCGCCCAGTACGGCGTGGCGACTTCTTTCCATTGCCATTCCAGGAGGTCGGCATAATCCGTTGGCCATGGGCAGGTAACCCAGTTCGGGTATTTGGCATTCTCCGAATCGCCAGGGCAGCCGGAGAAGGTGATCACGTTCTGAACGCCAAGTTGCTCGGCGAGGCGAACCGTTTTGCGGAACGTCTCATCGTCCGCCTTCGCCGCCGGCTTGTTGGGGTGAAGCGGGTTGCCGTGGCAGGAGAGCGCGCTGATCTCCAGCCCCCGGCTGGTGATATTGCCCAGGTAGTCCTTCTGGGCCTGGGCGTTGTCGACGAGGGCGTCCAGGTCGCAGTGGGAGTTTCCAGGGGCGCCGCCCGTGCCAATCTCGACGGCCTCGACGCCGGCGTCCCTGATGTAGTCGAGCGCTTCCTCGAACGGGCGCTGGGCAAATAATACGGTGAACACACCAATCTTCATGCCTGTTCCTTTCATGGGCGTGGTTCAAAGACTTTGACTGGCATCATACCGATCAGGTAGTGGGGCGGCAACTTGC
>CAZUPA010000181.1:0-6082 GCA_964622205.1 uncultured Sphaerobacteraceae bacterium
GGATCGGTCTCCTCCGAAAGCGCCTGCAGCTTCCACGGGTCCAGCGCCCACCGCATGCCCAGGTAGCGAAGCGACCGCGAGAACAGCACCACCCCGGCGTTGAAGCACTCGCCCCGCTCCACGCGCGGCACCACCCGGATCACCGAATAGAAATAGGCCTGTGGCTCACTCACGGCGACGCCCCCTCGTGGCCCGGTCCGGGTCAATCGCGCCCACGCCCGCCTCGGTCCGGGCCGCCTCGGCCCCGGCTATGAACGGCCGCGGCATCTCCAGCCGAGTGGTGAAGTAGGTCATGTAGGCCCGCCGCTGGGCATCGGCGTCGCCCAGCGGGCTTTCCTCCTCCAGCCACGAATCGGGAATGCTCCCGATCGCCTGCCACAGGTCCGATTCCAGCAACCGGTCCGCCATCCGCCGGTCCGCTTCCACCAGCGATCCCGCCTTCGGCAGCAGCACATGCTCGCGCGCCAGCGGGAACGGCTTGCGCGCCTCCGCCGCCGGATCGGTCCACCGGTGATGCGGCAGGATCGCCGCCCCGTGGTCGATCAGCCACAGGTCGTCGTGCCACCGCAGCATGTTCGGGTTGCGCGTGGTGCGGTCCACATTGGCGATGAACGCATCGAACCACACGATATCCGCCGCCAGCACCGGGTCGATCGGATCGCGCATCGCCAGGTCGAACGGCAACGCGCCAGGCAGGTAATCCAACCCCAGGTTCAGCCCAACGGATCGCTCCAGCGGTCCCTTGATCTCCGGATCGGGCTCGCCCAGCGTCAACGCCGCCGGCAGGTTCACCACCACCAGGTCGGGCACGTTCAGTCCCAGCAGGCGGCCGATTTCGCCCGCCACCAGCTCGGCCACCAGCGTCTTCGCGCCCTGGGCCGCGCCCCGCAGCTTTACCACGTAGAGGCCATCATCATCGGCTTCCATCAGCGCGGGCAGCGACCCACCCTCGCGCAGGGGTGTCACGTACCGCGTGGCCGTCACCAGCGGAAGCCGCATCCCCGCGTGTACCTCAAACGAATCGCCCACTCTTACCACTGTTCCTGGAGCGTGAGCAAGCTCGGTTTGCTCGCTGATGCGCCACTGCTCCGGCCTGCCATCCTGCACACGCTATCCCATCCAATCAACGCCATCCCGATACCGGCCAGCGTTTCCAAATCGTCAATCGATCGCCCTAATCTCACCGGATATGCCATCGTCACACCGGGTGATATCCCCTAACCACCGCGTCCGATCCTGATTGCTGTTGTCTTCCGGGTCTGATCTCTGAACGGCTCGATAGCGTTGGCCCGGGTGACGGGGCCGATCAGGATAGAGATACTCAAGTGCTCTTTCATCCACCAGATGCTTGAGAATACTTCGGACATAGTTCTTGTTGCGCCCCAGAAGCCAGGCCAGCTCAAGCAGGGAAAGTGGCGTTTGCGCGCATAGGCGAATCACCACACGATTACGTTCGGCTGATGAAACGTAGTCCACCGAACTGATGGGCCGGGCGACTTGCTTGAGCTGTGGCCAAACCGGACTATCGATCAAGGATTGCATAGAATCTGTAGTGCTTCGCGCAGAATCCGCAGAGCTCGTCTCAGCTAGTTCCGCCGCGAGCGCGTCCAACTGGTACTTCGCCCCACGTCCACCACCAACCATCTGCGGCAACCCACTGTCCCGGAGCCGCCCCAGTACACGTGTAACGTCGGCGGGATGAAGACCGGTCACCTGACGCAAACTACCATTGTCCATCCATCCCTCGTGCCGGGCGATCACAAGCACGATCTGCTCCTCTTGCGTGGCAGGAAAATCCAGTACATCAATCAAGTTCCTGTCATCCTCCGCCAGTAGATGCTTGAAACGCAAGTCGGCTGTGAACTCGTTCGTGCTCAATCCGAGATCGAACGTTCGCGCCTCATATCCCAAACAACGCCAAGCCTGAAAAATCCGGGGTGCTCCGGATCCAGCCTCCGCCGCCAGCCCACTTTATCGAAACATCCGCACCACATCCCCGGTTCCGCATTTTCCCCCTCGCCCGTCGCGCTGTTCCACACCCCTAGCCTCGGACGCCGCAAGGGGCGGCGAGACACTGGAGCGGGTGCGCGCGGCGCGATCAGGATCCGCCGCCAGCCGGCAACTTCCTTTCCCAACCAGCCGGAGGCTCATACGGTCTCTGGGTGGACATCGATGGCGAAGACAGTATGTTAGGGTGTTCGGCCTCCCCGCTGCAACACTCGAGTCTGCACGCACCTTGCGGCGGTTGGCCTGCTCACGGCGTCCGACGTACGGCCGACTCTCCGCGGCCGAGGTTGCGGACGGCGCTCGGCCAGGCCGGGAGTACCAACTGGCGCATGATCCCTCTGTAAGGCTATGCTATACACGTGCAAGAGAAGTTGACAGATACGATACGCGCATTGAAGGCGCACACGGAGGCGTTCCTCGCGTCACTCGTCTTGACGAGGGGTGACGACTGGGCTGGTTCGATAAGGCACGCCGTGAGCATCCAGGCGGCTGCCGATGATGTCGTGCGCTCTGTCGTGCAGCAGGCACGCCACAACGGCGCTACCTGGCAAGTCGTGGGCGATGCACTCGGCGTGAGCCGGCAAGCAGCGTTTCAGCGATATGGCAAACCGATCGATCCCAGAACAGGAGAACCAATGAACACCACACCACTGCCCGACGCTGCCGAACTGGCTGCCTCGGTGATCCAGGACCTCGCGTCCGGGCAGTGGTCGCGTGTCACCGAGCAGTTCGATCCGGCCATGCGCGATGGCTTGTCGGAGGATGCGCTCGCCGCCGCTTGGGCACAGATTGTCGGCCTGTCGGGAGCTTTCGAGGAGCATGGAGAGCCGGAGGTTGTCCGAGCCGGCGATGTGACGATCACGAACACGCCGCTCTCGTGGGAGGCGGGCGACTACACGGCACGGATCGCGTTCCGCGACGACCGGACCATCGCCGGTCTGCACATCCTCGACGGGCAGACGTCGTGACCGTCGAATTTCCGGGCCGATCGAACACGTCCTCGACCCGAGGCGGACCCTGCATGAGCAGCCGCGATCTGCGACCCATCGGAGTGGTCGTTGCCGTTGCGTTCGCGCTCTGGTTCGGAGACGAAGGTGAGCCGGCATGAGCAGCAATCGAGTCATCGTGACGGACGACCGCCTGGTGATCGAGCCGGTGGGCCTCGACAAGGTGTGGTCGTTCACGCGCCGTCTACAGGTCCCGCTCTCGCATGTGAGAGGCGCATTCTTCGATCCGAGCGCGATACACGAACCCATGGGTTGGCGCGGCCCTGGCCTCCGCCTCCCCGGTAAACTCTCGGGCACCTTTCACGCTAATGGAAAGAAGCAATTCTGGAACATCTCCGGATACGAACGCGCCATCGTAATCGAGCTTGCATCCACCGAACGCTTCGACCGTCTCATACTCACCGTTGATAATCCGACCGAGGTCGTCGATGCGATCAACAGCGCCCGCGGCGTGCGCTGATCGCTGCGGTGAGGCGTGGCTGTGACCCAGAGGGATGCGCCCCGGCCCGTCGGGGTCGACGCCGTCTGATCGAGCTGAGCAGATGTGGGTTCGGGGAACAATTGCGGGGGTTCGCGTCAGGCCACCTGGCACTGAACGAGGCACCGTACGGTGTGGACCGCGTCGAGCTGCTACGCCTGGCCGGTGGCTCGGAGGACGCCGCGGCCCCCCGATCGCCCAAGCCATCGCCTTGGCGCCATCAGCGAGATCGGCAGCCTGCCATGGCGGTGGAGGGCCCGGTACTGATCGCGCTGGTCGCGTTCTGGCTGTCGTGGCCGATTTGGCGGAGCAGGCGTTGGTGTGGCCGTTGATCGTAGCCAGGATCTCGATGGTGGTGCTCGCCCCGTGCGGGCGGCGAGCCGTCTGGCATCCGTGGGCACCGGTGCGGTGGTTTCGATATCGGGCAACGCCGCCCACGCGATGGTGGTAGCGGAGAACACGTTGCCGCGGGCGTTCATGAGCACACCGATCACAGTCGACGGTGGTGGCCGGGAGTACCAACTGGCGCATGACCCATTTGTAAGGCTATGCTTTACAGGAGCAAGAGAAGTTGACAGCTGGGATGCGCGGGAGGCGGGGTCGGTCCCGCACGGGCGGCGGGCTCACCGACGAGTGCAGTGGCCACCAGCGTGCGAATCACGGATTCCCAGCACGCTCACGGAACCATCTGTCATCGCCAATGAGAATAGCTACCGTCCGGTGGCGTAGGAACGGAGGAATCTATGGAGATCCCCTTTGCAGTGATCGCCCCGGTGCTGCTGGTAACGCTGGGATTCGTCGTCTACTGTCTTGTCGATCTGGCGAGGAGCGAACAGGTTCGCGGGCTCCCGCGGTGGGCCTGGGCAGTGGTGATCGTTCTCCTCATGCCGCTCGGGGGGCTCGCGTACCTCCTGGCCGGGCGCCAGTCGTGACTGCGCCACCTGCGACCAACGCCGTGGTTCGCACGGGCGGACTGCGGAAGATCTACGGCACCCACCGCGCCCTGGACGAGGTGGACATTGATGTCCCACGAGGCGGCGTTTACGGGCTAGTCGGTCCGAACGGGTCGGGGAAGACCACGCTGCTTTCGATCCTGCTCGGGCTACGACGGGCAACCGCGGGAACCGTTGAGGTCGACGTAGACCCACGACGCATCGCGGCCGTGCCGGACACGCCGCGGTTCGATCCGTGGCTGACCGGTCGCGAGGTTGTCGAGTTGTCGCTCAACCTTACCGATCGATCACTCCCGAACGAGTGGGTCGACCAGGCGATTGGCGCCACAGGCCTCGCCGATGTCGCGGATCGACGCTGCGGGGGCTATTCGCGCGGGATGCTGCAGCGGCTTGGGCTCGCGGCTGCCGTGGTCGCGAGACCCGAACTGCTGATCCTCGACGAGCCTGCCAGCGCACTCGACCCCGCCGGACGCCGCGATGTCCTCGACCTTGTCGCGGACATCGGCCGGGACGCGACCGTGCTGTTCTCCAGCCACATCCTCGCGGACGTGCAGCAGGTCAGCGACACGGTCGGAATCCTTCGTACCGGGCAGCTGCTCTGGCAGGGCAGCCTCGAGACGCTGCTGGTCGGACACGCTGCACCAGCGGTCGAGGTCCGGCTCGCCGGCAACATCGACCGGGCGATCGAGCACCTCAGCGGGCAACGGTGGATCACTCATGTCGAGTGGGCGGGTGCTGATCGGCTGCGGGTCACGGCGGCATCACTCGATGAGGTGCAACGCTATCTGATCCCCGCGCTTGCCGCGCTTGGCGACCCCGTCGTCAGCCTGACCCCGGTCGGGGCGGACCTTGAGCACGTTTTCCTGGAGTTAACATCATGAACCCCTGGAGTCTTGAGTGGCACCGCCTGGTACGGACCCGAAGTCTGCTCGCGCTCCTCAGCGTCTATGCCTTCTTCGGATTCGTCGGTCCGCTGGTCACCGCCTACTTCGACGAGCTCATCGCCTGGGCTGGCGGCGGAATTACCATCGTGGTCCCTGAGCCAACACCGGCTGCGGCCGTTGAGCAGTTCAGTGCCATCGCGTCCCAGATCGGTCTGCTCATTGCGATCGTTGTGGCGGCGGGAGCGCTTTGCATCGATGCCCATCCGGAGATCGGCGTGTTCTTCCGCACGAGAGTACCAAGCGCGATCCACCTGCTCACGCCACGATATGTGGTTGCTGGCCTCGCGATTGTCGTTGCGTTCGTCATCGGTGTACTTGCCACCTGGTACGAGACAACGTTGCTGATCGGGCCTCCGGACACGTCGGGGATGGTGGTCGGCACCGCCCTCGGTGCGCTCTACCTTGCTTTCGCCGTTGCTGTCGTGGCGCTGGCGGCCAGCCTGGCACGTAGCGTGGTCACAACAGCCGCCAGCGCCATGGTCGTGCTCCTCGCCCTCCCGGTCGTCGCGATCATCGGCGCCGTCGCCCCGTTCCTGCCGAGCACACTCGTTCATGCCCTGCCGGACCTCGCGGGTGGTGGTGAAGTGAGAGCGTATGCACGTTCGGCAGCGACAACGGTGGTCGCGACGATCGGAGTGCTGGCGTTGGCGGTGGCACGCACCGGCCGGCGCGAACTGTGACTACCGGCTGGCG
>CAZUPA010000182.1:0-5902 GCA_964622205.1 uncultured Sphaerobacteraceae bacterium
GCCAGCACTTCCTCACCCTCTGGTCCTCCGAACCCATCATCCCCACCCAACCCGGTACACGTCCCATCCCCGCACCGGTCGCATCCATCGCCGGCGGCATCCAGCCCACCCTCATCCCCCGCATTCGGAACCACGGCCAGGATGGCTTTCTCGAACGCTTCCTCCTCTTCTTCGTCGCCGGCAAACAACCACGCTGGAGCACGGTCCCCGAACCGGCCTCTCCCGAAACCATCGCCAATCTCATTCGCCCCCTCCGCGCCATCGACACGGGCGGAACCCATCCAACCGGCCGCACCGTCACCCTCACCACCAGTGCCCGCGACCGCTGGGCGGCCTGGTACGACGGCCACACCGACCAAACCTTCGTCGCCTCCCTGCTCATCGGTGGCTTCTACCGCAAACTCCCCAGCCACCTCGCCCGGATCGCCCTCATCCTCCACGCTCTCTGGAATGTGAACGACCCAACCCGTCCGCTGGACGCCGACACCATCGCCCGCGCCATCGATGTCGCCGAATACATCCGCCGCCACATTCACCGCACCGCCATGCTCCTCGACGAGTGGGAGTCCATTCGCGATCCCGACACCGCCCTCGCCGAACGCATCGTCCAGGCCATCGCCAAAACCCCCGACCCCGAAGGCTGGACCGATCGCACCGCCATCCTCATCGCTACCGGCCGCCCGAAACCCGCCCTCTTCACCCGCATCGTCAACGGCCTCGTCAAATCCGGCATCCTCGAAACCACCACCCACCGCACCGGCACTCGCGGCCGCCCCACCACCCGCTACCGCCTCCGCGCTCGTCATCCCGACCAACGCGGCCATCCGCCCGGCTATCCCACCGAACCGCTCACCACCTCCACGCACGAATTTCCTCCGTCATCCTGAGCGAAGCGAAGGACCCCCGGACGAAGTCCTTGGCGGCGCAGCCGCCACCTGGGCAACGACCAGTCAGCCCACGGCTGTGCGCAGTTAGGCTCGCGCATGCGCACACCAGGGAACCACGCACCTCCGGAATACGGCGCCTATTCGTAGGGACCAGCCCCGTGCCGGTCCTGCACCGCGTCTTGCCCCACGAAAGGACTCCGCCATGAACGTCGCCGCACACAACAACATCGTTTATGCGCCAACATTAATTCGAAGATCCACATTAATGCCCAATCCCAAAAAGCCCGTCATTCCGGGCAGAATCGCCACTCGAAGCCGATTAAATGAATTAATGAATTATTGTTGGCGAAAAAACACGACCCCCGAAACACCCGCTTCCCGGTAGCGCCGTCCCATCTCCCTTGACACCCCCCGCCCCCAATCCCATGATGGGCCATTGATCCACGTTCAGGCGCCAGGGACCGGGCACGAAACCATGTGCCGCGGCCAAAGCGTCGTATGGGCCCGCATCGCGTCAGCCCGGAGGTTGAAATCCCGTGTCAGTCAACGCCAAGCCAGCCGAGTCCCCGTCGTCACGGGACGAGACCGCCCTCTTCGATGCCCTCGCGGGCGAGCTCTACTCGGCGGTGATCTCCGACACGCTCGACAAGGCCGGCTATCGCGACCAGGCCATGACCGCCGATATCCGGCCCGTCTTCACCGGCGCCAAAATCATCGGACGCGCCCACACCGTCCTCTCGTCCGACGTCTACCAGGTCAGGGACGATCCCTACGAACTGGAGATCGCCGCCATCGACAGCGTGCCCGTCAATGGCGTGGTCGTCGCCTCCACCAACAAATCCACCCGCACCTGCATGTGGGGCGAGCTGCTCTCCACCGCCACCCGCGCCCGGGGCGGCCGCGGCGCCATCATCGACGGCCATGTCCGCGATGTGGCGATGATCGAGGAGATGGGCTTTCCAGTCTTCGGGACCGGCATGCGCCCGGTCGACTCGAACGGCCGGGGCATGATCGTCAGCTACGCCGAACCCATCGAGTGCGGCGGTGTCCTCGTCAACGAAGGCGACATCGTCTTCGCCGATATCGACGGCATCGTGGTCATCCCCCAGGCGGTCGAGGAAGAAGTCATCCGCCTCGCCCGCGAAAAGGTCGCCAGCGAAAATTCCATGCGCGCATGGCTGTCCGAAGGCCGGACCTTGCGCGAGGCATTCGACCATTTCGGCATTCTGTAGGGGAACGACCCGCTCCGGGAATCCGCCGTCAGGTCTGGCGGGCGATGCCCGCGTGGGACGTGGTGGGAGCCCGGCCCACGCGGTACCATGGCCACAGTTTCCATGGCTGGCCTTCGAACGTTCGCGGACCCGGCGGTTCCCTCCCTCCATGACCTTCCAGTGACACGTCCATCGAGCAACAGGGCAACGGGCGCGGGCATCTCCCTGCTGGCGCTGGGCATTGCCATCGCCGCCTTCAACATGCGGACCGCCATCGTTGGCGTGGGACCGCTCCTCGACGCGATCCAGGACGATACCGGCATTTCGGCGACGGTGGCCGGTCTGCTGACAACCTTGCCGGTGATCTGCTTCGGGGCGCTGGCCGGGGTGGCGCCCCGCCTGGCCCACCGGTTCGGCATCGACCTGATGATCTGGCTGACGATGGTTGGCCTGACGGTTGGGATCCTGATCCGGGTGGCGTACCCGCTGCCGGCGCTGTTCCTTGGCACCATCGTCATCGGGGCCTCGATCGCGCTGGCGAATGTGCTGGTTCCCGCCGCCATCAAGCGCGACTTCCCCCAGCGCATCGGCCTGATGACCGGCGTGTACACCATGGGCATCGCGGCCGGTGGGTCCCTGGCGGCCGGGCTGATGGTGCCGATCATGGAGAACACCAGCCTGGGCTGGCGAGGGACGCTTGGGACATTGGCGATTCCCGCGCTGCTGGCGGTGCTGGCGCTATTGCCCCGGCTACGGATGAACAGGGCGAACCTGGCGGCCAGCGCCGCGAACCCGGCTCGCCGGCCGAGCCTGTGGAAAAGCAGCCTGGCCTGGCGGGTGAGCCTGTTCATGGGATTGCAGTCGTTCGCCTTCTTCGGGCTGGGCACGTGGACCGCCACGCTGCTGATCGACAGCGGGCTGTCGGAGGCGCGGGCCGGGTTGATGTGGTCGATGTGCAACCTGGCGGGGTTGCCGGTTTCGATGGTGGCGCCGTTGCTGGCCCAGCGGTTTCACGACCAGCGGGTGCTGGTGATCGTGACCGAAGCGATCTGGGCGACGGCGGTGGTTGGACTGCTGGTGGCCCCGGCGAGCTGGACCATTCTGTGGATGATCCTGTTCGGGGTCGGGGCGGGCTCGTCGTTGAGCCTGGCGCTGATGTTCATCGTGCTGCGCTCTCCCGATGCGGCCCATGCGGCGTCGCTTTCGGGAATGGCCCAGGCGGTGGGCTATACGATCGCCGCTTCGGCGCCGTTCCTGTTCGGCGCGCTGCGGGACCTTACCGGCGGATGGGAAGCCTCGATCGCCATGATCCTGGCTGTGCTGGGGCTGACGATGCTGTTCGGATGGCAGGCCGGGCAGCGGAAGTTCGTGACGGGCGAGGCCGTTCTCTGACCGGGCTCATCGCCATTGAGGGAAACCCATACACCGGCACGCACCGTATGGAATGGCCGAGACGGATGCCGGTTAGGATTTCCGTACTGGTGCGAGAGATGGCGAGCAATGGGCGTAACGGGAACGGTTCCGGCATCGCGAACCACAACCGTCATGTCGAGCGACGGTTCTCCTCCCCGAGTCGGGGAGGAGCTGGAGCAGACGACATCGTTCATTGGGCCGGAGGTGAGCGATGGCATGGTTCGCCAATGACCGCCACGAGACCGGTCACTCCTGGGGCGAGGCGCGGTTAGTTCGGGGTCCAGCCGAGGGCGGGGCCGACGTCGTTCGCCAGGAGGTCCATGGCTTCGAGCGCCTGCTCCTGGGTTGGGGTTCCGGGCGAGAGCTGGCAGATGATATCGGTGACCTCGTCGATGAGGGGTTCGGCCTTGAGGCTTTCGGCGACGGCGGCCGGAGTGCCCCAGTGGACGCTGTAGAGATCGAAGAGCTCTTCGAGCGAGGGGGTGCTTCCGGAGAGGTCGGGGCGCTTGGCGAGACCGGCGACGAGACCGTCTCCGAGGCTCTTCCAGGCGGCGTCGGGGTCGTTCGTGGCCCAAACGGTGCGGGAGAGGCCAATGCGCGGTTCGACGCCTTCGGGGAGGGCGGCGTAGTAGGCGTCCACCAGTTCGCGCTGGACCTCGTCGGTGTCGCGGTCGGTGCCGATGGCGATGCGGGAGAGGAGGAGGCCGCTGCCGCGTTCCGCCGCCTGGATGACGCGGGGAATGGAGCCGGGGGCTTCCCAGAGGCGCTGGTTGAGCGCTTCGGCGGGCGGGTAGAGAGTGTCGTGCTGGTCGTTGAGTTCGGTTCCGGCGAAGACCTCGCGGATGCGGGCAACGGCGGAGTCGTAAAGGGCGCGCTTGTCCTGCCCGCCCTTGTCGAAGACGGTGAGGACCGGGTCGGTGGCGAAGCCGGTGCCGAGGCCAAGCTGGAGGCGGCCGGGGTGCTGGGTTTCGAGGACGGCGGCATCTTCGGCGATGCGGACCGGGTGTTCGAGCGCGGGGGTGACGACGGCGGTGCCGAGGCCGATCTGGCGGGTCTGGGCGGCGATGGAGGCGAAGTAGACGAAGGGTGAGGGGAGGCCGCCGTGGTGGCCGAAGTGGTGCTGGGCGACCCAACCGGCGTCGAGGCCGAGCGTGTCGGCGCGGATGAAGAGATCGGTGACGTTGCGGTAAATGGTGGCGGCGGTTTCTTCGCCTTCGCGGTAGAGATAGGAGAAGAAGCCGATCCGGAGCTTGCCATTGCGTGCCATCTGCGTGGTCCTTTTGCTGGCGGCGCCAGGGTGTGGCCGGGGCCGCGTGTGTGCCGATGGCGTCTGCCACTACACATCGGGAAGTATCATGCGTTCACCATACGAACTGATCGGGTAAGGCGTCAAGACGCGGCCCGCTTCCTCGGGGGCGATGGCGATGCGTCCAATGTGCGTGTAGCGGGCACAAGGCCCGTCGCTGGCCAGGGTGCGCGGGAGGCTGCCGTGTGACCGGTTACGCCAGGTTGGCGAGGGCGTCGAAGGCGGCGGCCACGTCGGGAATGACGAGATCGAGGATGCGCTGGCCGAGTTCGGCCGTGGCCCGGTGCGGAAAATCGGTGTAGCCATCGAACACTCGCCACGAACCGGCCGTCTCCAGGCGCACGCCGGGAATCACCTCCCCGGGATACGGGTCCGACTCGCGCACCGGGCGGGGTTCCCGCACGTGGCGGGGCTCGGTGGCGAGCATGGTGGAGGTCTCGAACGCCCCAGCATGGCCAGGCAGCGGGAACCCGGTTCCGGCGAACCCGGCGCCCAGCGACGTTGCCGCGACCTGCCAGTACGAGGCGGCGGCGATGCTCACGCCCGAGTCGTGAGCCTGCGCCAGGACGACATCCCTGGCCACGAGCTGGTTCAGCTCCTGGTTGCCGCCGTGCCCGTTGAGCAGGAAGATTCGCCGGGCGCCGCCGGCGATCATCGACTCGACCAGGTCCGTCACCATCCGGCGGTAGGTATCCGTGGAGAGCGAGAGGGTTCCGCCGAACGGCACGTGATGATGGGACGATCCGAAGGTGACGGTGGGCGCGAGCACCACATCGGCCTGGCAGCGCTGGGCGGCCTGGCGCGCGATACCGGTGACCGTGAAGCTGTCGTGCCCGGTGGCGAGATGTGAACCGTGCTGCTCCGTCGCGCCGGTGGGCAGGACCACGACGGATCGCGGGAGGAGCGCCACGAGTTCGTCACGGGTCGATTCGTTCCAAATGGTGAGTGTCATGCCATCCCCTGTGCGTAGGTGTCGATTCGGTTGTGGTGATTCTTGTCGATGCCGTGCCCGCTGGCAATCGGGGTTCGTGATTGGGCGATGGTGATGTGGATGCCATCGATGCCCGAACCTTGCAGGTCATGTC
>CAZUPA010000183.1:0-5821 GCA_964622205.1 uncultured Sphaerobacteraceae bacterium
ATGGTTTGCTCGGTTGGGGCGACGAAGCTGACCGACGAGCCGGTCTGGACATCGAAGTAGCCGTAGCCGTTGCTGGCTTCGAACTGGACGCTCATGGGGCTGGCGCAGGCCGCCTGGTACTCCGGGTGGCTGGTGGAGCCATGGGGCGTGGTGGCGGGGTCGCCGCAGTCCCACTTGTTGATCGCGATGGTGAAGGTTTCGGCTTCGGGTTCCCCGGTGGCGAGCGGTTCGATCTCTTCCGGGGATTCGGTGGGAGCCGGATCGTCTTCGGATTGTTCGACTGGTTCCTTGGATTCGGCGCTCTCCGATCCGGAGAGCTGTTCGGACTGGGTGTCGTCCTGGCGGGCGGCGGCCGGATTGGAGGCGACCGCCGAGAGGACCATGACGACGCAGGTGATGAGCACAAGCAGCGTGCGCGCGCTTCCTGGCCGCCGGCGCCGTTGCCGGTGGCTGGTGGAGATAATGTTCATGCGGTAGGTTCCTCGAGATGGTATGACGCGGATATTCCGGTGGGATCGTGGGCGGCCCTGGCGCCGGGTGGATCGCTGATCCCCGCTTTCAGTGTGGAGCCTGGGCGTGGGCTGGACCTCGGTAACTTTGCGGAAACGGACTACGGATGTTGGAGCTGGACATCACGTATCGCGCCGGTAACGCCTACGTGACGGACTACGTGTTGCGGAGGAGATGCGCGGGTGGGCGGATAGGGCGTGGGCGATTGAGAGGCGAAGATAGGGAAATCCTGATTCGAAACTGGCGGGTACATATGGGCAAGGATGTGTATACTCTCCCTGACGTTTTGGCAGGAAACGAAAGGACACCAAGCCATGCCACGAATCGATGTGATCAAGTCAACGGACGCTCCGCCGCCTCCCAAGAAGCTTTCGAAGGTAGCCAGCGAGTTGCTGGCGGCATTGACGAGCCTGAAGAAGGACGAGGTGCTGAAACTTACGCCGGATGAAGGCAAGACTGTTCGCGGTCTGAAGACATCGGTGGGGCGAATTTCGTCCAACGCGAAGATCAAGGTTGAGAGCTGGGACGACGGTACGTCCGTGTATGTGAAGAGCGCCAGCTAGCTCCTGATTCCAAAGAGACCCGGCGATGCACTGTCGAGGTGCGTTGCCGGGTCTTTTTGCGCTCATTTGGCATTCTGGTTCCGCGACATGACGTGTTCTTTCATGTTGATATCCACGCGGGCGAATGGTGGTTTCTGGCGCGAAGAAGTGCTGGTTTGAGCGATGTGTGTGATAGGTAATGTGGCGTTTGAGATAGTGATCCGATCTATTGGCAAGGGGATCGGAGTTGGGTGGGCGTGCTGTGTCGCGGAAAGATGTGTCTCTTCGGCTTCAATAATCCACAAATCCATGCATTGGCCTTCCAGGGGGCGTCGTTGGACGCAGGGGCTACACAGACTCCGGCCGCGCTGGATATGGTGCGGTTCGTGGCTCACCGCCAGAGCCGTTGCCCCGTACATCGGGAGGCGTGAGCGGCTCAAGGGGGAAGCTTCGCCTGGCCCAGGCGCGGTGTGCGGATGGACGACCTGTCGCACCGTATACACCCAGTGGACGCATCGAGCGAGGAGAAACACGCCATGTCAGTGGGAAACCCATACGGCAACCAGATAGCGAATGCATCGTCTCGACACATGGTTGCCCAGGATTCCCATACTGGTGCATGGGATGGAGCGGTGAGGCGAGGGGGCTGTGGTGGGAGGGGATCAGGGTGGTGTGTCGGAGGTGAGCGAAGGTAACGGAGGGCGGACATACCCCGTGTGAAGGTGATGTGTGCCTGGCGGCAGGCTATGTGGCGGCGAGCCGAGGGCGCAAAGGGGAAGCGGCGTTTCGTGTGGTGCGAAATCGCCGCTTCCCTGTGTCAGATGCCGCCCTGGGGTTGGTGGAGGGCGACGGTCAGTTGTCCGGGTGTGGCCGGGGTCAGTCCGCGACGGGGGTGCCAGTATCGGTAACGCGTTTTGCCCGGGCAACGGTGCGTTCGTCGTATTCGCTGATTTCGCTGTTCCACTGGCCGCCGCAGGTCATGAGGGTGACGGACTCGTAGTTCGTCATGCCGAGAACCTCTTCGCGCGGCGGTTCGAGGTTGCTTTCCTGGCGCACCCACTCAACTTCGTAGAGGTAGGAGGTTTCCTGCTCGTCGAGGAGTTCGACGATGTCGCCCTCGCGGAGGGTGCCGAGGTTGAAGAAGACGGCTTCGGGCACGCCCCACCAGTTGACGTGGCCCGCCAGGTGAATGTTGCCGGTTTCGCCGAGGCGGGCGCTTTCCTTGTACCAGGCGACATGCGCTTCGTCGGTGGGCTGCTGCATGACGCCGCCGATGGTTTCGAGGATCTCGATGGGGTTATCGACGCCGATGGCTTCGATGCGGACGGTGAAGGGGACGGCGCCGCGGAGGCAGTCCGAGCCGTCGACGGGGGTGGCGCCGCCATCGACGATGGGCAGGCAGAGACTGGCGGGGGTTCCCGCCGGGGTGCCATCGATCGGTTCGATGACCTGGTCGCCCTGGGCGAGGATGCCGGATCGAACGAGGGCGGTTCCCGCCACCGGCAGGGCGATGAAGGATGCGAGGCGTCGGCGGGAGAGTGTGGAGGTCATGGCGATGATCCTTTCCGGTGATGGGTGATTCCGCGGCGATCGAGATGTGGGTGGCGGCGGGGAGGTCAACCCTGACCTCCCCGGCTTGGCGGAAGGGGGGGCGCTCAGGCGGTGAGTCGCCATTCCTCGCGGAGCGGCACGCCGGTGTTCGGGTACTTGGTCGGGGTCTTGCCAGGTTTGCCGGGCTGGCCCGTGCAGTTGTAGACCTTCACGATGGTCTCCTCCCCGTCATACACGTTCAGCCAGTTGCCATCGCCCGACAGCCAGTCGCTGCTCAGGTGGCACCATTCGCGGTCGTGCTCGTCGAGCCAGTACTCGCCCGCGTCAAGGTCGTACCAGGTGTACCAGCCCGCGCTGTTGGTGGCGCCGTTGGCTGTGATCTCCCAGGCGTCGCCGTTCCACCAGGCAAGGTCGAAGCCCTGGCCGCCTTCATAGATCTCGCAGTCGACCTCGCTCACCCAGGTCTTCGTGGAGCACTCGTACTTGATGACGGTCAGCTTCCCGTCCGGGTCTTCGGGCACGTTGTACCAGTGGCAGACGATGGATTCGCCGGCGTGGACCTCGATCGGCAGGGTGTCGCCAACACTGAGCGGGGTGGGGCGGAGTTCGCCCATCATTTGCCCGTAGCAGTCCCAGACGAAGACGAGGGCGATACCGTCGGGAACCTGCTCGACGATGGTGTAGTCGCCGGGTTCGAGGCCGCCGAAGTAGACCGCGTAGTTGACGCTGTCGCCGGTGTCGGTCTGGGAGTGGTAGCCGTCCGGGCCGTCGGCGGTGAAGGTGACGCCGTTCGGGCCTTCGGAGCAATCGGTGGCGGGATCGGCGCCCCAGGCGTACGGATCGTAGCCCTCGGGGCAGGTGTACTTGTAGATCGTGATCTCACCCGGTCCGCCGGGGATGTTGTACCAGTGGCAGACGAACTGGTAGTCGGATGCGTCTCCCTGCTGGCCGAAGTCCTCGAAGCCGATGTAGGCGGTTGGGGCCGGGTAGTGCTCCCAGGGGCCGCCGTTGATGGAGCAGAAGACCATGGGCTCGCCGTAATCGGACGGGAGGTATTCCTGGATGCCGATCGGGCCGACGGCGACATCCGTCCACTCGATCATGCCACCGGTTGGATAGGCGGTGTAGGCGCCGTCCTGGGTGTAGAGGCTGAACTTGATGTCGTCGGTGGCCATGGTGCAGTTGGCTTCGTACCAGGCCTGGTCGTGATCCCAGGTGGCGCCGTCAGGGCAGATCCACTTGTAGACGGTGACGGTGCTGTCGTGGCCCGGGATGTTGAACCAATGGCAGGTGGTGTGTACGCCGGTGGCGGTGTATTCGAAGGTGCCGCCTTCGGAGATCGGTCCGGTTGGCTGCATGAAGGTCAGGATCGGGGTGGGTTCGCAGGACCAGACGAAGGCGCTGGCGATACCTTCGGGCAGGGTTTCGGTGATGACGTAGTCACCCGCCTCGAGACCGCCGAACATGACGCCGTTGGGGATGCTGTCGCCGGTGTCGGTCTGGGAGTGGTAGCCGTCCGGGCCGTCGGCGGTGAAGGTGACGCCATCGGGGCCTTCGACGCAGTCGGTGAAGGGGTCGGCGCCTTCGGCGTACGGGTCGTAGCCGTCCGGGCAGGTGTACTTGTAGATGATGAGGTCAGATGGGCCGTCGTCACCCTCGGGGATGTTGTACCAGTTGCAGTGGAAGCTCCAGGGTTCGTCGCCGAGGTTCTGGGGGATGAGGAAGCCGTTGGCCGAGGAGTAGAGCTCGGGATCGGTGAGGTCGGTCCAACAGTAGACGACGGGATCGCCGTAGCCATCGGGGATGGTTTCGATGATCTGGAGTTCGCCCTCCTGGGCGATTACGACGTTATTCCAGGTGACGCCATCGGACTGGCTGACATCGGGGCGATCGCCACTGGCGTCGACGACGGAGAAGGGGATACCGGTGAGCTGGGTGTCGCATTCGGCTCCGTAGTAGTCCTCGTCCTGGCCGTACATGGTTCCGGGGTCGCAGTCCCACTTGTGGACCGTGATCGAGTTGCCGTCGCCTTCCTCGGGGACGTTGAACCAGTGGCAGACGACATCCTGGCCCGGGACCATGTCGATCAGGAGTTGGCTGCCTTCGGCGAGCGGCTCTTCCGGGAGCGGATTGGTCATGTCGCCAACGACGCAATCCCAAATGAAGGACGAGGCGGTTTCCTCGGGGAGGGTTTCGTTGATGGTATACGAGCCTTCGGCGAGGCCACCGAACATGACGGCGTACTGGGTGCTATCGCCGGTGTCGGTCTGGGCACTGTAGCCGCCTGGCCCTTCGGCGGTGAAGGTGACGCCATCGGGCCCCGCGGCGCAATCGTCCGGCGGGTAGGCGTCATCGGCATGGACATCGTAGCCGGCGGGGCAGGTGTACTTGTAGATGAAGAGATCGGCATCGGTGGGGATGGGGACGTTGAACCATTGGCAGGTGTAGGTGTCGTTTTCCTCGATGGTGAGGCTGGCGGAGCCACCGCTGGTGGCGATCAGGCCGATGGCGTTGGTCGCGGCCGACTGGCAGGCGACGACGGGTTCGCCGTAGCCCGCGGGAATCTCCTCGGTGACGGTGAGGACGCCGGCGGGAACCTCGGTTTCGGCGTAGCTGCTGGAGGTGGACACGGTGTCGCTATAGCCGCCGCCGTTGGAGAGGGTGAAGGTGGCGTCGCTGGTGTTCTGGGCGCAGTTCTGGGTGAGCTCATCGGCGGTGGTGGCCGCGTAGGGATCGAACCCGTCGCTGTCGCAGACGCCCTTGACGATCTGGAGGATGGCCGTGTCCGGATCCTCGGTGACGGGCTCGGTTGGATCGGGTTCCTCGGTTTCCATCGGTTCCGCGCCATCGTCACCGGTTCCATCGTCCTCGGCGGCGGTGTCGTCGCCCTCGCCGGCGGTGTCTTCCGCATCCTGGGCGAGCTGGCGGGAGGAGTCGATTTGCTGGGCGGTGGCGATGTTGCCGCCGATGGGAGCGAGCATCATGGCGAGAAAGACGAATAGCATGACCACGCCGCGGGCCGATGGCGCGGTGCCATGGCGACGAGACCTCTTGCGGGCGTACATACGGGAACCTCCTACGCAGATGTTCGAGAAGCGATGCGCGGACCAACCCAGCCGCTGGGACCCTGTGATTTCAGTTTGCCGGGGAGGAGGGGTGGGTTCCATCGGTGAAGTTACTGATTCGGGCTACGTAGGCGGTTGAGGATTACGTACGCG
>CAZUPA010000184.1:0-3548 GCA_964622205.1 uncultured Sphaerobacteraceae bacterium
CCAACGATGGCGGCATCGCGCCGCCGGTGGTTCCTGGCGGCGCGACTGGCGAGTAACGTTCGCCAATGCCCTGACGGATCACACCAATGGAGACGCCGCGGCCATTACGGTCGCGGCGTTTCTCGTTGCGGTGCCGAGTTCAGCGTTTGCGGGCGATCCGGATCTCATCGACAGCGCTTCCGCACGCCAGGAAGTTGGACACCCACAACAGATGGTGAGACAGTGCTGTGGGACGTTGGCATAGGTGAAGTAGACGATAAGAAAAGGTTCAGAGTTCACCCATGGATGATGTGCAGTTGCCAGTGGAGGGGTTGTCCGACCCGCCAGGTGTCGTTCGGCTGCCGAGCGTCGATGACCTTCCCAGTGGCTACCGGTATGGCGTGACCCGATACGCCGATCTGATCCTGCGCGAAGCCTTTCCTGAACGATACCGTGAGTTGCGGGAGGTGCTTGACGAGTATCGGATCGATATCGATGAGTTGACTCGCGGTGGAGGCAGCAGGGCAACGCAGACGATCCGGTTCGACTCGCTCCTGGAGCAACGCGGCTGGGGCAAGCGCAACATCACGATCTCGAAGCGCATCGACGACGTGCAGATCCATTCCACGCGCGGGCACGAGATCGATATGTTCGCTCCTGGCGCTGAAGCAAGTGACTATCCAGGCGTCGCGATTGAGCTGGAGTGGAACAACAAGGACCCATTCTTCGATCGTGACCTCATCAACTTCGCCGCGCTTCATCGCGAAGGGGCGTTGGCGGTAGGGATCATTATTACCCGGGGACCTGATCTCCAGAGACATATTGGCCCAGTAATCAAGACAGTCTCATCAGCCGGAAGCAAGAAGTACGGAACGTCGACCACGCACTGGGACAAGCTGATACCCAGGATCAATCTTGGCGGTGGCGGTGAATGTCCATTGCTGGTGATCGGGATCGAACCCGAGCGGATCGTGGGGTTCGAGGTGATTGCCGACGCGTTCGATGCGCGCCAAACCCTTTGGTGACCGGCCATCCTGAATGCCGTGTGATAAGATCTACTCCATAGCGGTCGAAAGATCTTAAATGGAGCCAGCATGAGCCAGAGCGCACCCCCTCTTCGTGAATCCCAGGCGCCTCCTCCCCTCCCCACGACGGACGGTGGGTTCAAGACGATCCTGGCCGACCCCCCATGGCGGTTCTCAAATCGCACGGGCAAGGTGGCGCCAGAACACCGCCGGCTCGACCGCTATTCGACCATGAGCCTGGATGACATCCGCAACCTGCCGGTGGCCGGGGTTGCCGCGGAGAACGCCCACCTATACCTGTGGGTGCCCAATGCCCTGCTGCCCGAAGGGCTCAAGGTGATGGAGGCCTGGGGATTTCGCTACGTCTCCAACATTATCTGGGCGAAGCGCCGGAAGGATGGTGGGCCAGATGGCAGGGGCGTGGGGTTCTACTTTCGCAATGTGACCGAGATCCTGCTGTTTGGGGTGCGGGGCAGCATGCGAACGCTTCAGCCTGCCCGGCGGCAGGTCAATATGATCGAAACGCGCAAGCGGGAGCACTCGCGCAAGCCCGACGAACAGTACGACCTGATCGAGGAGTGCTCGCCAGGTCCCTATCTCGAAATGTTCGCGCGCCATCCAATGCGTGGTTGGACTGTCTGGGGCGATGAGGCTGACGACGCGGTTGAGCCACGAGGCAAGGTTCATTCGGGCTACGGAGGCGGCCCGATCGAGGTTCCCCAACTCCAGCTTCACATGCGGATCGACGATGAGCTGGCCGAATACCTGGGCGAAGAGTTGCGCCGAAGATATGAGACTGGACACTCAATTCGCGATATCGCCACGGAGACCGGGTATTCAATCAACCGGGTGCGGACATTGCTGGAGCGTGCCGATACCCCAATCAGATCCAGGGGCGCTCCGTCAACTTCACCGCAAGGGATGGCCGATGACGCCGCGGTAAAGCTTGTGGCTGATTAGCCAATTTCCCGGCAAAGTGACACATCGTGTTCAGCGTTTGCGGGCGACCCAGATTTCCTCGCAGGGCCACTGCCGGGCCCATTCGAGCGGTACGACGGAGTTGACGGTCGACGTGGCATCCGCGGCGGGCTGTAGCTCGATGAGCTGCTCGATCTCGAAGCCGCTGGTGCGCAGCAGGCGGACCATCTCGCCGTGGGGCAGGTGGAACTCCACGCTTTGGTCGTCCGTCCACTCGAAGCGATGCATGCCAAACAGGGGGCGTTTGAGGCACTCGTGAACGGGCGTTTCGATGGTGTCGCTCGGGGCGGTGCAGAGCGGCACGAGGACGCCGTTGGTCAGGAAGACCAGGTGGCCGCCGGGCCGAAGGACGCGGGCGGCTTCGGGAATCCAGGCGTAGGGATCGCACCAGAGCGACGCGCCGTACTCGCTGATCGCCATGTCGAAGGATGCATCCGCGAAGGGCAGGTCTTCGGCGTTGCCGAGATGGAGCGGGAACTCGATCCCGAATTGGTCCTGCATCCGCCGGGCGGTTTCCAGTTGTTTTGGCGAGTTGTCGATGCCGGCCGGGTTGGCGCCGAGCCGGGCCAGCCAGGCCGAGATATAGGCGGTGCCGCAGCCGAGTTCGATCGTGTCCATGCCCGCGACCGATGGCGGTAGCGCGTCAATCTCGCGCTCGGGGATGGAGAACGTGCCCCAGGTAAAGGCTTCCTGGGCCCAGGCGCGCGGCGCCCATTCGGCATAGCTTGCGGCCCAGGTGTCCCACTCGACGCGGTTGCGCTGGACGTGCTCGGGGAGAGGTGAGTCGTTCACGCGAGATTCCTTGCCGTGGAGGGCTTCGGTTAGTCCAGGGACCCGTCAATCGCGTCGCGCAGTTGCGTGTACATGGCCGCGTTCAGGTCGCGGAGGACCGGGAAGCGCGGCCGGAAGCGGTGGGTGTCCTCGTAATCGACTTCGCCGAGCACGAGGTCTTCGGTGTCGTACGTGGCCTGGGCGATGATGGGCGCGCCGGGGATCCTGGTTGCGGGATCGCCGGGCCCAATCAGGCGGCTGCCGCCCCAGTAGGCGATCTCGCCTTCGGATCCGGCCAGGTTGCAGTAGGCGAAGGGAAGGGTGTTCTCCATCGCGCGGGCGAGGACGAGGGGTTCGAAGATATCGCGCTCGAACGACGGGGAGCCGGAGATGCCGACGAGCAGGTCGGCGCCCTTGAGCGTCAGCAGGCGGGCGATTTCGGGGAAGAAGATG
Organism: uncultured Sphaerobacteraceae bacterium; assembly: GCA_964622205.1. Taxonomy (GTDB): domain Bacteria; phylum Chloroflexota; class Chloroflexia; order Thermomicrobiales; family UBA6265; genus JACCYX01. The sequence continues at coordinate 3,207 of CAZUPA010000184.1, forward strand.
TCGTAGCAGACCATCATGCCGATCCGGCCGATGGCGGTATCGAAGACCGGGCTTCGAGTACCGCTCCGGAAGAAGCGGCGATCGGGAAACGCGCCGGCGCCGCCCTCGTCGGTGGCGTGGCCGGGAAGGGTGTGCTTTCGCCAGGTTCCAATATGGCCTTCGGGCCCAACGAGCACCGCCGAGTTGTACAGCACGCCGGGCAGGCCGCGTTCGGGCATGCCCCAGATCGCATGGAGGCCGAGGCGGCTGGCGGTGGCGGCGATGTGTTCGGTGGATGGGCCGGGAACGGGCTCGGCGACGTCGAAGAAGGCGTCGCCGCAGGCGTACCCGGTCAGGGCCAAC
>CAZUPA010000184.1:3648-5738 GCA_964622205.1 uncultured Sphaerobacteraceae bacterium
GGGCTCGGCGACGTCGAAGAAGGCGTCGCCGCAGGCGTACCCGGTCAGGGCCAACTCGGGGAACACCACCAACTGGGCGCCATGCCCGGCGGCCCGCTCCAGGAAGTCATCGAATCGCGCCAGGTTGGCCTGCTTGTCCAGCGTTGCGGGCTGGACCTGTGCCAGGGCGACGGTTACCTGCATCGCGCGCCTCCCGGCCACCTCGGACCAGCGCTACCGGGACTGGAGCCAGGCGACGAGATCGCCACGCTTGATCGACACGATGTCGTGGCCAATCTTGAAGACGTTGAGGTGGCCCCGGTGGGCGGCCTGGTAGATCACGTCGACATCCATACCGAGCAGTTCGGCGGCTTCGTCGGGGGTGTAGGTCTCCTTTTCGAGGAGGTTGTGAAAGTGAGTCGATTCTGGCTGCGATCCGGGAACATCGGTCATGCCGCGATTCTCCTGTGTGCGTCGAACGTCCTGTCCGTATGCGATGACTGTACAGGGTGGCCCGGCGCCGTTCAACGGGCCGGAGCACTCGTATCGTGCATCAGGGCGTAGGGTATCGCGTCCCGGCGGTTCAGCGCGATTCGAGCCAGCGAACGAGATCGTCGCGATGGATATCGACGATGGCGTGGTTGACGAAGTACGCCTTGAGTTCGTGGCGCTGGGCAGCCTGGCAAACCACTTCGGGGTTGATGCCAAGGATGTAGGCCGCTTCATCCACGGTGTAATGATCGTGGTGCAGCAGGTTCTCGATGTCCTCGGGCCGGGGGTGGGTATCGCGCGCGTAATCCATGGCAGCGCCTCCTGTCGAACGGGGCCGCCAGGATGGTCGTCCGCGGGTGGACGGGCGATCAGGATGGCGACGTAACGTAACGAGCCAGCCAGTGTGATGCCGGAGCAGGAAGGAGGCCGCGATGCCGAACTACGCGTCAGCGGCCTCCCTCGTAGGGACCAGGAGCACCGGCGCCTTTCCCTCGCGAACGAGTTTTTCGGCCACACTGCCGAGATACCAACGACGGAACCCGTGACGGCCGTGGGAGGTCATGACGACCAGGTCTTCCTCATTGGTGTTCCAGAGGATCACGAACGAGGGGGTGCCCTGGAGGAGTTCGGTGTTCACCGTCAGGCCCTGTCCCCGGATGGGTTCGGCGATCGAGTCCAGATAGGCGCTTGCACGTTCCTCCGCGACCATGCGGGCGTCTTCGTAGGTTTCTTCAGTATACGGCCCCTCGGTGGCGGCCCGTTGCTCGTGAATCACGGAGCGAATGTTGTCGACATCGATCGCCCGTACGAGGTGGATCGGCGCATCGATGATGCCAGCCAGCCTGGTGGCGATGGGAAGGGCCTTTTCGGCGAGATTGGAGCCATCGAGCGGTATCACCACCCGGGCGGGGTTGGAAACCGCGGCGCCAACCGTTGATCGGATCAGCAGGGTAGGAGTCGTGCTTTGGCGGCTGACGCGATCGGCGGTGCTGCCAAACAGCATCCGTCCCGCCGCGCCCCGTCCGCGGGTGGTCATGACGATCAGGTCGGCCCCGCGACCGGCATTGATGATTTCCTCGGCGGCATCGCCAACCCGGATCGTGGTTTCGATATTCAGGCCCGCCTCACGGAGCGGAGCAACAGCGGCTTCGAGATTGTCGCGGATACGCTGGTAATCGCTTTCGGTTTCGGCCGGAATGCCGCCGGGCATGATCATCAGGTCGTCCTGCTCGACGCGGAGTACCTCGATCACGCTGGCCGGGATGTTGCGGACAATCTGGAGGGCGCGGGTGGACTGTTCCGAACCGTCGTAGGGTACAAGGATACGGAACTTGCCCTGGTCTCTAGTGGCCGTCGTCATGGAAAACTCCCTTGGTTTGTGCCAGCGGCGTCGTTGCCAATCTGGTGACGTGATGTGTCTTGCTTCGATTATCGGCCCTGGAGCGCCTCGTGACATGGTCCATGCTCGGATTCATGCGCCAGGTGGCGAGAGCCGTGGCATGATGGCCGGACTGACGGACTCTCGCATACGGGAAGGATCGATGATGGAATACCGGCGATTTGGACGCACGAACCTGGAGATCTCTGTCGTTGGGCTGGGCACTGGCGGGCCAAGCCAG
>CAZUPA010000185.1:0-5678 GCA_964622205.1 uncultured Sphaerobacteraceae bacterium
ACCTTCCATCCCGAACGCTGGCGAGCCGAATGGCTCGGAAACATCCGCGGGGACATCCTCTCCGGCATGGTCGTCACGCTCGCCCTGATTCCCGAGGCGACTGCCTTCTCGATCATCGCTGGGGTCGATCCCAGGGTCGGCCTGTACGCATCGTTCTCGATCGCGGTCATCATCGCCTTCACTGGCGGGCGGACAGCCATGATTTCCGCCGCCGCCGGGTCGATGGCCCTGCTGATGGTCGACCTGGTGAAGGATCATGGGCTCCAGTACCTGTTCGCCACCACCATCCTGACCGGCCTCATCCAGGTCGCGGCCGGAATGGCGAAACTCCCCCGGGCCATGCGGTTCGTCTCCAATTCCGTCATGACCGGCTTCGTCAATGCCCTCGCCATCCTGATCTTCATGGCCCAGCTTCCCGAATTGATCGATGTCAGTTGGATCACCTATCCGATGGTGGCGGTTGGCCTGATCGTCCTTTACGGGTTTCCCCGTATAACCACGGCCATACCATCGCCCCTCGTCGCCGTCGCCTTGTTAACCGCCGCCGCCATCATGTTCGATCTCGATGTCAACACCGTCGGCGATATGGGCGACCTTCCCGATACGCTTCCGACGTTCCTGCTCCCGGATGTTCCCTTCAATCTCGAGACACTGGCCATCATCCTGCCGTACGCCCTGCCCTTGGCGATCGTGGGCCTGCTGGAATCGATGATGACCGCCGTGATGATCGACGACGTCACCGATACGAAGAGCGACAAGAACCGGGAGGCCACCGGCCAGGGCATCGCGAATGTCGCCACCGGCTTCCTCGGCGGCATGGCGGGCTGCGCCATGATTGGGCAATCGGTGATCAACATGAAGTCCGGTGGCCGGGGCCGACTCTCCACGCTTACCGCCGGCGTGTTTCTCCTGATTCTCGCGGTCGGGCTCGGCGACCTGGCCGGCCGCATTCCCATGGCCGCGCTCGTCGCCGTGATGATCATGGTCTCGGTTGGCACGTTCAACTGGCAATCGATCGCCAACCTCCGCGTACACCCTCGCACATCGAGCGTCGTCATGCTCTCCACGGTCGCGGTGGTGGTCGCCACCAATAACCTGGCCTATGGCGTCTTCGTCGGCGTTCTGCTCAGCGGCATCTTCTTCGCCTGGAAAATCGGCCAGATCTTCGGCGTCCAGTCGACCATTTCCGGCGATGGCCGAACCCGGACCTACGTCGTGAACGGCCAGGTCTTCTTCGCCACGGCGGAGCAGTTCATCGAGTCCTTCAACTTCGACGAGGCGCTGGACCGGGTGACGATCGATGTCGCCAACGCCCATTTCTGGGATATCTCGGCGGTCGCGGCCCTCGACAAGGTGGTGCTCAAGTTCCGGCGGGACGCGATCGCCGTTGAGCTGGTCGGCATGGACGAAGCGAGTTCTACAATGGTGGACAAACTCGGCACGCACGACAAGATCGACGCCGTGGACTACGTTCCGGGCCACTAGCGGGGAGTCAACGACATGACCGTCATTGGGTGTATCGACCGCTCCGAATTCGCCGGGACCGTTTGCGATTACGCCGCCTGGAGCGCCCAGCGGACCGGCGACGATACCGTGGAAGTGCTTCACGTCATCGAGGGCAAGACCGATCCTTCCACCTACAGCAACCACAGCGGCTGGCTCGGCGTCGACACCAGCACCTCCCTGCTCCAGGAAATCACCGCCATCGACGAGCAGTGGAACCGGCTCGCCACACAGGCCGGGCGACTGTTGCTGGACGACGCGGTCCAGCGCCTGCGGGAAGCGGGCGTCGGCAAGGTCACGCAACGTCTCCTCCAGGGAGAGCTGGTCGATCACCTTGCCGACCACGAGGCAAACGCCAGCATGGTTGTGGTGGGCAAGCAGGGCGAATCCGCTCACCAGGGCAGGGCTCATCTTGGCCGCAACCTCGAACGCGTGATCCGGGCCAGCTATCGCCCGGTGCTGGTGACCCCGCGACAGTTCCGGCCCATCGAACGCTTCGTCTTCGCCTGGGACGGCGGAAGGAGCAGCGGTCACGCGATCGGGTTCCTGATCGAAACTGGATTGCTTCAGGGCATCGAGGGGCACATGCTGTTCGTGGGCAAGGGCACGGAGCCGGAGAAGGAGCGCATGGAGGACGCGCTCGGTCACCTGCGGTCGGCTGGTCTCGACATCGCCCCAACCATTCGCCCTGGCCGGGCTTCCGAGCAGATCGCCGGCATGGTCAACGAGGTGAACGCGGACCTGCTGGTGATGGGCGCCTACGGCCACTCCCACATTCGCAACCTCATCATTGGCAGCACCACCACCGAAGTGTTGCAAACCAGCCAGGTTGCTACCCTCGTTTGCAGGTGACCGGATGCCGCGGCCAGGGCGAACACCCTGCGTTCGCGAATGCCAGCGCCGCCAATGTCGCGGGGATTCGCACCTACCATGGGGAGGGTGTCCGCCCTGGCGAGTCGCTACGGGTCAGTTGGCGCCGTGGATGTCTGCTGGATGGAGAATGGGAGGTCGGGCAGGTCGCGAGCGAGGCAGGGGGGCGTGCACGTCTCGTCCGGCGAAGGGTGCTGGTCTTCGCGCTGGCGCCGGTGCCGTTCCACACGCAGCACCTCTCGCACGTACTGCCGGGTCAGGCGGTGACGCTGGGCCAGTTCGGGCACATCCACGCCATGAACCTCATGGTCTTCCCAAATCGCGCGATCGCGCTGGTAGGTGGGGGATGCTCGCCGCCGGGCCAGCCATCTCCGGTGTTTCAGGTCGCATTCGATGCGGTTCAGTTCGTCCCGCACGTACCGCTTGATGCGATTCGAGACGCTGGCGCGGGGTTCATGCTCAGGATCCCAGGTGAATCCCGCGATCCGGATCGAGCCGCGCATATGCGGGTCCTTTCACGGAAGGGTTGAAGGCTCGCTCTCACGGGGAAAGGACTATCTGGCGACAGGCAGGTGGTGGGAACGAGCCAACAACCCACCTGAACATACCGGACAGCATGCAACGATGCCATTGGCCCCGTCGCCTATGCGGGAAATGCATACGTATTCCACTCGTAGGCCGCGCGATGGGTTACTGCCCGGGCTGGGCGATTGGCGATACCATACGATCCAGTTGGCGATGCCGCCTGGCGTCCCGAAACCAGACAAGGAGCACCCATTGGCAACCCGCGCTGTATCGAGCTGGTCACTCCATCGCACACTCGGCCGGTTCGCCGGCCCAGACTCCGCATTCGGTGGTGGTCCCTTCATCGAGCAATCCGGGCAGGACGGTGGGCTGTCGCTGCTCGAGTTGCCCGAAGCCCTTCGTGCGCATGGGTACGACACGCTTCATCTCTGCCACTTCCACCTGCCAGACCGGTCGCCCGCGTACACCAGCGAGTTCCGGGCCGCCATGGAGAAGGCGGGTGTCGAACTCGACGTGTTGCTGATCGACGATGGCGACCTCGCCAGCGAGGATGCCGCCGGCGTCGAGGCATGGATCTCCAGTTGGCTGGACACCGCCGTCGCCCTCGGCGCCAGCCGCGCCCGCGTTGGCGCGGGCAAGGCCGAACCCACGCCGGAAGTCATTCGCGATAGCTCCACCCGCCTGGCGCGGCTGGCCGAAAACCACCCTGGCGTGCGGGTGGTGACCGAGAACTGGTGGACCACCATGCGCGACGCGGATGTCGTGCTCGACGTGCTTGAGCAGACCGGCGATTCGGTCGGCCTGCTGATCGACCTCGGGAACTGGAGCGGGCCGGACAAGTACGAGCAACTCGTCCGTATCGCTCCGCTGGCCGAAACCTGCCACGCCAAGTGCCGGTTCAGCGCCAGCGGGCCGGATGCCGATGACTTCCGCGCGTCCCTCCAGGTGCTCAAGGATGCCGGGTTCGATGGCCCGCTGGCGCTGATCTACGACGGCCCAAGCGACGACGAATGGGCCTGCCTGGATATCGAGCACGAGCTGGTCCAGGAGGTCTTCGGCGCGAAGGTCGCCGGGTAGAGCGGCCTCGTTCGCGTCAGGCGGCGTTCGCGCCTTCTATCCGCCGTACTTCCATCGCCCCGACCCGGGCATCTGGCCACCGGGACGCGAGTTCGACCGCCCGTTCTTCGGAAGCGAGATCGAGGACCAGGAAGCCGACAACCTGCTCCTTCGATTCGGCGTACGGTCCATCGGTCACGACTGGCTGGCCGCTTGACGCCCGAACGACGCGGGATTCCTCTGGACTGGCGAGGGGTTCGCCAAAGACCAGCTCGCCGCTGGCGGTGAGTTCCTTCCAGAGACCGGAACCCTCGCTCCAGATCGCTTCCTTCTCGGGTTGGGTGAGCGCGTTCCACGCATCGCTGTTGTGATGGATCAGGATGAGGTACTTCATGGCGGTGACTCCCGTGGTTCTGGCATCCGACCTGGATGCCCTTCACCTGATGGACGAAGCCGGGGATGGTTTCTCGACACGATCGACCCACGATGCCGCGGGCCTCATTTGGGAACGGGCCAGCGGCCGGTTGCTACGGGCCGTGGCGATCATGCGTGGCGAGGGCTCGCTGGATCGCCGCGTCGCGTTCGGCCTCCAGCCGGCGAATGAGGGCTTCCGGGGTGCGGTTGTCTGGCCGATCGAGATGCTTGGAGAAGTCGTAGACCGTCATCGAGAGGCCCCAGGCTTCGGAGAGTTCGGGGAAGGGGTCGGGACCGGCGACGCTGGCGTGGCCCTCGACCAGGCCGCGGTCGAACTGGGCGATCTGTTCGGCGGTGACGCCCGTGGCGAAGTTCCCCAGCGCCGCGACGTGGAGAATCGCGCGGCTGCGGGCGAGGTCCATGTGCGGCGGACCGGCCGTGGCGTTTTCCCAGTCGATCACGCCGGTAATGCGCCCCTCGTGCGCCATGATGTTGAGCAGGTGGTAGTCGAAGTGGAGCAGGCGGTCCTGGTTGGGCAGGGCGGTGAGCAGGTGGCGGAGCCGGGGCAACGCCTCGCCGCCCCATGAGAGCCAGGCGTCCGGCTCGTCGTGGAGATTGTCCGGCGCGGCGACTTCGTTGATCCTCCCCAGAATCTCGCCCACCGTCACGCCGAAGACATAAACATCGCCCAGGCCGCCAAATGCGTGGGCGGCGGGACTTCCTTCGATGAACGTGGTGACGAGCAGGGGACGGCCGTGAATCTCGCCCCGTGTGAACACGTTCGGGACTGGTACGCCATTGCTGGCGGCCGCGGCCATCGACCGGGCCTCGCGGTCCGCTCCCTTGTCGCCAACCTTCGAGAAGATGCGGACGACGAGCGGGGATTCGAGCCGCGGCGATGACAGGACCCACATCTCGGTGCTTCCGAAGTCTCCACGAAGCGGGGTCAGCTCGATGTCGTTGGGGTATCCGGCGTCGATCAGCCAGGACTGGAGTTCGGCCTGCAGCAATGTGGTCCTCCAAGATGTGGCCTCACGGGCGGCGAGGCGAGGATGGGAAACGCCACTTCCGGGCGGGACGATTGGGTGCGATCTTCCCTCCCATTGTCGCATGGGGCGTGGATCGGGCGGCGAAGGAGTATTCTCGCCCGCGATAATTCGTAAATTCAGTAATTCGATTTCGAGGGTGACTTTGCCCGGAACGGCGGGGATTTTGGCGAAGGAATTATCGCGGAATTATCGCGAATTCGCGCGGGCATCCCTCGGTGGTGTCGTGTTTGTGGGAGGCGCGGGGAAGGCCATACACCGGCA
>CAZUPA010000186.1:0-5549 GCA_964622205.1 uncultured Sphaerobacteraceae bacterium
CGCTCGCCTGGGCTCCCACCAACGCCTCGTTCCAGACGTTCGTCACCGCCCTCCGGGTGCTTGTCGGCGAAGACGCCGCCCGGTCCTGGCTGGAGGCGATGATCGAAGCCGGCGCCGAAACCTACGAAAGCAATGGCCAGATCCGCGACGCCGTGGCCAACGAAGAAGTTGCCATTGGCCTGGTGAACCATTACTACCTGTACCAGGCCCGCAAGGAGACCCCGGATATCGCCGCCGAGAACTATTTCTTCCCGGACGGTGACCTCGGATCGCTGATCAACGTCGCCGGCGCCGGCGCCATTGCCGGCAGTGGTCAGGAGGAGGCCGCCGTGGCCGTCATCAACTACCTGCTCGGCGAAGAGGCCCAGACCTATTTCGCCGAGGAGACCAGTGAGTATCCGCTGGCGGCCGGCGTGGCCCAGATCGCCGACCTGCCGCCTCTGGATACATTCCAGGCGCCCGAACTCGACCTCACCGATCTCGACGATCTGGCGGGCACCATCCAGCTACTGACCGAAGTGGGCCTGATCTAGTGTCGCTCGTCACTTCAAGCCGCAGCCCAGTTCCCACGCGCCGGGCATGGCGCTGAACCTGAATCGCCCGTCCAGGCGGTGGTCCTCGTGGCCACCGCCTACGCTCGTTATTCCGGCTCTCATCGTCTGCGTGGGCATGCTGGCGCCATTCGCCTACCTCGCCATCCGCACCGCCGACGCCTGGCAGCAGGTGCAACCGCTGGTGTTCCGGGCCAGAACGGCCGAAACGCTGTGGAACACCGTTCGCCTGGCGATCGCGGTCGCCGCCACCACGACGCTCCTGGCGGTACCCCTCGCCTGGCTCACGACCCGTACCGACCTGCCCGGTCTCCGGTTCTGGAGCATCGTCCTCCCGTTACCCCTGGTGATCCCTTCCTACGCTGGCGCCGTCGCCCTGATCGGCCTGCTAGGTCCGCGCGGGTTTGCCCAGGACTGGCTGGCCGCCGCTGGAATGCCCGGGTTCCCTACCATCCACGGGTTTGCTGGGGCGTGGCTCGTGCTCTCGCTCTTCACCTATCCATACGTCCTCCTCTCCGTGAGAGGCGCGCTACGCGGACTGGATCCAGGGCTGGAGGATGCCAGCGCCACGCTGGGGATCGGCCCCACCGGCACCTTCTTCCGCTGCGTACTGCCGCAACTGCGGCCATCCATCGGAGCCGGGTTGCTGCTGGTCAGCCTCTACACCATCTCCGACTTCGGGGTAGTGACGATGCTGCGCTACGAAACATTCACCCGCACCATCTACACGCAGTACCGCGCCGCGTTCGATCGCTCGCTGGCGGCCGCTCTCGGCCTGATTCTCGTTTTCCTGGCCATCACCGTCCTGGTTGGGGAGTTCCGGGTCCAGCAACGGGCCTCCCTGTACCGGGTGGGGGCGGGAGTTTCGCGGGCTCCCCGGATGTACCGGCTCGGCCCCTGGCGCTGGATGGCATTCGCCTGGTGCATCGTCGTCACCGTGGCCGGAATCGGAGCGCCGGTCGGGATGTTCCTCTACTGGATCATCACCGGCGCCTCGGCCGGGCGCCAGCTCGAGCGGTTACCGTCCGCCATTGCCGGATCGCTCACCATCGGCCTGTTCGCCGCCATCGGGGTCATCGTGGCGGCCTACCCGATCGCCATGCTGGCAGCCCGGCACCGGGGACGGCTGGCAATTATCCTGGAACGGCTCAGCTATCTCGGCTTCGCCCTGCCCGGCATCGTCATCGCGCTGGCGTTCGTCTTCGTCGGAGCCCGCTACCTGCCCGCTCTGTACCAGACGCTGACCTTTCTGGTGATGGCGATGGTCATCCGGTTCCTGCCACATGGCGTGGGCGCCGTGAAATCGTCACTGTTGCAGATCAATCCGGCCCTGGAACAGGCCTCGCACCTTCTGGGCGTTTCCGGAATTCGCACGGTGGGACGGATTACCCTACCCCTGGCGTGGCCCGGCATCACCACCGGCGCCGTGCTGGTGTTTCTGGGCGCCATGAAGGAACTCCCCATCGTGCTGCTGCTTGCCCCAACTGGCTATCACACGCTCGCCACTGAAATCTGGTCGGCCACCGACGATTACGCTCTCGGGCAGGCGGCCGCCCCGGCCCTGATCCTGATTGCCCTTTCGGCCGTCGCCACCCTCGGTCTCGACCGGTATCGCACCCAGGGTGAGGCGCCAACATGATTCCGTTGCACATTTCCAGGCTGCGGAAGTCATTCGGTAGCCGCCAGGTCGTCGATATCGACGACCTCGATCTCGTTCCTGGCGAGCTGCTGGCCCTGCTGGGGCCGAGCGGCTGCGGGAAATCCACCACCCTGCGCCTGATCGCCGGGCTGGAGCGGCCCGACGCAGGCTCCATTTCCATCGCCGGTCGCATCGTTTCCAGCGATCGGGTGGAAGTGCCGCCCCAGCAGCGTAAGGTTGGCCTGGTGTTTCAGGACCACGCGCTCTTCCCACATCTGACCGTGACCCGGAATGTGGCCTACGGCCTCTCCCGGGGATCGGACCGGGCGACCAAGGTGAAGGAGATGCTGGCGCTGGTGGGGCTGGCCGATAGCGGAGAGAAATACCCGCGCGAACTCTCTGGCGGCCAGCAGCAACGCGTCGCGCTGGCCCGGGCGCTCGCGCCCCAACCCAACCTGTTGCTGCTTGACGAGCCGTTTTCCAGTCTCGATCCCGGTCTTCGCCAGCATCTGCGAGCGGAGGTACGAGCGATCCTCCAGCAGGCCGGTACCACCGCCCTGCTGGTGACGCACGACCAGGAGGAAGCACTCTCCATGGCCGACCGGGTCGCCGTGATGCTGAATGGCCACATCGTGCAGGTGAGTGCGCCCGAACAGCTCTACTACGCGCCCGTGACACCAGAGGTGGCGTTCTTCATCGGCGATGCCAACCTGCTGGAAGGAACAGCGACCCCAGACGGCATCGCCACGCCACTCGGCCCGCTGCGGCGCCCCTCCAGTCACCGTGGTCCGGTGCGGGTGATGCTGCGTCCGGAACTGATTGGATTGTCACCAGAGCCAATCGCCGGTGGCGTGGAAGGCGTGGTGGAAGGGATCGACTTCTTCGGCCACGACTACGTCGCGAAGGTTGCTGTGAACGGTTTGGCGGAACCAGTCATTGTGCGGTTGCTGCGCTTCGTCATCGTACGACCGGGGCAGAAGGTATGGCTGACGTTGCCGGGCGCGGGCATGGTCTACCCGCCGGCGCGCTGACCCGTGGCCGCCTCATCAGGCCGCGGGCGGGAGGGGACGGGCCCGCTCGTCCGGCGAGTTCCTCGCCGCGTCGTCAACCAGCGGCGCGCTACCTCGTGGTGAACGCGCTCTGGATCAGGGTGGGATCGCCAAAGCCCTCGGCCTGCTCGCCCGCGGCGTACCGGTACACCGCCGCCTGGTAGATTGCCCCCAGCGCCGACGAAATCGCGATCACAATCGCCAGCGCGATCACGACCGGGATCGCCGCCGCCACGATCGCGGCGACGCTGCCCGTCATAGCCGCGAGCGCGATCAGGCCGCCGCCAACCAGCACGACCGCCAGCACCAGCAGGCCGGTCACCAGCCCGATCCCGGCATTGCCGACGATCTGCTCGCCCCAGGTGCGCTTGAGCATCGACACGCTGCGTTTCATGGCATCGACCGGGCCAACGTTCTCCACCACCAGGATCGGGATCACGAGGAAGGTCGCCAGCGACCAGGCAGCCGCCCCAATCGCCGAAACGATCTCGCCAACCCGGCCACCGCGGTTCGACAGCACGTTGAGGAGCACGCCAACCGTGGCCGAAATCGCCGCCCAGCCGAGAATCTGCTTCCAGCGGGCATTCGCGGCCGCCCAGCCGGTGTCGGGATCGTCTGGCCGCCCATTGAACCGGGCGATCACCAGGGAGATCAGGGCCGTGTTGCAGTAGATGACAACGTACGAGGTCACCAGGTAGAGGATGAAGATGCCCACGTAGGCCATGATCGATCCGTCCCCATTGGCGGTCGATTCCGCCGATTCCACCGAATCGAACACCCCGGCGCTCCACAGCGTGACGACGACCAGGATTCCCATGATGGTGCTGAGGATGCTGGAGATGATCGGGAACCGGAGCAACGTCCAATCGGACCGCAACACATTCCAGCTCGCCATCGCCAGACGCCAGCTTCGTTTGAGACGATTCATCGTGAGAACCCCTTCAAGGCATCTTTACGTGAGTATGATCCGGACTCCGATGCCGCCATTCTACGGGATCACAGGGTGGTTTGGAGCATGAGTTCGACTGGCTGATGCCCGGACAATGCCACGCGTACCGGCTGTCTCCCCTCCATTCCTCACAGGGACCACGATGAAGAGACTATTCTCCGCGATATCGTACTACCCGTGGTGAATTTGGGTTGGGTGGTTGAACTCCGTGAGATGTCGCACTGGCGAGTTACCCAGCGCTCAGGAACGCCTCCAACGTCTGCCTCGCCATTCGCTGGTGCTCGGCAAGAACAGACGGCGGGTAGGATGCGCCGTGCACGAGCAAACTCTGAATCCAGGCCAGCGTGCGCGAGACTTCGTAGAAAGGTTTCCGCGCCGCCATGGCGGGATCGAGTGGCACATGCCGCTGGTATGCCCGTAGGAACGCGGCTTCGTACTCTGGTGGAGTTCCGCGGAAGTTGGCGAGTTCGGTCCGCATCAGGTCGTACTCGCCATGACCGGCGATGGCCTCCTCCACATCGAGGATGCCGCTGATCGCGCCGTCGTGGACGAGAATGTTGCCCCGGTGCAGGTCCATGTGCAACAGTCGCGCCCGGATATCGCCGTCGATCAGGCGCTCCTGGCGGGCGACGTACTCCTCCACGGCCGGAATGAGGTCCGCGAACGGCGTTCCCCACATCAGGGCCAGCCGGGTCCGAACGATGTCGCGGTGCATGTCCACCCACCGCTCGTACGGGCCGGGCGCGACGCCGTTGACGAGGTCGAGTTGATGCGCGGGCTGTACGACGAGCCCGCCTTCCCCCGCTCCCAGGTCGCCGAACCGGTCGAAGGCCGTCGCGTGCATCCGGCCGAGGTAGTCGCCCAGCTCTCCGTACAATCGCTGATTGGCGTCCGTATCGAGTAGGCCCACGATGCCGGACCACGCCTCGCCCGGCAATCGTTCGGTCAGCGACCAGGCGAACGGTACGACCGAGCGCGACGTGTCGACCGCCAGCACTTCCGGAGCGGGGATGCCCAGACCCCGCATGTGCGCGAAGACCGCCCGCTCCTTTCGCGGCTTCCAATCATCGGCGTCGCGATAGCGCTTGAGCACGAGCGGCATCCGGCTGGTGTCGAGCAGCCGCAAGTCGCTGGCGATACCCTGTCCGGGCCGAACCGCGCTCAGCAGGTCGAGCCCCGGCTGAAACATATTGAGGATGACGCGGAGATGGTCGGCGGAGACGGGAATTTGCATCGCTGGAGTATACCGGCGCGGGCCTGGAATATGGATGGAACACCCCAGCATGCCGGTTGCCCCATACCCTGCGGGGGTATATATTCGGGCAGTGGTCCGGTTCGCATCGGGCAGAATCAATCCAGCA
>CAZUPA010000187.1:0-5449 GCA_964622205.1 uncultured Sphaerobacteraceae bacterium
ACCAAAACCAAACCTCGGCGCGACGGTTGGGCCACCACCGCCGAAGTCGCCAACCCAATGTCCCGCTACCCCGAGGTCAAGGCTCACCGCGGCATGTGGCTCCCCAAGTGGGAAGGAACCTGGTGCAAGGTCACCCTTGAGGACGGCACCATCGGCTACGGCAACACCGGCCATGGCCGCGTCACTGCCGCCATCATCGAAGACCACCTCGCGCCAAATCTCGTGGGCGAAAACATCATGGCCAACGACCGCCTGGCCGACAAACTCTTCCGCCTGAATGCCCCCTACGGCGCCGCCGGTCTCGCATCCTACGCCGTCAGCGCCGTCGACCTCGCCTTCTGGGATGCCCGCGCCAAAATGCTCGACATGCCCGTCTACGAACTGGCTGGCGGTCCGCAGAAGGACAAGCTCTTCTGCTACGCCACCGGCAACGATGTCGACTGGTACATGGAACTCGGCTTCAAGGCCTTCAAGCTCGCCTGCCCCTACGGCCCCGCCGACGGGCTCGACGGGCTTCGCAAGAACGAGGAGTTCGTCGCCAAAACCCGCGAACTCATCGGCGACGACGCCGAGCTGATGCTCGACTGCTGGATGGCCTTCGACACCGAATACACCGTGCGCCTCGCCGAAACCCTCCGGCCCTACCGGCTGAAGTGGATCGAGGAGTACCTGATCTCGGACGACTTCGACGCCCACCTCGCCGTGCGCGAGCGCCTCCCATGGCAGACCCTCGCCACTGGCGAGCACTGGTTTACGAAATACCCGTTCCAGTGGGCCATCAATCACAAGGCCTGCGACATCCTGCAGCCGGACATCAACTGGGTGGGCGGCTTCTCCACGTGCCAGACCATCGCCGGCGCCGCCAGCGCGGCCAGCATCAGCGTCATCCTCCACGGCGGTGGCAACACGGCCCATGGCCAGCACTTCTCTTACGCCTCGGCGGCGGTGCCGTGGCTGGAATGCTTCGTCGGCACCCCTCCGGGCGTTCCGCTGGAAGAAGGCTGGCGGCTGCCGGGCCAGGCCATCCCCAAGGACGGCTACCTCGTCCCGAACGACGCCCCCGGCTTCGGTCTCGAACTCCCCGACGAGTGGTTCGAGCCGTTCTTCGGCTAACCACCGTCACTCGCCGGGCGGAGACATCTTCGCCCGGCGCCTCATTGGCACTGCCGACCGCCTCCATTTCCCTCCTTGCCCAGCAATCGCCTGCCCTTCCGGCCAATCCAGTTCTCCAACGAAACATCGTAGAATCGAGACCGGGTTATCCACGGCTGAACCCGCCGCGCGGATCGCGCGCCCTCGTTGGGTGTACAAACCTGATTCACCGCTCCCGGGCTTGTCGGCGATAGCTCGAGTTTCATGACACTTCGATGTGGCGGGCGCGAACACTTGATCCGCCTGGCGTATGTATAACCAAAGGACCGTAACCATGGCGGTAGCCCGGCCAAATGAACTCACCACCGTTCGGTTTCTCCTCGACGACCAGGTGTATGAAGTGGATGCGCGTCGCGGAGACATCGTGCATCAGGCCTTCCACATCGCCCTCCCGGAAGTCGTCACGGCCGGGTGTCGCCTGACCTTCGCCTCCCCCGCTGGCGACGAAATCTTCGCCGACAACTTCATCGGTCAGCTAGCCGATCACCACGGCACCACCGACATCGTCACACGTTCTTCGCCGATCGCCGGAACGCCGGGCCCCTGGAAGACCGTCGGCTTCGATCACCTGGCCGTCGCCATGGCCGACCGGGAAGATGCCCGCGACTTCTTTATTAATGTGGTTGGCATGCGGGAAATGCGGCACGACCCGCACATCACCGTGCTCGCCACCGGGCCAACCGCCCTCTTCCTGTTCGATGCCGGCTCCACCGAGCCGCTGGCGCCCGATCGGCCCTCGGCCTGGCATCACCTGGGGTTCGTGGTGGACAACCTCGAACACGCCTACGCCCACCTGCAGGCCAACCGGGGCCGGCTGCACAGCGACTTCGCCCTGCTGGAGCGGGACGAGCGCTGGAGCCTGTACTTCCACTACCGGAACGGCGACGTCAACTTCATGATCCAGTTCTCGGAGATCAAGGCCGATAGCCGCGGGTTTACCGATCCGGATCGCGCGGGGTACGCCTCGTATCTCTACGACTATTGCAGCCGCCCGTATGGCGTGCAGTTCCCGGATGATGAACCTGCCGGCGACGAAGGTTGATACCGACTCCGGCCGGATGCGTTGTGAATCTGGTGGGATGGACCGGTCGCGCCGGAGGCGGATCGTCCGCGCCACGACCGGATTCCCGAAGGAGTTCACCAGATTACGTATAATTGGAGGGCGCGTCGCAACCTTGATGATTCCACCCCTTGAGTCACTGCCGGCTCACGTTCCGGAGCAGCTCGCCCTCTATCAAGGCGATCACCTGCTCACCCACCCCGCCTTCCCGTTCGACCCCACCCAGGTTGCCCGCGCCATGCGGGACAACCAGCAGGTAATCGCCGTCGACATCGGCGGCGACAAGATCCGGCGCGCCACCTACACCATCGAAAATGGCGTCCTCACCCAGGGTCCCGGGGAGGTCCTCCAGGCACGTGGAGGCGCGGGCTACCTAACCTTCCTCGAACGGCTCGCCGAAGAAGCCGCCTCCGGCGGCATCCCGGTCGGCATTTCCTCCGCCACCCGGCTCGAAGGCACGGTCATCAGCCGCACGGTCAACCTCCCGATCTTCTTCCGGGAATTCAGCCAGGCCCACGGCGCCGACTACGCCCGCCTCTTCCCCGGCAAATCGTTCGTCGCCAACGACACCGTCGCCGGGATTTGCGGGGCCAGCACGCTCCTCGCATTAAAGGGAAATGCGTTCCGCGATATCGCCTTCTTCATCTGCGGCAGCGGTCTTGGCGCATCGGTCATCGCCAACGGCGTGGCCATCCATGTCGAAGCCGCCCACGTTCCACTCGTCGATCCCCTCAACCCACTCGGCCAGGTCTGGCGCTGCAACGTCGAGGGCAAGGACTACGTCTGCCTCGAACGGGTAACCGCCGCCCGGGCCGGCATCGAGGACCTCTACCAGCGCCAAACTGGCGAAGCGGCCGATGGCGTCGCCCTCGGAGCGATGTGGGAGCGGGGCGACTCTCTTGCAACGCTGCTCTACGAGACGTCCGCGCTGGCGCTCGCCCACGCCACCGCGGGCATCATCGAGCGCTACGGATTCGCACCCTCACCTGATGGAGCCGTCGTCTACCACGGCGGCAACTTCGAACTCGCCGCCTACCGCCGCGCAATCGCCGCGAGACTGGCGGGCATCCCCTGCCCCCAGCCCCAGGTCATCTTCTCTCGCGACCTCTCGTCCAACGTTTGTCTCGATGGCGCGGCGGTGCTGGCGGTCCACGCCGGAATCGCTTCCGGATAGGACGGGCCAGCCGTTCCGCCGGTCAGGTCACTCGCCCGCCGCCAGCGACGCCGCCTGGTGGCGTGGAGTTTCTTCCCGCGGCGGGACCTCGTTGCCGATGATCAGCCGCGAACTCCGGTTCCGCGTCAGGTAGGCCCACGACCACTGCCACATCACGCTGAACCGGCTGCGGTAGCCAACCAGGAAGGCGATGTGGATCGTCGCCCAGATGAACCAGGCCGGAAATCCGCTCAGGTGAACCGGCCCAATGTCCGCCACCGCCCGGTTCCAGCCGATCGTCGCCATCGTGCCCTTGTCGAAGTAGTGGAACGGCTTTGGCGAACCGCCGTTCAGCGTGCGCAGGATGTTCTTCGCGGCGTGCTTTCCACCCTGCATCGCTACCTGGGCAACGCCTGGCAGGTAGCCGCCCTTTCCGTCGTCCATCGCCGCCAGGTCACCCACCACGTACACGTTCGGGTGACCGCTCAGCGCCAGCGACGGCATTACGGGAACGCGGTTGCCGGAAACCAACTCCACGCCCAGCGATGCTCCGATCGGTTGACCGGTCACGCCCGCCCCCCAAAGCACGGTCTTCGTCTCAATTGTCTCGTCGCCAAGCGTCACCGTGTCGCCATCGATGCTGGTGACGCGGGCGTTCGTCCGCACCTCCACGCCCAGCCGCTCCAGCGATCGCTGGGCCGCCCTCGAAAGCCGGTTGGGATAGCCGCGCAGCAGCACATCCCCGCCTTCCACCAGCACGATCCGGGCGGTCGCCGGGTCGAAGGTCCGGAAGTTCTCTCGCAGGGTCTGCCGCGAGATTTCCGCCAACGATCCAGCCAGCTCCACCCCGGTCGGCCCGCCGCCCACCACCACGAAGGTCAGCAGCGCTGCTCGCCGGACCGGATCCATCTCCCGCTCGGCCGACTCGAACGCGGAGAACACGCGCTGGCGGATGTCGAGCGCTTCCTCCATTGACTTCAGGCCTGGCGCGTGCGGCGCCCACTCGTCATGGCCGAACCACGTGCCTTGCGAACCGGCGGCCACGACCAGAAAGTCGTACGACAGCGTTCCTTCGCCAAGCGTCACCGCCTGGCGATCGATATCAATGCCAGTCACCTCGTCCAGCAGGACGGTGACGTTGGACTGTTTACGGAGAATCGCCCGGATCGGATAGGCGATATCCGAAGGCGAGAGGGAGGCCGTGGCGACCTGGTACAGGAGGGGTTGAAAGAGGTGGAAGTTCCGTTTGTCCACCACCGTCACGCGAACCGGCGCTTTGCGCAGGGCCTTGGCGGCGTTGAGCCCGCCAAATCCACCACCGATGATCACGACGTGTGGCCTGGAGTCTGGAACGGTTGGGGTGAGGGTCTTGTCGAGCATGATCGTTGCCCTTTGCCCGCCCGGTTACCGGTTTGACCCCAACGAAGCCGCTGCCGGACGTGCTTTCCGCGGACCTCATCGTCCGCTTTCGATCACCATAGCAATTCGTGACGAAAATCACAATACCCGCCTTTCCGGGTGGGAGCCCGCTCGAGCCGCAAGCTGAAAGAAGCCGTCGCTTGACCTTTCGACGCAGAATGGAGTCGTCAACGAGGCTCGCGCCGCGCCACTGCCCGCGACGAAGGCCCATCGTTAGGGAGTCAAATCATGTGCCGCAACATCCGACCGCTCTTCAACTTCGAACCGCCCGCCACCGGGATGGAAATCGAAGCCGCCGCACTCCAGTTCGTGCGCAAGATCAGCGGCTTCACCAAGCCGTCGCAAGCCAACGAGGCCGCATTCAACACCGCCGTCGCCGATATTACCCAGATTGCCGAGCGCCTGCTCCAGCAACTGGAGACCACGGCCGAGCCCCGCAATCGCGAGATCGAGGCCGCGAAGGCCCGCGCCCGTTCCGCCCGCCGCTTCAGCCAGGCCTGATCGCCCGCCCCTCCGGCTTCTTCATCTCGCCTTCGTCCCTCACACAAGGAGTTCCGCGGCATGGCGACCTTCGCCCTCATTCACGGCGCTGGCGATGTCGGCTGGTACTGGCATCTGGGCGAGCGCGAACTGCGCGACCGCGGTCACGATGTCATCGCCCCCGA
>CAZUPA010000188.1:0-5423 GCA_964622205.1 uncultured Sphaerobacteraceae bacterium
GACGGCTGGAAATCGAGCGCTTCGGCCAGTCGCCGCGCGATGTGCGGGCGCGGGCCGGATTTTCCAAGCTCGATCTGCGAGACCGTCACCCGTGCCACACCGGCACGGTCGGCCAACGATTGCTGCGACATTCGTCGCCTGAGCCGCGCTTCCCGAAGCGTCAGCATTCGACCAGCTCCCTTCCACTCCCAAGTGGCAATCCTGGCGTGCGGGGCACGGGCTGCCAGGTTGCCAAGTCGGCCATCCGACTCTTCCCGGAACTCACTGTAAACCGCATGCCCATGGTTCGGGTAGGTGTCCGTTCGGCTTTCCCGTTGGGCGATGTGAACCTTTCGCGCGTGGTTGAGCACGACGACGTGCTGATATGTGTGTACGTTCATATTTGACCGGCTCATATCGGCTCTGTCGTGGCGGTCCGGACGATGTTTCGGCACCAACCGCCCAATCTGGATTTCTTGTGACGCGGCGAGCATGGGAGAATGCTGAGAGACATCGTTCCTGCCTGGCACGGGCCGTCCCGCGGGCAGGTCGAACCGGTGGTTCACGTTATCTCATCCAGGGGAGCATGCATGGCCGATCCGCGAATCGAAAAGTGGGCGAAGGCGTTGACGGGATACTCGGTGGAGGTTCAGCCGGGGCAGACGGTGGCGATCATGGGGCAACCCGCCGCCGAGGATCTGGTGCGCGCCGTGCATCGCGAGGTGATCCGCCGTGGAGGGTTCCCGGTTGTAATGGTCACCCCAGAGGGGACCGCCTCCGACCTGCTGCTCGAAGGCAGCGACGAGCAACTTGCGTTCATTTCGCCGATCGAGCGCTACGTCCGCGAAGAGGCCGACGTCGTCATTAACATCCGCGCCGAAACCAACACCAGGCGCATGTCGGCGGTCGATCCCAAGCGGCAGGCGTTGTACGGTGGAGCCCGTCGTGAACTGTTCGAGTCGTTCATGGATCGCGCGGCCGACGGCAGTATGGATTGGACCCTCACCCTGTTCCCGACCGATGCGTATGCCCAGGACGCCGACATGGACACCGAGGCGTACACCGACTTCGTGCTCTCGGCCTGCAAGCTCGACCGCGACGATCCGGTGGCGGCCTGGCTTGAGTTGAAGGAAGAGCAACAGCGCCTCATCGACTGGCTCGATGGCCGCAAGGACGTTCACCTCAAGGGCACGGACATCGATCTCACTCTCTCGATCGAAGGACGTACCTGGATCAACTCCGACGGCAAGCGCAACTTCCCAAGCGGCGAGATTTTCACAGGTCCGGTCGAGGATTCGGTGAACGGGACGATCCGGTTCTCATTTCCGGTCGTCACCGCCGGCCGCCAGATCGAGGACATTCGCCTGCGATTCGAGAACGGCAAGGTGGTCGACGCCACCGCCTCGAAGAACGAGGACTACCTCATTCAGCAACTCGACACCGATGCCGGCGCGCGGTACCTCGGCGAATTCGCCTTTGGCACCAACTTCGACATCACCACCTTCACGAAAAACATCCTGTTCGACGAGAAGATTGGTGGCACCGTCCACATGGCGGTCGGGCTCGGCTATCCGGAAACCGGCAGCCTCAACAAGTCCGCCATTCACTGGGACATGATCGCCGACCTCCGCGACGGTGGCATCGTCACCGTCGATGGCGACCCGTTCCTCAAGGACGGCAAGTTCGTGGTGTAGCCGGTTCGACCGCCCCAGGCCCGGTCGCCGGCGCGGCGGCCCGCGAGGTCCAGGAACATGCGTAAAGTCTCTTCGTCTCCTTCGCCAGCCCCGATGGCAACCAGTGGGCGGTCCAGGCGGTTCACGATGTATTGACGCATCGCCGCGTGTCTCTCGCTATACAGGCCATTGGCGTGTACGATGCCGCTTTGGCCGTTAACAATCGTGAGGACGAGCGTGAGCAACCTGCCTTTCTCGAAACCCGGTTCCTTCTACCGTGGGAATCTCCACACCCACTCCACCATGTCCGATGGCGCCCGCACCCCAGACCAGGTGGTGGACGACTACCGGTCCCAGGGCTATGACTTCATCTCCCTGACCGATCACTTCCTGCCAAACGCCCATTTCCGCAAGGGCGAGCCTGGCTTCATCAAGGTCACCGACACCCGGCCCTACGATAGCGACGATTTCATCACCATCCTCGGGGCCGAGGTTCACGGCCCGGCGATGGAGAACGGGGAGATGTGGCACCTCGTCGCCGTTGGCCTGCCACTCGACTTTCCCGAACTCGCGCCGGAGGAAACCGGCCCATCCGTGGCGCGTCGCGCCCACGAGACGGGCGCGTGGGTGTCGCTCGCCCACCCGTACTGGAATGCCGTCTCGGAAGCGGACGCCCTGGCGGTGGTCGATATCATCCACGCGGTCGAGGTCTACAACCACGCGTCCGAGGTTGGACCGCTTCGTGGATGGGGATTCCACCAGGCCGAGGTGTTGCTTAACAAGGGGCACCGCGTGAACCTCAACGCCGCCGATGACGCGCACTTCAAGAACCCGGCCGGAACGTTCGTCGATGCCTTCGGTGGCTGGGTGCAGGTCAAGGCGGAATCGCTCGAACCCGACGCGCTGGTCGCCGCGCTCAAGGCGGGGGACTTCTATTCCTCCACCGGACCCGAGATCCACAACATCGAGATCGATGGAGACTCCATCCGTGTGGAATCCTCGCCGGTCAATCGCGTGATCGTCACCGGGACCGGCGCCACGTCCCGCCGCGCCTTCAGCGACGGTGGGACATCCGCCGAGATGGAACTCCCACCGCGCGAGAAGACGCCATACGTCCGCGTCACCGTGGTCGACGCCGATGGTCGCCTGGCCTGGAGCAACCCGATCTGGTTCGACGAGTAACCGTCAGGAAAGGTTCGTCGTCATCAACGGGGCGGGAATGGTAGGGTGCATGATGACGATTCGCTCTCGTCCGCCGGACCTTCGCCGATGCCTCACGATCACCCCGCCATTCCACTGCTGATCGATGCCCGCGCCAACCACGATGTGTCTTCGTGGCTGGCGCCGGGCGGTCCGGCGTCACTGGTTCGCGATCTGGTCGCCGCTTCGCCAGGGGCCACGATTCACTGGCAGCCCGTGGATGTTCGGGAGTTCAAGGAGGGTATGGGCCTGCCCGTCCTCATCAGTGACCCGGGTACACGTGTTCCGCCGGTCGAGGGCGCGATGATCCTCTCGCCGCCGGATCGCGACCTGGCCCGGCGCTGGCTGCTCGAAGCCCGCGCCGCGTTGACTCCCGGCGGGCGGCTCTACCTCGCTGGCGCCAACGCCGAAGGCATCCGCTCCGTGATCTCCGACGCCGCCCGGCTGTTCGGCGATCCCTCGCGCGAGGGCTACGGCCAGAAGCAGCGGTACGCCATGTTCGCGAATGAATCCGTTCCCGAGACCCCGCCGGAGTGGGCCGCGACACCGGGCATCGCGCCCGGCACGTGGACGCCGTTCGCGGTAGACACCGTGAATGGCCAAGTCGACCTTGTCACCCAGTCGGGTGTCTTCGCCGGGGCGAAGGTCGATGCCGGAACCCGCCTGTTGCTGGATGCTTTTCCGGACCGGATCGAAGGCCGTGTGCTCGATATCGGCTGCGGCGCCGGGGTGATCGGCATCGTCGCGGCCATGCGTGGCGCGACGGCGGTGGATATGACGGACGCCAACCTGCTGGCGGTCCAGGCGGCAAAGGAGAACGTCCGTCGCCTGGAACTCTCCACCTGCCGCGCGTTCGCCAGCGATGTCTTTGACGCGGTGGGCGACACCCGGCACGACCTCGTCGTCAGCAACCCGCCATTCCATCGCGGCAAGGTGGCGGACTACACGGTGGCCGACCGTCTCATCAGCGAGGCCCCGGACCGCCTCGCCGCCGGTGGCTCGCTGATCGTCGTCGCCAACGCGTTTCTGGCTTACGGCAAGCGCATGGAGCGCGTTTTCCCGCGCGTCGAAACCATCGCCGCCACGAAGCAATACCATGTCCTCCGCGCATCGAATGAAGGATGACGTTCCGCGCGAGACCGTTGGCTTTCGCCGCGCTGCTGCTGATGACGGCGATCAGCATCGCGAAGACCCCGGATACCTCGTCGCGGGACGAGCCGCCCGGCGCCATCGTGACGCAGTTCATCGATCCGGCGCGCGGCGCCTCCACCATCCAGATTCTGGCGCTGGGCGGGGTCTTTCTGGCCATCGCCCTCACGTCGGACATGGTCTACGCCTTCGCCAGCGGCTCGATCGGATCGTGGCTGAGCACCCGCGAGCGGGTCGCGCGGCAGCGGGACACGTTCACGGGCGTGGTCTACATCCTGCTCGGCGCGTTCGCGGCCGTAACCGGCTCCAGTTCCGCTCGCCACGGGTAGTGGGAAGGCAAAACGGCGGCCCGGAAACGCTTCCGGGCCGCCGTTGGTCGTTTCGCGGGAGATCGTTACGAGGCGGGCGTGTAGTTGATCATCCAGTTCTTGCCGAACCTGTCGGTGAATGTCCCGTAGTAGTCACCCCAGAACTGGTCGGCCATCGGCATCTCCACCACGCCGCCTTCCGACAGCGCCGCGAACAGCGAATCAGCCTCTTCCCTGCTCTCCGGATGGAGACAGATCGAGACATCGCTGCCACGAATGAAGGACTGGCCCATGCCCTCCACGGCGTCGGTGCCCATCAGCAGGTGCCCGCCGAGAATCCTCAGACCCACGTTGATCACGAGGTTCCTGATCTCGTCCGGCACTGGTCCGTCGCCCGGAACGTCACCAAAGCGAGTGAGGCCAGTACCCACGTACTCGCCGCCGAACACGGATTTGTAGAACTCGAACGCTTCCTCGGTGTTGCCATCGAAGTTGAAATAGGTGCTGACTTCCGCCACGGGGTCCTCCTCGAATGCCGATTGATGTGGTCAAGCCGTGGCTGGTTCCGGTGGAGGAACCAGCCACGGCAAGTGTGCCCCGGATGTCGCTGGGTGACTTCTTGTGGCTTGCGAAATCTTTCCCGAGCGGTGAATGGGCGAGATAACCGGGAGTCGTGCGACAGTCACTTCCCGGCGTCGCCGATCAGGTGGTCGGCCAGGAACTCGTAGGTCATGCCCATCATGTGCGCGCGCTGGGCGTTGTCGGCCGAGCCGGCGTGACCGCCCTCGCGGTTCTCGTAGAACAGCACGTCGTCGATGCCCCGGTCCTGCATCCGGGCGGCCATCTTCCGCGCCTGTACCGGCCCAACCCGGTCGTCGCTGGTGGCCGTGTAGAAGAGCACCGCCGGGTAGTCCACGTCCTCGCGCAGGTTGTGATAGGGCGAGAATGTCTGGATGAACGCCCAGTCGCCGGGAACGTTCGGGTCACCGTACTCCGCGATCCATGACGTGCCGGCCGAAAGCGCGGTGTAGCGCTTCATGTCCAGCAGTGGCACCTGGCAGACCACCGCCCCGAACAGGTCCGGGTAGTGGGTCAGCATGTTGCCGACCAGCAG
>CAZUPA010000189.1:0-5400 GCA_964622205.1 uncultured Sphaerobacteraceae bacterium
GCAAGATGGCGGGAAGCTTCCAGTTGTGTAGTATGGCTACATACAGTTCGCTCGCCCGCGATTCGCGCCCGGCTGGGGCACGACGCGGCTCGATGTTCCCGGAGGTAGGCACATGACAACGCGTCGGAAACTCATTCAGGTCACGGGTGGCGCGGCGACCGCCGCCGCTCTCGCCCGCGCTGGGCTCACTGGCCTGGCTCAGGAAGCGTCCCCCGTCGCCAGTCCGTCCGTCGAAATCGGCGATATCTCGGTTCTCCCGCTGCGCGAGGAAGGCAAGCTCATCATCCACGCCGACCAGCCGCTCTACGAGCCGTGGTTCGTGGACAACGATCCCTCCAACGGCCAGGGCTTCGAAGGCGCGCTGGCCTACGCCATCGCCGAGCGGCTCGGCTTCACCGCCGACCAGGTCGAGTGGGGCTACACCTCGTTCAACGCCTCCTACGCCCCCGGCCCGAAGCCGTTCGACTTCTACATCACCGAGGTCTCGATCACCGAGGAACGCGCCCGCGCCGTGGGCTTCAGCGACTCCTATTACAACGACCCGCTGGTGACGATCGCGAAAGCCGATTCCCCAGTGCTCGAAGCCACCTCGATCGCCGAACTTCGCCCGTTCAAGTGGTCAACCCAGGTCGGCACCACGTTCCACTCGTACCTCACCGACACCATCGCCCCCGAGCAGGACATCCTCGTCTATGACACCAACGCGGACTCCATCACCGCGCTGGACAACGGCACGGTCGATGGCAACATCCAGAACCTGCAGAACGCCATCTACATCACCACCATCCAGTTCGAGGGGCTGGCGATCGGCGGCATCCTCCCCGGAGCGGTCGGCGATGGCATGGGCCTCGTCACCGAACTCGACAGCCCGCTCATTCCATACCTCAACGCGGCCATCGCCTCGCTGAAGGCGGACGGCACGCACGAGGCCCTGGTGGCCGAATGGCTGCCGATTCCGGACGACCTGCGGACCTACACGGAATAGGACTCGCGGGCCACCTGGCCCAACACACGATCCGGGGGCGCCTCGCCAGATTGGCGAGGCGCCCCGGCCTCCCGAAAGGTCAGGGTGTGAGATCGCCCGGTTCGCCTTCACGGATACGCATGCATGAGTAGCGAAGCCTCGAACCGGCGTCCTCCCCTCTCGCCCGAAGAACTCGATCGCCTGCTCGCGACACCCCCGGCCTGGAGGCAGGCCGCCCTGCTCCGCTCGCTGGCGATCGCGCTGGTCAGCACGCTCGTGCTCTTCGGCGGCTTCGCCTGGTTCCTTGCCCAGTCCGAAGGCTGGCAATCCGTTCGCCAGGCCTTCTTCAGTTGGCCGGATTTCAAGGACGCCTGGCCCAAGGTGCTGGAGGGGTTCAAACTCAACATCCGCATCTTCCTGATCGCCGAACCAATTGTCCTCGCCATCGGCCTGTTGCTCGCGGTGATCCGCGTCAGCACCAACCCGGTGCTCTTCCCGCTTCGCGCCATCGCCATCGTCTACATCGACTTCTTCCGCGGCGCCCCGGCGCTGCTGGTGATCTTCATGCTCGGTTTCGGGGTGCCCGGCCTCCGCATCGAAAGCCTTCCCAGTTCCCCGGTGTTCTGGGGCACGGTCGCCTGCATCATCACCTCGGCGGCCTACACCGCCGAAACCTTTCGCGCCGGCATCGAATCGGTTCATCCCAGCCAGCGCGCCGCCGCCCGCTCGCTTGGCCTAAGCGGCTCCCGGACGTTCGTCTACGTAGTGCTCCCGCAGGGCGTGAAAGCCGTCATCCCGCCGCTGCTCAGCGGATTCGTCGCCCTCCAGAAGGAAACCTCGCTGGTGTCCGCCATCGGCCCGCTCGAAGCCACCCGCCAGGCCCAGATTTACTCGGCCCTGAACTTCAACTACACCAGCTACCTCGTCGCGGCGTTGCTCTTCATCGCCATCACCGTCCCGCTGGCCCGCCTGACCGACTACCTTCTCTCCCGGTCGGCCAAACTCCGCGCCGTTGGAGGTGACGTATGAGCGAACGGTTGCCATTCCTGCGCTACGAAGGCGTGTACAAGGCCTACGGCCAGAACGTGGTGCTGAAGAACATCCATCTCGATATCGAGGAACACACCGTCACCTGCCTGATCGGCGCGTCGGGCTGCGGCAAATCCACCCTCCTGCGCTGCACGAACCTGCTGGAGGAAATCCAGGCCGGCGACATCCTGCTGCGCGGCGACAACCTCGTCCACATGCGCGGCAACGCCGACGCCATCCGCCGCCGCGTCGGCATGGTCTTCCAGTCCTACAATCTCTTTCCGCACATGAACGTGATGCAGAACATCACGCTCGCCCCGCGTAAGGTGCTCGGCATCTCCCGAGCCGAGGCCCGCGAGACGGCCGAATCCCTCCTTGAACGCTTTGGCCTGGCCGACAAGGCGAAGGAGTACCCCGACCGCCTCTCCGGCGGCCAGCAACAGCGCGTGGCGGTCATCCGCGCGCTCGCCATGAAGCCCGAACTCCTGCTGCTCGACGAAATCACCTCCGCGCTCGACCCCGAGATGGTCGGCGAGGTGCTGGACATCATCGTCGAACTGAAGTCGCTCGGCATGACCATGATCCTCGCCACCCACCAGATGGGCTTCGCCCGCAACATCGCCGACCAGGTCGCCTTCCTCGACGCCGGCGAGATCATCGAACAGGGCGAGCCCAAATCGTTCTTCGACAACCCCCAGCACCCCCGCACCCAGCGGTTCCTCGAACGCATCCTCACCGCCAACTGAGCGCGCCCGGCAAGCGTGCCGGGAGCACGTATTGCCCAACATTGGGTCAGGTGGTACAGTGCGCCCAAGTCACACAATCGCAAACGCCAGGCTCGTCAGCGGCCGCCATTGGGAATGTATCTCCCGCATATACACGCTGAATCCGGGCAGGCTTCCCCGGTCTCTCACCAGCCCCGTTTGTACTGTCCCCCAGGGCCGATCCGGCCCCTGGAGTCGTGTGTGATTCGATATCCGCCTCGTACACGATGAGGAGAGCCGCATGACCCGTTTAAACTCCATCGCCCGAGCCGCCACGCACTCCATCAGCCGCCGCAAGGTGGTGCAGACCGGGACGGCCGCCGTCGCCGGGGCGGCGATCGCGAGCCCCCTGGGCCGCGGAGCCACCGCCCAGGACTCCGGCTGGCAGGGTGAGATCACCTTCTACGCCCAGGCCTACACGCCGAACTCGCAACTGCCGAACGCCAACCAGCTCACGGCCTTCCAGGAGGCCGCCGACGCCTACCAGGCCGAGCACCCAGGCATCACCATCCGGTTCATCGACGAGGAATTCACCGACTACCTGCAAACCATCCGCGTGAAGGCCTCCGGCCGCGAACTGTATGACATCTTCTGGGTGCAGGGACCGCAGATCAACGGCGTGCTCCCCAAGGGCATCGGAGTCGACCTCGTCTCCGCCTTCGCCGAGCCCAATCCCTACATCGAAGGCAACACCGCCTGGAACGACGTCCTCAACCCCACCGTCCAGGCCTACATGACCGCCCCCGGCGGCGAGATCTTTGTCCTGAACGGCGACTTTGTTGGCACCGCGTTCTTTTACAACGTCGACCTCTTCAACCAGGCCGGCATCACCGAAGCCCCTACCACCTGGTCCGAAATCATGGCGGCCGCGCAGGCCCTCAGCGACGCCGGAATCACCCCGTTCGCCGGTGAGTACTACCTGACCTGGTTCGGCCGGCACTTCTGGTCGGATTTCTACTCCGCCGACTACGAACTGCTGACCGGCTGCGACGGAACACCGGGCCAATCCGCGCAGGACGAAGCCGCCGCCATCAAGGCCGGGTACCTCTCCACCGAGGATCCCCGCTTCCTTGGCTGGCTCCCAATGTGGAAAGCCTTCACCGACCTCGGATCGCAGGAATACTCGGCGCAGGAGCCAGGCATCGCCGCCGAGAACATCGAGGCCGACTTCGCCACCGGCAAGACCGCCATCATGTACAGCGGAAGCTGGATTCCCCGCAACCTGCAGACCATCGGCATCGAGTTCGAGCTTGGAGCCTTCAGCTTCCCCATCCTCACCACCGACGACATCGAATTCGCCACCGGCACCGATGTCTCCGCCGTGGTCGGTGGTCCCTTCGCCGCCTACCAGTACGCCGTTTCCACCCCGGAATCGAACACGACGATGGAAGAAGAAGGCAAGGCCGAAGCCGTCCTCGACTTCCTCCGCTACATCGGCACCCCGCAAGTCGTGGAATCCGTGGTCAACGAACTCGGTTCGTTCGCGCCCACGCTGACCGGCACCACCCCGAATCCGGGCCTGGAAACCTTCGCCGAGCAGGCCAACCAGGGACTGCGCGTCATTAACCTTGGCAACTCCAGCGCCTCGCTCAACACGAACATGCAGAAGCACTTTGGCCTGTACCTCTCCGGCAACCTGGATGAGGATCAGGTCAACCAGATGCTCCAGGCCGAACTCGACCGGGCGGTCACTGAGTTCGAGCAGGCCAACCCGGACATCGACATCAGCACCTGCATGGGCGGCTGATCGCCCGCGACACATGCACGGATCGGCCGGGAGGAGTCACGTGAGAGACACCTCCCGGTCTCACGTTCCCAGAGACACAATCAAGAGGTTCCCATGGCATCCGACGAGCTGCTAACTGGCCAGGAGGCCAGGCATCACGCCATCACCGCCCGCACGCGCGATCGGTGGTCGCGTTACCTGTCGGCGTACCTGATGATCCTCCCCACCTTTATCTTCATCGGGTACTTCTCCTACTACCCCGCCTATCGCGCCCTCACCGGCGGCTTCACCCGCTGGGACGGGTTCAACAACCCAACCTGGGTCGGCCTCGACAACTTCCGCCGCGCGATGGACGACTTCATCCTCGAAACAGCGATCAGGAACAACCTGATCCTCGCTTTCTTCGAAATCCTGTTCGCGATTGTGCCAGCCTTCGTGGTCGCCGCCCTCATCTTCCACCTGACCCGCGACCGCGCGAAATACATCTTCCGCTCGATCTTTGTCATACCCATCATCGTTCCCTTTATCGTGACCATCCTGCTCTGGCGCTACTACTACGAAGGCGACGGCCTGATCAACACCATCCTCGAAATGGTTGGGCTCGAACACCTCACCCGCTACTGGATTGGCAGCCCCGACACCGCCCTCTACGCGCTCGCGTTCATGGGCTTCCCCTGGATCAGCGCGTTCAACATGCTCATCTTCTACGCCGGGCTCCAGAACATCTCCACCGAGGTGATGGAGGCGGCCGAACTCGATGGCGCGTCCGGCTGGCGACGCCTCTTCAGCATCGAAATCCCGATGGTGATGGCGCAGTTCAAGCTCCTGTTCATCCTCGCCATCATCAACGCCGGCCAGAACATCGTTACCCCGCTCGTCATGACCAGGGGCGGCCCCGGCTATTCCACCTACACGGT
>CAZUPA010000190.1:0-3451 GCA_964622205.1 uncultured Sphaerobacteraceae bacterium
ATCGACAACAAGCTCGCGGTCGATGGCCGCGTCATGGAAGTCCTCAGCGAACACCTCTGCGAAGGCTGGCTGGAAGGCTACAACCTGACCGGACGGCATGGGCTTTATGTGACCTACGAGGCCTTCGCCATGGTCTCCGCCTCCATGACCATCCAGCACGCGAAGTGGCTCCAGGAGGCCAATGAACTCCCCTGGCGCGAGCGCGTGCCTTCTCTCAACATTCTCCTCTCCTCGACCTGCTGGCGAAACGACCACAACGGGTTCAGTCACCAGGGCCCCGGCCTGGTCGATGTCATGCTCTCGAAGCGTGGCACCGTCTCCCGCATCTACCTGCCGCCCGATTCGAACACCCTCCTCTCGGTCGCCGACCATTGCCTCCGCAGCCGCAACTACGTGAACCTCATCGTGTCCGACAAGCAACCCCACCTCCAGTACCTCGACATGGACGCCGCCGTTGAGCACTGCGCCATCGGGGCATCGACATGGGAGTGGGCCGGCAACGAGGGAGAGGAGGAGCCCGACGTCGTGCTCGCCGCCGCTGGCGACGTCCCCACCATGGAAATCCTCGCCGCGTCGCAATGGCTCCAGGAGAATATCCCCAGCCTTCGCCTCCGGGTCGTCAACGTGGTCGACCTCATGACGCTCTTCCCGCCCGCCGTCCATCCCCACGGCATGGACGAGACGCGCTTCGTCGATCTCTTCACCGCCGACCGCCCGGTGATTTTCGCCTTCCACGGCTATCAGCGCGCGATCCACGAAATCGTCCATGGCCGCGTGAACGCGCCACGCTTCCACGTCCGGGGCTTCAACGAGCAGGGCACCACGACGACGCCGTTCAACATGGTGGTGCTCAACGAGATGAGCCGATACCACCTCTGCATCGAAGCCATCCGCCGCTCGCCCAGCCTCAGCCAGGAAGCCGACGGCCATATCTCCGAGCTCGAACGCCTGATCGGGCACTCGGAGGCGTATGCCCGGCAGCACTTCGAGGATCCGCCCGACATCCGCGACTGGACCTGGAGCGCACCGGCCAGCGCATAGCCACGCACGCGACAACGGCCAGGTTCGCAATTCAGCGAACCTGGCCGTCGACGTTGCCGCGGGATTGGGTTCATTCGATGGACGATTTGCCTCGTTGGCCGTGGATCATCGCTCGCCGCTTGTTGAGGAGGTTTCCGCCGATCCGGTCCAATGTCTCCACCGCCCGGCCCAGTTCCTCGACCTCGTCATCATTGAGCTGAGCCAGTTCGTCGAGCACTTCCTGGTTGTAGATCTCCTCGACGTACCTGCTGAGTTCGATTCCACGGTCCGTGATCTCGATGTGGAAGCTCCGGCCGTCTTCGGGATCGCCATTGCGCGTCACAAAACCGCTTGCCTCGAGCTTCGCGATGATCCGCGTTACCACGCTGGGCTGCACCTGGAAATACGCCGCCACCGCGCTCGGTGTCGCGCGGTTCTCAGCGAACAGGTCGTGGCGCATCGCCCACAACAGCTCGAGTTGCCGGTACCCAATCCTGCCGAAGGGCGTTTCGTACTCGTTGATCGCCGCGGCCCATGACCCGAATTTCGGCATTCCGGTGACGATCCGGCTCGCAACGTCTCGCCGGTTCTCACCCATGTCGCATGTCCGGCCGCCTCATCACGTGCCTCCCGGCTTTCCAGTACGGTGTCCTCCACTTCGATCATAGCATCGGAGCAGTGGCCTGGCGGTGGGCCGATTGGGTCAGGATGCTGGATTCGTCCCTCACTGATCGCCATTGGACGCCCGGTATCGCACCGTCCGCCGCGAAACCCAGCTCGCCATCTGCTCACTGGGAACACCAGCGTCGGGAACGGTCGCGGTCTCCACGGCCGCGCCCCATGCGCGAAGCGTTTCCACCAGGTCCGACCCGGCCAGAACGCCGGCCGGCGCGGGCGCCGCGCCTTCCCGCTCCACCAGCAGGATCGGCAGCCCGTCGAGCGGCGCCAGCGGAGGCTCCCAACCCGGGACCACTGGCAGGAACGCGTCGACGGCGATCACGCCAGAGCGCAGGTCGGGAACCGCGCCCGCCGCCGCCAGTGCCATGATGCCGCCCTGCCCGACCCCGAGCAGGAACGGAAGCTCGGCCTCGCCCGTATCCTGCCGGTCAACCTCATCCCACAGGAACCGCTCGATCTCCGACAGCGCATCCCCGAAGAACACCGGCGAGGGCTGTTCTTCCGGCCCGACAAACCAGGTGTAGCCAACGATCTTTCGCTCGGAGTAGACACCCTTGTACGACTCGAGCCTGATCACGCGGCCGTTCGGGGCCGCGGCCAGCCCGAAATCCCGAACGTCGAGCGCGTAATGGTTGTCGCCGTGCACCATGACAAATATCAGGGCAACCCGGTGCGTATCGGCGCGCCTTGGTGGTTGTTGGTCCAGAAGCCGCGTCGCTACCCGGTTGGCGGAATGGTTTCCGGTTCGCTGTCCCATTCGAAGAAACCGGTCACGCCAACCGTCCGTTCCATGACACTCGTGGCGATACCCATTCGCTCGTGTAGCGGTCCCGGGCGGAGCGCCATTCTCACTTCCCGCCCAAGGTCGGGATCGAGCGCGTCAAGGTCGGTCAGCAGGGCTTTCGACCGCGGCAGCCATTTCCCCAGATCCAGGAAATGCCACTTCACCGCTTCCACCAGTGCCTCGGTGAGTAGCGAATGCGCCCGGCCCTCGTCGATTTCGCGAATGTCGACCGCATCCTCGAACGCGGTCGCGATCGCGTACCTCCGGAACGTCATGCTGGCGGCGCTCACCCGGGGGCCGGCCTTGAGCGTTGCCTTCGCCTCAACCCGCAGGTCCGCCATGATCCCCGTGGGGTCGTGTAGGACAACCCCGGTCGCCAGCATGTGCGCCATCACGGGCCGGCCCGCCGCCGCATCGCTCCTCATTCCATCGCGGATTCTGTATTCGGGGTTCACGAACATGTCGGCGGGCACGCCGTTGAAGAACCGTTGCGAACGCTGTCGCCATGGCTTCTCATGAATCGCGACGATGTCGAGATCGCTGGCGGCCTGAGCCGTTCCCCGGATGATCGTGCCGCTCGTCACGACTCCGATTGGGTTGTAGCGTTCATTGAGGTAGGCGACGGCCTCGCGCAGGGCCGAGGCGTATGGTTCGGCCAGGTGGAGTGGGGTGCCCATGCGTGGTGCTCCATGCGGTAAGGACAGCCATGCCCCCGGATAGCTTCACAGGGGCATGGCCACGGTATCCGGTGTGTCGTCGGGAGTTACGGCCGGTTGGCGATGTTCCACTGCGGCAACTCGAACGACCCGTGGGCAACGTTCTCTTCGCTGAGCCAACGAGCCTGGGCATACTTCTCGCCGGCATCCACCAGCGGCACAACGGCCCAGTCGTTGATAAGGGTGTTGATGGGGCCATCGGTCTTCCGGAAAACGGGAGCGGGCATGGGTTCATCCCTTACAACAAGTCGCC
>CAZUPA010000190.1:3551-5312 GCA_964622205.1 uncultured Sphaerobacteraceae bacterium
CAAGTCGCCCGCGCGATGGAGCACCAAACGGCTGCCATTCCCTGGGTGATCTTGGGGTCATTCTAGGAGTGCCATTCCATGGTGGCAATAAATCGTGCCGGGGATTGCCCCAGCGGTGGCTCGACCGCGATTCGCGAATTCCTCGCCGGCCGGCGTCACGCAGGCGACGTTCACCCGCCAGGGCGCCTGACTCGCTCCGGCTCTTCAAACGGGATCATCGACGGCCGGGAATGATCCCGCGCGGCATGTTGTCCACCGCCATCAGCGACTGCTGCTGGTCGAAGATCGCCAGGCGCTGGATCATGTTCACTCCCACGCGGCCGGCCTGGACCTTGGCGTGGTTGGCGCGCGGCCCGGCGAACAGGTTGTCGACGGTGGTCTCCCAGGTATTCAGCCAGCGCTGGAGGTGGCCCGTATTGAGCGGTTCCATCAGGTGAACCTTGATGTGCGCCGCCATCAGACCGCCCCGGTAGGCTCCGGTCTGGAACAGGATATTTTCCCAGAAATCGGCGAAGGTCGGGATGTGTTTGGAAAGGTCCACCTTCGCCACATCCCGGAAAATCGGCCCCAGCACCGGGTCCTCGAACAACGTGCCGTAGAACGTGGTCACCAGCCGGATGATGTCCTCCCGGCTCTCGATATCGTGGTAATCGGTCATGAATGGTCTTTCGGTGCGTCGCTTCGCGGATGCTGAGGTCGCGTGTTCCAGTTCCAAGTCTACCCGGTTCCTCCGAAGGTTGGACCCGCCGGAGCGTCCAGGGCGCGCGTGCTCCGAAGGCGCGAGGAACGCGGACATGCCCGCGCCGGGCATCATCCGGTACCATGGAAGACGTAGCGGTTGGCACATTCATCAGGGACACTTCATGACCTCCGACCAGGAAACCCCAATCGAGCGGAACCGGCGATTGGCTCGCGAACGCGCCGAGGAACTCAAGGGGTTTTT
Source organism: uncultured Sphaerobacteraceae bacterium (assembly GCA_964622205.1). Classification (GTDB taxonomy): domain Bacteria; phylum Chloroflexota; class Chloroflexia; order Thermomicrobiales; family UBA6265; genus JACCYX01. The sequence continues at coordinate 4,495 of CAZUPA010000190.1, forward strand.
CACCCATCTGGGCATCTACCTGATCGTCATTCTCGGCCTGTTCTTCATCGATATCGCATCTGGGCCCGAGTGGTGGTTCTTCTACCCCGCCATCGCGTGGGGTGTGGGTATCGCCATCCATGGACTCACGGTTGGCGTCGGGAGGGTGTTCGACGAGGGGTGGGCCCAACGGAAGGCCACTTCCTGGGACGACACCGCCAGGCCGGCTCCATCGCCGGAGCCGCCCCCGGCTCGCGCCACACGCGCGAATGGCGACGTGATCGGGCGATCCTCGGCTCTCATCGACTCGATGCGAAGCGCGGCGAGGACCATCCCGAAGCCGGACGTGCGCCAGCGGACGCTCGGATTGTGCGCTTCAGCGGACCTGGTCCTGTCGGCGATCGAGGAGAATCCGGGCGAGACGGAACTCGCCAGCGATTTCCTGAACCGCTATCTCACGCCGGCCAGCGCCATCATTTCTGGCTATGCGCGCCTGGCCAACCGGAACATCCCATCGGCCAGGGCAACCCTCGAAAAGGTGGAGACGCACGACCTGAGAGTGCTCGCCACCAAGGTAGACGACATCTACGATCGGCTCCACCGGGGCACGCTCATTGACCTTGAGGTAGCGCGCGAAATGCTCAGCCTCGACGTCGCGGACTGGGACGATTCGCTCGTCGGCCAATATGAGGTGACAGCCAAAACTCGGAATGATGCCTGACCGCGCACACCATCACCTCCCCGAACCTCCTCGAGTCTCGCCGAAATGCGCACCATTTATCGTAGGGAGGACTCAACCGGCGTCGATGCGAGCGACTCGGGACACAACGTAACGGTGA
>CAZUPA010000191.1:0-4063 GCA_964622205.1 uncultured Sphaerobacteraceae bacterium
TTTCGATGCGTTCACTGGGTAGACACATCATCGCCCGCCTACCCATGCGACATCGAAAGGGCCTCAAACCATGCACGACACGTCTCTTCTCCTGTCCATAACCCCGGCCCAGCCTATGCCAACGGCAAACACGACAACGCCATTAATGTCCGCGCAAATACCTCCGAACTCCGCGCTAATTCCCTTGCCAAAAAGCCCGCCATTCCGGGCAAACTCACCTCTGAAACCGATTAAATGTATTTATGAATTATTGCGGCCGAAGAACACTCCACTCCATGCCGCCCCCAATTCGCGCCATATCGTGCCCGGAAACCGCGTCCAGCCCCAAAACCCGCGCGCAACGAAACGGGCCCGTTCGCATCGAACGAGCCCGTTTCCACATTCCGAATTGCGTCGGGCCGTCACCCCGCCAAACGGCCCGCCACCGTCACGTCCCCGAGCGCAGCATCCTGTCGCCCTGGACCAGCAACTCGTCAACCTCGCGCATGTGTGGCACCGTCTGCGCCCCCACATCCGACAGGCTCAGCGCCGCCACCGCGTTCGCGAACGTCCCCGCCTTCTCCGCCGAAACCGTCCGATCCGACGCCTTCATGAAGAACGCCGCCGCGAACACATCTCCCGCGCCGGTCAGATCCTTCACCGGCACCTTGAACCCCGGCAGTTCGAACTTCTTGCCGCCCGCCGTGATCCGCGCCCCGTCCGGACCCTGCGTCACCACGCCAAGCCGCCGCTCGCCCACCCGCTCGATCACGTCGCGGGCGTAGGCGATCTCCTCGATACTCACGATGGCGCAATCGATCTGGCCCAGCAACTCGCCCGGCAACCGCAGCGGAATGTGGTTCACTCGCCCGCCGTTCTGGCGCGGCCAGTCCCGCATCCAGCCCTGCGGGGTCACTCCCAGGAACTGCGTCGTCAACCCGGTGCATTGCCGTCCATCCAGCTCGTCGGCGATTGGGCCGAGATGCACCACCTTCGCGTTGCGCCAGTGGGGCGGAAGCCCGCGCAGGTCGATCTCCCCCGCCCAGTGCGGAAGCGTCTGCACCCGGCGGTCGGCCTGGTACACATTGATGAACGTCGTCGGAACCGGCGCGTCCTGCACCACCACCTGGATTCCCTCGTCGGTCAGGATATCCAGGTTCGGAATCTTCATCCCCTCGACCTCGGCGCCGTACACGCCACGGGTCAGGATCGCCACCCGTGCTCCCAGCCTGGCCGCGGTCAGCGCCGAATACAGGGCCGTGCCGCCCAGCACCACCGAGCCATCCGGCTGCAGGTCGGCGCAGATGTGGCCGATAAGGAGGTAGTCGGGAGTTTTCGACAATTGAAGGCCCTTCCGGCCCGAATCGCGGAATGGCTGTCGCTTGTGTCCCTTCGGCCGGTTGCGGGCGCCGCCGCCGGGGACCCGTTCCGAAGCACTCGCGCCGGAGACATCGTTGGTGTGTGGATCGCGATCACCGGTGGTCATGCTTCCTGCCTTTGCTGGTACGAGTTGTCAATGTTCACGAGGACCAGCAGGCACGCGCCCCTGGTCCTCGCCTTCCGGCCGGAACTGTCCCGGTCAACGATGTCGAATCAGGCGCGGGGTTCCACCGTTATCCGGCGCTGGTTTCCCTCGCCGGAACTGTGGGTCGCCACCTCGGGATGGTCTCGCAGCGCGATGTGGATGATCCGCCGCTCGTTGGGCGGCATCGGCTCCAGCGCCATCGGCCGCTGGCTGCGGGCCACCTGCCGGGCAACCCGTTCGGCCAGCCCCATCAGCGACTCCTCGCGGCGCGAACGATACCCCTCCACATCCACGATCACGCGGGTATAGGTCTCGATGTGCCGGTTCACCAGCATGCTCACCAGGTACTGCAGGTGCGAAAGGTGATCGCCACGACGTCCGATCAGGTTCCCCAGGTCGCGTCCCACGATATCGAGGAAGATGGTTGGGGGCTCGTTGTCATCGGGCGGCACGGTCGACGGATTGTCCACCGCCACCACCTCGGCCGGAACGCCCATGCGCTCCAGCAGTTCCTTCGTCAGGTCCCGGGCCACGATCTCGTCCTCGGTCGGCACATGATCGGAAGCCGGCCGCCGCGGCGGCGCCCCCCGGCGCGATGGCCGGTCTCCCGGCCCGGATCGTCCTCCGAGCCAGTCCTGGTTCCCGCCCCTGTCTCCACGGCCCCGGTTGCGGGGCCGCTCATGGCGCTCCCCATCGCGGTGCTGCCCGGAGGCCGGAGCCGCCGCGGCTTGCTGCTGGGCCTTCGGAATCGGCTGCGAGGCCATTCCCTTCGCGGTTACCCGCACCAGGGCTTCGGCGTCCTCGTCCGGCCCGGCATCGGAAAGAATCTCGATGTCGACATCGTCGTGGGTGAGCCCCAGTTCCTCCAGGGCCAGCCGCGTCGCTTCCTCCACGGAGTAGGCCTGGATTTCCACACTCGTTCGTTGCTGCATACTCGGCCGACCTTCTGTTGCGTCCAGTGCCCGCGCTGGGGGCACCCGCGCGTCAGGGGGAAACAGGCTCCCCGGCATCGAATCATCCTTGCACCGTCATGATGCCAGATGATACCGCACCGGAACACCAATCAGGATGTCGACCCCTTGGCCCGCCGCGCCTTCTTCGACGCCTTGGAGTTCGGGTTCGGGTCGGAGCCCGGCGGCGTCGCGCCGTTCGTGGCCTGCGCCATGGGCTTCGCCTTGAACTTCGTCGCGGCGTCCACCCGGTCCTGGTAGCTCGTTCCCTTCCTGGCGGGTTTCACGGTTGCCTCGGCCTCGATCACGTCGCCATCGGCGTCGGTGGTCACGACCTTGCTCGCGCCCGCCTTGGACGAACCACCCTTGCCCCCGCTCTTCTGCTCTTTCATCGACTGCTGGCGCTGTTCGGCGTTCTGCTGGGCCTCCTGCATCTTCCGGTTCATCCAGCCGGAGAACCCCTTCTGCTGAACCGGCTCGCCGCTCACCACGGTCACGTCATCGAGCGAGCGTGGCGCCTGGTAGCCAAGCCTCCTGTGCTCCGGAAGCTCCGGAAGCCACGGGAACCACTCGCCAAGCGAACCCCAGCCGGTGATGATCCACTGTTGCGCCACCGAGTACACGCTCTGCGTGGCCCAGTACAGCACCGGTCCGGCCGCGAACCCCCATCCGAACATCACCACCATCAGCGGCATGAAGTTCATCATGGTGTTCATCATCTTCTGCTGCGGGTCGGTCACCTTCTGGTTGGCCGGCCGCATCATGCGAGACTGCACGAACTGGAAGAGACCGGCCATGATCGGCAGCACATGCCAGGGATCAGGATCGCTGAGGCTGTCCATCCACAGGAACCCGTCGGTCCAGTGGCCGATCCCCGAACCGTTCAGGTTCACGATCGCCCGGTACAGGCCGAAAAAGATCGGGATCTGGATCAGCATCGGCAAACACCCCGCCATCGGGTTCACGCCGTGCTGCTGGTACAGCGCCATCGTCTCCTGCGAGGCTCTCTGCCGGTCCGATCCGTACTTCTTCTGGATCTCCTTGATCTTCGGGGCCAGCTCCTGCATGTTCTTGCTGGAGCGAATCGACTTCACCGTCAGCGGCAACAGGATGGTTTTGATGATGATCGTGAAGGCGATGATCGCCAGACCGCCGTTGTTGAACAGATTGGCCAGGCTGTTGAGCGACCACTCCATGAAGTCGACGTACTGATCCCACACGGGAATCGCGGCGGGCGCCATGGTGTGAAGGGACTGGTTCAGGAACGTCGTAAGCTGCGTGACCGGTCCGAGTACATCCAGAAGCACGTAGGGGGGCCTCCTCCCGCCTTGCGGGATGGTTGGTGAGCGGGTAGTTGGGCGGCGTTACGCCACGTTGAGTTCAGGAATCAGGCGCGGAATCATGGAACAGGGTCCCAGCCGCCCTTGCAGAACGGGTTGCAGCGAAGCAGGCGCCAGGTGGCCAACCGGCCACCTTTGATAATACCGTACTTCTCAACCGCCTCGTAGGCATATTCGGAACATGTGGGATGAAACCGGCAGGCGGGCGGCAACCCTGGCGATATGCGTTCCTTGTAGAACTTCAGCAGGAAAAGCACGGGTCGTTTCAT
>CAZUPA010000191.1:4163-5281 GCA_964622205.1 uncultured Sphaerobacteraceae bacterium
CATCGCCCGCGTTCCGCTGCTTCCATCCGCTGGAAACCGCGTCGCCCGGCTGTGGAATTTCGCCCGTCTCCGGATCGAACAACCCCGCCCGCGTGAAGATCCGGTGCAGGGTGGCCTGGGCCACCTCCAGCGAGGGCAGTTCGACCCGGTTCCCCCGTACCACGATCGCGATATCGTGGCCAGTCCGCAAATGCGGATGATACCCGCGCAGCGCCTCCCGGGTCAGCCGCTTGAGCCGGTTGCGCTCCACCGCCTTGCCGCACTTCTTGCCGGCGATCACGGTGTAGCGGTTCTGTTCCGGCTCCAGGTCGTTCGGCAATACCCTGGCCACCAGCGGCCCCTGGGCGAACGCCTTCCCACGCGAACGAACCCGTCGCACGTCGGCTTCCTCACGGAGGCGATAGGCGCGGGCTACCATCGAACGGCATCGCTGACTGGAATCGGAAACGACAGGCTGCTCATGGAATCAAGGCCGGGGTGTGCTGGAAGGCGGGAGGAATGCCAAAAGGCGAGGACTGTCGAATCCGGGAATCCGGGTGACAGGCTCCTCGCCCCTGGAACGCGGATCGAGGCGAGATGCCGCCGATCGACCCTACTTGTTCTGCGTGAACTTGCCCTCGTTGGATACCGTCAGCGCGTGTCGTCCCTTGAGGCGACGCGCGGCGAGGACCCGGCGGCCACCCTTGGTGGCCATGCGCGCCCGGAATCCGAAGCGGCGCAAGCGAGGAATTCGCTTTGGTTGATAGGTGCGCTTGGTAGACACGCCAATACTCCTCGATCCATCGTGGATCATGTTGTGGCTCGCGATGTACCGGCAACGCGAGTATGGTGCGCCGGGTCTGGCCTGGCGCGTAGGTACCTGCTCGAATGTGGGCGGAATCGGCAATCCGGAACACCGTCTGGAGACGGGTGGAACCAGGGGAAACCGCTGGCGCGGGGCCAGGCTCTGGACTGCGGGTCATCACACACACAAAGACCGCTGCCCACCCGTGATCGTGTACGATCGCGGCGCAACGGCGCACATGAGACAGGGGAGTATAGCCATTCCCGTGACCGCGCGTCAAACGCGATTGCCCGTGTTAACGCCCGGTCCGGGTCGAGCCCGCGCCGGCCTCCCG
>CAZUPA010000192.1:0-2506 GCA_964622205.1 uncultured Sphaerobacteraceae bacterium
CTTGACTACGAAGGCGTGGACGACATCGTGGCGGTGACAGGACCGATCGATACCGGCTGCGGCCACGAGGACAGCATCGAGGAGCAGGCGATCTACTACTGCACCGTCGACGAGACCGTGTACTACGATCCGGGATTCCGGGACACGGTGGTCGACCTCTCCGGTTCCTACGGGTTCACGATGATCGTTTCCCACGAGTGGGGACACCACGTGCAGGTCATGACCGGCGTCACGATATCGCACGATCCCGAATTGAACGATGGACTGTATCCAATCGAGTTCGAGTTGCAGGCCGATTGCCTGGCGGGCGTGTACACCCAGGATGCGCTGGCCAACGGCGACATCGGGTGGGACGAGGTGGAGGACGCGATCACCATCACCAGCGCCGCGGGGGACAGGCCATCCACCGATTGGGACGACATCGACGCGCATGGCACGGGCGATCAGCGGGTGGGGTCGTTCATGACCGGGTTCGAGGATGGATTCATGGGCTGCAACCTCGACCTGGCGGCTTGAGGCGCGCGCTTCATCCAAACCGGCGATAGAATGACAGCAACGTTTCGCATGCAGCCGTTGAAGGAGCCCACTGTCATGGCGCCGGTCCAGACCGTATCCCCGCTTGATGTTTTCTCGCATGGCACGCTGCCGCGCTGGGCGCGTTTTCGCCAGCGATTGGATGACGAGCCCGTGGGCTCGATTCCGGACGCCGTTGCCCGCGAGTTCCGCAAGCCGGAGGTGATCGCCGCGATTCCCGCGGGGTCGAAGGTGGCGATCACGGGCGGCAGCCGGGGCATCGACCGGATCGGCCAGGTGCTCAAGGCGGTCGTGGCGGAGGTGAAGGCGCTGGGGGGCGAGCCGTTCATCATTCCGGCGATGGGGAGCCACGGTGGAGCAACCGCCGAGGGCCAGGCCGCGCTGCTTGCCCACTATGGGGTGGTCGAGGAAGAGATGGGCTGCCCGGTACGGGCGTCGATGGAGACGGTGCTGCTGGGCGAACTGCCCGGCGGGGTGCCAGTGTATTTCGACCGGATCGCGCACGACGAGGCCGATGTCGTGATTCCAGTTGGGCGGGTGAAGCCGCACACCGACTTCCGGGGGCCAGTGGAATCGGGCCTGGCGAAGATGATCGCGATTGGCCTGGGCAAGCAGAAAGGCGCGAGCTGGTTCCACAGCCAGGGGATCGGCACCTTTGGCGAGTTGATACCGATGGTGGCGACCTTCAGCCTGTCGAAGGTGAACATTCCCTTCGGCATGGCGCTGGTGGAGAACGGCCTGAGCAAGCTGAGCGTGATCGAGGCAGTGCCGCGCGATGGCATGTTCGAGCGCGAGGCCGTGTTGCTGGAGCTGTCCAAGCAGAAGCTCGCGCGGTTGCCCCAGGTGCCTGAGCTGGACGTGCTGGTGGTTGACAAGATCGGCAAGGACATCAGCGGCGACGGGGCGGATCCGAACGTGATCAACCGCGACGTGGCCGGCACGATCGATTTCACCGATGTCGTGCCGAAGGTGCAGCGCTACGTGGTGCGCGGGTTGACGGAAGACACCGATGGCAACGCCACGGGTATCGGCATGTTCGACTTCGCGTTGCGTCAAATGGTGGATGGGATCGACACGATTCCGACCTATATGAACATGATCACCGCCAAGTCGCCATCCGGCGCGCGCATCCCGATCACGGTCGATTCCGACCAGCAGGCGCTGCAACTGGCGATCGCTTCCGCCCTGAAGGTGGAAGAGGGGAAGGCGCGGATCATGCGTATCGAGTCGACCAAGAACCTGACGACCTTCCTCGCATCCGAGACGCTGGTGGATGACCTGCTGGCGACCGGAAATGTCGAGCAGGTTGGCGATCTGGAGCCGATCGCGTTCGACGGGGCTGGGATGTTCACCATCGCGCCGTGATCCGGATTGGCGGCGGCTGACGAATAGTGGGAATCAGGGTGAAACGCATGCAATCACGTCGGACGGTAGTGCTGGGAGCGTTTGCCGCGTCGTTGGTGGCCAGCAGGGCGGGGAAGGCGCGGCAAAGCGAAGAGCCCGAGCCGCCTGTCTTCGGCGATGGCATCGCGGGTGGCGGTACGCTCGAATCGCCCGCCGGTGAGGCCGAGTTCTCGATGGTGGCGTTCGCCCAGGACCGCGGGGACGGGACGGCGGACTTTGTTGGCGACTTCTCGCTTCAGGACCCGGCTGGACCCGAAGGCCCGCTGACGATGACGACCCAGTCTCTCAGCGGATACACCGCGCCGGACGCGGATCAGCCGGATACGCGGCGGGTGATTGGCTGGGCCAACGCGAACGGCTCTGGACCGTTCCCGTTCATCGTGGATGTGGCATTGGCTGGAGAGAGCGAGGCGGAAGGCGCGACGCTGACGGTCCTGTTCGGCGATACGGCCGCGATCCTGATGGGGACTGGCAATGAGTCCGCCTGTGATTGCGGCGGGTTTGACTACAGGGTGAAGGGGACAGTGACCCACGGGGGCGTGACCCGCTTCGCGATCCCCCAGGCCGA
>CAZUPA010000192.1:2606-5275 GCA_964622205.1 uncultured Sphaerobacteraceae bacterium
TCTCCGGCGCGTTTTCGTGCGGGCGATCATGCCAGATAGGCACGGTGGGCAAGCGATTCGCCCTCGGTGATCCGGGCGATCTGGATGGCCGCGAATCCGGCCACGGCGATCGCCTGGACGATGACGAACGCGATCCCGAGCGCGCTTGGGTCCACCCAGGAGCCCGCGAGCAGCACCAGGCTGGCGACGACCCAGGCCACGTTGACCGCGACGATGCCCCGGACGGCGGCGCGGCTCACCTGTTGGCGGCTGGCGGCCATGAGCAGGAACGCGGTCCACGGAAGCAGGATCGCTCCGGCCACGCGAAGGAGGTTCAGCGGCAGGTCGAGCAGGCCGTCGAGGAATGTGGCGCCGAGCAGGAGCAGCAGGCCCATGGCGCCGCTGGCGATGGCGTCGAGCGTGAGAATCGCGCGGAGGTCGAGGCGGTTGAGCAGGGACATCGGATTTCTCCCGTGGTGTCGTTGGGCGGTGGAGAGCCAGCCAGCGGATGGGCTGGCTCCCGGTTGGGGACGGTTACTGGTTGAACGCGCCGAGGATGGACGTGAACCGGCCTGAGTCGTCCAGTTCGCAGGTGTCCTCGCCCGTCATGAAGACGGTTCCTTCCGGCTCGACCAGCTTCCAACCGAACCGGTTGCCGGAGACGGAATCCGGCATTTGCTCGAAGGTGTGGCCGGGATAGGTCTGCTGGAATCCTGCCGTCATCGCGTCGATGCCGTCGTGGCCGGTGGCCTCCAGCAGCGGGTCCTTGTAGTGACCGTTTTCGGCCCAGGTTCGCTCGATCAGCGCGCGGCGCTGGGTGGCATCGGTCTCGTTCCAGATCGCGATGTAGTTGTCGATCAGCGTCTCGGGAATGGTGACGGTCCGCGGCATGTGGCCCTCCTGGGCAACGGGGAACCAGCGGTTCGGCGACCTGCCGGGCTGGTGTCCCGCGTCCAGTCTGTGCCCGGCGGGTAGGTGAAACAATTACCTGCCGGGTAAGTGAAATTTGGGGCACTTTCAGGCACCATGGACGCCATGAACACGATGCAACACACCGTTGGCGATGTGCTTCGCGATTGGCGCCAGCGACGACACCACAGCCAGCTGAGCCTGGCGAACGAAACAGGGATGTCGGCCCGCCACCTGAGCTTCCTGGAAACAGGGCGGTCGAGACCCAGCCGGGAGATGCTGCTGCGATTGGCGGACCGGCTGGAACTGCCCTTACGGGAGCGCAACGCGTTGCTGCTGGCGGGCGGCTACGCGCCGGTCTACCCGGAGCGCCCGCTGGACGACGCCAACCTGCGGCATGTACGCGAGGCGGTCGACCTGATCCTGCGTGGGCACGAGCCATATCCCGCGCTGGCGGTCGACCGTTACTGGACGATGGTGGCGATGAACAGCGCCGTTCCCATGTTGCTGGGAGAGGTAGCGCCGTCGCTGCTGGAGCCCCCAGTGAACGTGATGCGGGTCTGCTTTCACCCGGAAGGGCTCGCGCCGGTTGTCGACAACCCGGACACCCTGTTCCCCGCGCTGCTGGCCCGGCTGGATCATGAGATATCGCTCACCGCCGATCCGCGCCTGGTGGAGTTGCGGGAGGAACTGGCCAGCTACCCGGTGATGCGGGGCCGGAACCCCTCACGCGCCGATCGCCAGGAGATCGTGGTGCCGTTCGTTTTGCGGACACCGGCGGGGGTGCTGCGGTTCATCAGCACGACCACGGTGTTCGGCACCGCCACCGACGTGACGGTATCTGAACTCGCAATCGAGAGCTTCTTTCCGGCCGATGCCGAATCGAGTGAACTGATCCGGCGGATCGCGACATAACGAATTCATGAAAGGTAGTGCTCCTGGCGCCGCGTTGCTCCCAGCGGCGGATTGCCGGAGAATGCCGCAATGCATTCGAGCTTGTTCCGGGAGTGACGTGTGACCAATACGCGTGTGGTGGAGGTGCTGACCGAACTGGTCTCCCTGCCATCGGTGAATCCGATCTACGACCCCCAGAGCAGTGGGGAAGCGGCGATGGCCGACCACGTCGAGGCGTGGGCCAACACGCTCGGCCTGGAAGTCCGGCGGCAAACCGTCTTCCCCGGACGGGACAACGTGGTCGCGAGGCTGGCGGGTCCCGCTGGCGGTCCGGTGCTCGCCTTCGAGGCGCACATGGACACCGTCGGCGTGACCGGCATGAACGCGCCGTTTGCGCCAACCGTCATCGATGGCAGGCTGACGGGCCGGGGTTCCTGCGATACGAAGGGCTCGCTGGCGGCGATGATGGTGGCGATCGAGGAACTGGCCGCCGCCGGAGAACCGCTCGCCTGTACGGTGGAACTGATAGCGGCGGTGGACGAGGAGACGAGTGGGGCGGGCGCGAAAGCCCACGTGCGGGGCGGCGCGACCGCCAATGCCGCCGTGATCGGCGAACCGACCAGTTGCCAGGTGGTATTCGAGCACAACGGCTGCGTGCGTGGCGAGATTTCGGTGATCGGCCTGGCGGCCCATACCTCGGTCGCGGGTGAGGGCGTCAACGCGATCGAGGGCATGGCGGCGGCGATCCAGGCGCTGGCCGCCGTCAACGCGCGGCTGGCGGCCAGCCCTGGTGGCGCGGCGGAGAACGGCTCGCTCACCGTGAGCCTGATCGAGGGCGGCAGTGGGATCAACGTGGTGCCCGAGCGCTGCACCATCAACTACGACCG
>CAZUPA010000193.1:0-3270 GCA_964622205.1 uncultured Sphaerobacteraceae bacterium
TTATGTCGCGAAGCGCATGTGCGTCAAGGCGCGCCATCCGGCCGGCCGGTGGATTCCGCGCGCGACGGCGGCGTGATCACGCGGGCATACGAGCCGATGTCGTCGACATCCCACTCGTCCTCCTCGATCAACCGGGCCGAACTCTCGTCGTCGAAGAAGGTCTGGTCGATCTCCCCTATCGAGAGTAGTTCCTCCCGCGCCATCGCGCTGACGTTGGCGGGGTCCGCGATTCCGGATGCCTGATACTCCATGGCTCGTGCCGCGGCCACCGAGGAAATCCAGGTTGCCGCCTCGTTCGACCACGAAGGAATCTCGTCGTACAGGCAATGACCGCTGTTTGGATACCACACCAGCGTGCCCAGCTCGCCTGCCCTTGCCGCCAGCAATTGCGATTCCGATGGCGGGACAACCACGTCGCGGGCCGAGCCGAAGACGAGGATTGGCGCCTTCACCAGGGGCACCGTGTCGTACAGCGAGAAGCGATCCAGCGATGTCCAGAACTCCTCCGAGGTATCGCCGGAGAGGTCCGCCAACTGCCGGATGAGGATCGGGCTGGCGTGCGCGATCCATCGTGCCGGATCGTAAGGCGGGGTCACCGCCACCACGCACGTGATCCGCCGGTCGTAGGCGGCGCACCGCACCGCGAGACTGCCGCCGAGGCTGATGCCAACCACCGAAACCTGGCTCAGGTCGACCGCCGGTTCGGCCCGCATGATATCGAACACGCCGTCGAGGAGGTCGTCTTCGTCGAGGTTCGGGTTGGGAACGCTGCTGGCCTCCCCGGCGCCTGGGCCATCGATGTTGAGCACGGCAAGACCCGCCCGCAGGAAGTTCTCCGCCCAGGAGAACGATTCCTCTTTCGACATACTCGCGCCGTTGAGCAGGACCACGAGACCGGCCTTCGCCCGGGAGTTGGAGGGCAGTTGCAGGTAGGCGGGAAGCTCGTAGGCGCGCCAGGGGACCATGATTCTTCGCGCGTTAGGGTAGACATAAGGCTGGGCCTGGGCGAAGAGCGAGGCGGCCGCCGCCCGGCAGGTGCGCATCGTTCGCTGGTCTCCCGTGCCGAAGATCTGGGCCGAATGGTAGGAGAGCCCGGCCAGTCGCCGTGCCTGTGCCGCTTCGAGGAGGTGTTTGGCCGAAACCTGGCGCCGGTAGTCGCCAAGAAAGCTCTGGGCAGTCTCCACCCAGGCGGTCGGCCAGTCCTTCGGCGACCGGATGCCTTGCAGCGTCGAGTCCAGAACGTCTCCAGGGATGCCCATCGCCAGGAAACGTTCGCGCATCGAGGCGGGCATCGCCTTCGCGCTTCGGGCGCGAAGCAGCAGGCTGGCGTGGCGGTCGTCGAACCGCCTGACCCATCGCCACGCATCGGGCGCGTAGCGCCACTGGGGAATTGCTATCCGGTCGCCTGGTTCCGTCATGCGTTAGTGAATCCTCTCGCGAGCCCCGTCAGGTTGCTCGTCCTACACTTTGAGACCCCACCAGAGTTCCCGGGCTTCCTTCAGCGCACGTCGCAGGTCATCCGCTTCACGGTCGGAATGCTGGGGTAGCACGATCCTGTCGATCCGGCAACTGAATCGCCGAAGGTAGGCCACGATTTCCTCGATCATCACCGCCGAAACCTGGCCGCTGGGCAGGCGTCCGGGACCGAGCCCGGAACCGATCGACGGCAGCAGAAGCGACTTCACCCGCCGCCGGTCCGCCTCGGCCAGCGCCGCCGTGGTCGCTGATCGCACGATATCGATCCGGGTCGGCGCCCCCAGCGCATCGGCGACCACGGCGTGGATGATGGTCTGGATGCCACGCGCCTGGAGCTTGCCCGCCGATGTGGATATCGCGGACCCGAGCGACAGGGGAGCGTGCGCCATCGCCTCTCGCTCGATTTCTCCGCCAGCGGCCAGCCGGATTTGCCCCGCCATGCCCGCGCCCATGACGCCGCGCATGTTCGCCGGGCACACAATGCCCTGAACCTGCTGGTCCAGCACGCCGCCGGTCACCGGCAGGATCAGCGTCCGGCCGAATCGAATGCCCGCTGCTTCGTCCATTTCCACGAGGGTGCGATTCACGGTAGAAAGTCCTGCTCGCCATGGGCCGTCGCGCGGCGTCTTCTCAATCGGCGCTATCCGCCGCCCGTTCCTGTGGGTGAGTCTAGCACCGTTATGAAAACGCTGGAGTCCACCCGGGTGGACTCCAGACCCGCGTCTACGGTTGGATAACCCGGAGGACGCCGTTGGTGAAGTCGACGTACACGATTCCCTGATTCAGCCAGGTGAGGCTCCCCACGTTCACGCCTTCCGGATTCGGGTAGGTGGCCAGCAGGTTTCCGTTCAGGTCGAGGATTTGCAGGCTCTCGTCGGTCAGGATCGCGACCTGGTCGCCGTTCGGCGAGAAGTCGTAGTCTCCGCCGCTGAATGGTAGCGTGGCGATTGGAGTGCCCGGCGATTGGAGCGACGCGAGAATCAGCTCTCCACCGGCGATGTAGGAGACGATGCCGGTCGCCGGGGTGATCCGGATTTGGGTGAGATTCTGGCCGTACGGATTTCCGTCGATCGCCGTCACCGAGTCCGGCGTGATCATCAACCATGCCGACGGAGTGGGCACCAGCAAGCCATTGTCGATGGGGTAGGGGCGGATCAGTGTTTCCCAATCCATCTCGCCTCCGCCGAGCAGCCGGTCCTGGCCAGGTTCGAGGGTGTTCCCATCGACCGAAACCGCCCGGAACTCGATGGGGTACTGGTCGCCGTACATCCGCTCGTAGATGACTTCGCCATTGAGCCAGCCGATGGGCGTGTCGGTGTAGGCGCCGTCGCCCCGTGATGCCGAGGAAATGTCGACGCATTCCTCCCCAAGGCAGGCGTGGACGGCTTGCCCGCCAGCGCTGTCCAATCCGGTGACCGTGATCCCGTTGTTCTCCATTGAAACCCGGCCCGGGTTGATACTGAAGATCAGGTTGCCGTCCGCGCTGAGGCCCAGCCGCTGTTCGGGATTGCCGCTGACATCGCCAAGGGCGGTGTACACCGGCGCGCTGCCCAGCGTGACGGAGGCCGAACCAGTCCCGTCCGGTTCCGCGCTCCCGTCGTCCGACGATCCATCGCCGTCATCCTCCGGCGATCCATCCACCGCCGGGCCGCCTTCGTCACCATCGTCCGAGCCATCCAGGGGCTGGATGATCTGGTCGCCGTTGTCGCCGCCTTCCGCGCCATCGCCATTGTCGATGGTCTCGCCCTCGTCATCGGTTCCGTCTCCATCGCCGTCGCCGGACCCAGCGCCGGA
>CAZUPA010000193.1:3370-5273 GCA_964622205.1 uncultured Sphaerobacteraceae bacterium
CTGGCTCGGTTGTGGCTGTTGGTTCCTCCGTGGCGGTCGGCGTTGGCTCCGTGGTGGCCGTTGGCTCTGGCTCGGTTGTGGCTGTTGGTTCCTCCGTGGCGGTCGGCGTTGGCTCCGTGGTTGCCGTCGGTTCCAGGGTCGCGGTGGGCTCTTCCGCCGGCTCGGCCGTCGGCTCCGCGGTTGGTTCCGTGGTTTCGGTTGGCGAGAGCGACCGTCCGCTCGGCCCGATGAGAAGTTCGTCTGGATCCTCGGTGGAGCTGACCTCCGTCTCCTCGCCAGGCTGGGAGTCTACGTCTTCGGTGGCGGGTTCCCCAGTCGAGTCAGGGGGCGCTTCGGTTGGATCGGAGGTTTCCTCCGTCACCGGTTCTTCGGTTGGCGCTTCCCGTTCACCGGTTGACTGTTCACTGCCCGGCGTCTCGGTGACGCCTTGCAAGGCGAGCGCGTTGGAAGGCTCGGTCGCGGCCTGGCCATTGCCGTCGTCGCCCGGGGGCTCATCGGTGAAGCCGTCTGCCTCCGTCTGCCCCGGCGGTTCCTCGGTGGATGCCGTTTCGGGGCCAGTCCCGCTGGGCTCGGTGTCCACCGGCGGGGTTTCCTCCGTTAACGGAGGCTCCTCGGTCTGTGTCCTGCCCGCCGGTTCACCGGTGGGTTCCGCTGGCTGTTCGGTCTGGCCCTCCGGCTCCGTGGCGGGCTGACCAGGCTCCTCCGTCACGACATCCCCCGCCGGTTCCGTTTCCGGCGCTTCCGTGCCATTTGGCTGCTGGGCGAGGCCCTGGGACTCCTGCGTGAGCGCTGGCAGGCTCTCTGGCTCGTCATCTCCGAGGTTCTGGAAGATTGCGAACGCTCCCGCGAAGACGATGATCACGGCCGCCGCGATGGCGGTCGCCACGGGCATCGCATTCTCGGGCATGCTCCCCACGAACCGGCTCCAACCGGAACGCGGCTCGCTGACGTGGTCCAGCACCGCCCGCGTTACCGCCGGGCTGGCTGGGAGGTAGGGAAGCGATTGCAGACCACGGGCAAGCTGGGTGGCGCTTCCGTTGAATGCGCGGCAGGAATCGCAGGTCGCCAGGTGCGCGTTGAGTTCGCGTTCCGCGACCGGATCGAGCGGACCGTCCAACCGCGCGGATACGAGCGCCTGGGCTTCGGCGTGAGAGAGTCTCATGTCAACTCCTCATCGCGCACGCCCTCGGGCGACATGCCGTAAATCTGTGCGAACGCCTTGCGAGCCCGGAACAGGCGAAGCTTGGCCGCGTTCTCGGTCACGTCCAGGGCCTGCGCCGTCTCCGCCAGGGAGAGTCCCTGGTAGTGGCGCAGCAGCAACGCCGTCGCGTAGTGCTGTGGCAGTTTCGAAAGTGCCTCGGAAATGTCCATCTTCCTCGTGACTGATTTCTCGATATGTTCGTCAGGGGTCTCCCGGTCCGTGAGGAACGGCAGCCATTTGATGATCTTCCCCCGGCGAAGGTGGCTGATAGCGGTGTTCGTGGCAATGCGATACAGCCAGGCCTTGAACGCCAGGTCTGGCTTGGTGCGAGGAAGTGCGTTGTACGCCTTGATGAAGGTGTCCTGGGTCAAATCCTCGGCCAGCGCGCGGTCGGAGACCATGCGATGCAGGTAGTTAAGGATTGGGGCGTGATATTGCTCGAACAACTGCGCGAACGCAGCCTGATCGCCCGCCCGAGCCCGTTCGACGAGTCCGTTTTCGTCGACCGACACGCGTCTCTCCCCA
Source organism: uncultured Sphaerobacteraceae bacterium (assembly GCA_964622205.1). Classification (GTDB taxonomy): domain Bacteria; phylum Chloroflexota; class Chloroflexia; order Thermomicrobiales; family UBA6265; genus JACCYX01. The sequence goes on from CAZUPA010000193.1 coordinate 5,097, forward strand.
GAAGTGGTTTTGGGCCAAACACCAGCCCAGTTAAGTGTGAGATCCATCCGGGTGACGATCCTTCCTTCCCCCGCTCCTGTAACGAGTGGGTGGGGAAGAGCGTTTCGCCCGGTTCGACACATTCCCGCCCGGATTTCCCGGAACATGGGCCTGCATTCTACCCATGAAGGTTAGCAC
>CAZUPA010000194.1:0-5270 GCA_964622205.1 uncultured Sphaerobacteraceae bacterium
CCGGACGAAGTGATCTGGTCCCCAGGTGTTGGACACGAATGGTTCGCGATTGAATTGTGCGGACACCACTCACTCGTATCCCATCACACACCATTCCATACACCAGTACGGAAGGCCTAACCGGCACCCGCCGACGACTCACCATGGGCGGAGTGCCGGTGTATGGCCTTCCCGTGGGCCGCTGGCACTCGCACACGAACCTATCCCCCCACGATACATCGGCCTCCCACTGCTCGAGTCCACCCGCGTTCCCCTCACACCCACGCCACACCCATGACACCCCATGGACACATTCGCCCGCTACGCTGGAAGGAAACCGCCGCCACCCAGGAGCGATTCATGACCACCCAAGCCCTCATGCGCACCCTCGCCCGCGCCGAACTCGCCACCCAGGCCCAGAACTGGCCCCTCGCCGCCTCCCTCTGGGAAACCCTCGTCGACGCCAACCCCGTCAACGGCGCCTGGTGGAACGCCCTCGCCACCGCCCACCACCACCTCGACCAGTTCGAATCCGAACTCGCCGCCCTCCACCACGTCCTCGAACTCGGCGAATACTATCCCTCCCACCCCGCCTACCGCATCGCCCGCTGCCACGCCCGCCTCGGAAACACCCCCGCCGCCCTCGCCTCGCTCGAACAGGCCGTCGACACCGGTCTCCACGATCTCGACGACGCCCGCGACGAAGACGCCTTCGCCAATCTCCGCGACAACCCCACCTTCCGCGAACTCACCGGCTTCCCCGAACCCAACCTCGACCGCGACAGCCAGTGGCGCGCCGATGTCCGCTTCACGTCCCGCGAAATCAAGCGCCGCGCCTTCAGCCCGTTTGGAACCCTCTCCGAACCCGGCTTCGACGCCACCATCGAAACCATCGTCGACCGCGTTCCCCTCCTCTCCGACCACCAGGTCATCCTCGAACTCGCCCGGCTCCTCCGCGCCCTCAACGACGGCCACGCCCGCATCCGTCCACCCGACGACCGGGCCGACCTCCAGCGCGCCCTGCCATTAAGTCTCTTCCTCTTTGAAGAGGGGCTCTTCGTCATCGCCGCCACCCCGGACCACGAAGACCTGCTCGGCGCCCAGATCCTCCAGGTCGGCGACCACGACATTGATCACGTCCTCGACGCCTTCGACCCCCTCATCACCCGCGACAACGACAACGCCCAGTGGTTCAAGGCCGGCCTCCCCGACTGGCTCATCCAGACCTCCACCCTCCACGCCCTCGGCCTCATCAACGACCCCGGCCAGGTCCCGCTCACGGTCCGCGCCCTCGATGGCGAAGCCCGCTCCATCGTCCTCGCGCCAGATCCCGAATGGCCCGCCTGCAAAACGCGGCGCGAACTGCCCTTCCCCACCGGCTGGGCCACCCTCCACGAATCGCTCGAATCGCCTGTTCCCCACTCCCTGCGCAACGTCGACCTCCCCTTCTGGTTCGATTACCTGCGCGAGGAACACCTCGTCTACGTCCAGTTCAATTCCGTCCGCGACACCGCCACCGAAACCATCGACGCCTTCGGCCAGCGCCTGTACACCTTCGTCGACGCCAATCCCGTCGACCGGCTCGTCCTCGACATGCGCTGGAACGGCGGCGGAAACACCCTCCAGGAATGGCCCTTCCTCCGCCAGATCATCGCCAACCGCACTACCAACCAGCGCGGCTCACTCTTCGTCATCATCGGCCGCGGCACCTTCTCCGCCGCCCAGAACGGCATCAACTTCCTCGACACCCATTCCAACGCCACCTTCGTTGGCGAACCCACCGGCTCCAGCCCCGCCTTCATCGGCGAAACCCACCCCTTCACCCTCCCCCACAGTGGCGTCATGATGAACATCTCCGACCTCCACTGGGTCGGAACCTGGCCCGGCGACACCCGCAAATGGATCCCGCCCACCATCTACACCCCGCCCACCTTCGCCGCCTACCGCGAAAACCTCGACCCCGCCCTGGACGCCATCCGCGCCCTCAACGAACGCCTCCCCGCCGTCTAGCACCCCATTCCTGCTCGCACCTCCGAAGTACGACACCTATTCGTAGGGGAGGCCTGGAGCCTGTGCGGAGCGTGGCATGGCCTCCCGGCTCCCGTGCCTGTCACCGCCCAAACCATCCCATCTCACACGTCACGTAAACACAAAACAGGACCGTCATCCTGAGCGCCAGCGAAGGACCCCCGCGCGAAGCGCATCCGCCGCCAGGCGGTGCCCCACCCGCGAACCATCTGCTCTCCAACCACCGAATCCAGCGCTCCTGTTTCGGCGGGCTCCTGGCCCGAGCCTGTGCGGAGCGTGGCATGGCCTCCCGGCTTTCCGCCATCCCCCTCCTCCCGGACGCCACGAACCCACCAGCCGCATTGAATGTCCCCCCGGCCTCAACGATGTACCATTCGCAAATCGTTGACATCAAGAGGCGGCGACGCGCCCACCTGGCAACCGCGCGCCTGGGACATCAATCAATCCGTGAGAGGCTGATAGCCACGTGGCAGACACTTCATCCGGCGCCGATAAAGACTTTCCGGTCGAACCCGAAATCTTTCCCGCCATTGACGAAACTCCCCCGGATGATGTCGATTTGAACCCCGTCAAACCAGTCGTTGGGGAAATGGAGGACGTGGCTCCCGAGGATAAGCAGGTCGTTCGCATCGAAGTGCCGATCCGCACCATCGTCACCATCATCGGCGCCATCTTCACCGTCTGGCTCATTCTCCAGATCAGCCAGATCCTCCTGCTCATCTTCGTCGCCCTGCTGCTCACGCTCGCCCTGGTCCCCCCGGTCGCCTATCTCGAGAGCCGCGGCCTGCCGCGCATCGCCGCGGCCGGGGTCTGCTTTCTTGGGCTGGTCGGCGTTATCGTCGGCTTCTTCGCCATCATCGTCCCGCCGCTCATCGAGCAGGGCAACAGCGTCGTCGACAACTTCCCCACCTATACCCAGAACCTCGAACGCTTCATCGAACGCTACCCAGCCCTCAACGAGCGCTATCAGGAGGTTCGCGAAAACGGCCTCGGCGAAGACGTGCAACTGCCCTGGTCCAGCGTCATCGCGGTGGGCGTTGGCGCCGCTGGCCGTGTGCTCAACACGTTCTTCGTGCTGGTGCTGACCTTCTACCTGCTCATCGAGGGCAAACGCTCGTACGGATTCCTGGCTCGCTACGCCACCCCCCGCCTCCGCTACCGCCTGCGCCGCCTGTTCCCTGAGCTCACCCGCGTCGTGAGCGGCTACGTCATCGGCCAGCTCATCAACTCAACCACCTTCGCCGTCTTCACCTTCGTCCTGCTCACCATCATGGACGTGCCGGAAGCCCTGCTGCTGGCCATGCTCGCCTTCGTGCTGGACGCCGTCCCCATCATCGGCGCCCCGGCGGCCACCGTTCCCGCGGTGCTGCTGGCCGCCACTGTCTCGGTCACCGCCGCCATCGTCGTGCTCATCGCCTACATCGCCTACCAGCAGTTCGAGAACTATGTGCTGGTGCCCCGCGTCTTCGGCACCACCCTGCAGGTCAGCTCACTGAGCATCCTGCTCGGCGTGCTGATCGGCGGACAGCTTCTCGGCGTGATCGGCATCATCCTCTCCCTCCCGATCACCGCCGCCATCCCGGTGCTCGAACGTATCTGGCGCGAAAAGATCCCCAACCACCTCACCGAAGAGATGATCTGACCGCCACCCAACGTTACGTCACCCACTCATTCAATCCCGACCGCGCAAACGTTGACCGTCATCCTGAGCGCCAGCGAAGGACCCCCGGCGAAGCCCATCCGCCGTCAGGCGGTGCCCCATTCCCGAACCAAGCGGCCACTCATGCCACTCGCACCTTGCCATGCACCAGTACGGAAGGCCTAGGCAACCATCAGGGGAGCCATTGCATGGACGATCTGGTTGCCGTATGGCCTTCCCTGCAAACGTGTGCCACCCCACGCATAACAACCACCCTACCCACCGCGCTACAATCCCTCCCAACAGGGAGATCACCGCCAATGCCGCGACCATCCTGGACCGACATCCAGCACCGCGCCCTCCAGTTCGCCACCCGCTGGGAGGGTGAAACCTACGAAAAGGGCGAGAGCCAGACCTTCTGGTCCGAGTTCCTCTCGATCTTCGACATCGACCGCCGCCGCCACGGCGCCTTCTTCGAATACGCCATCAAGAAGGGCTCCGGCAAACAGGGCTTCATCGACCTCTTCTGGCCCGGCAAACTGCTCGCCGAGCAAAAATCCGCCGGCAAGGACACCGTCAAGGCCCGCCTCCAGGCCTACGAATACCTCGAAACCATGCCCGACCACGATCTCCCCCAGATGATCGTCGTCTCCGACTTCGCCACCTTCGAACTGGTCGACAACCGCGTCGTCCCCAACACCACCTTCACCTTCCCGCTCGCAGACCTCCCCAACCACGTCCGCCGCTTCGCCTTCCTCATCGACGAACGCTCCGAGCAATACGCCGAGGAAGACCCCGTCAACCGCACCGCCGCCGAGAACATGGCGAAACTTCACAACCAGCTCGCCGACGCCCGCTACACCGGCCGCGACCTCGAAACCCTCCTCGTTCGCCTCGTCTTCTGCCTCTTCGCCGACGATGCCCACATCTTCGAACGCAACCAGTTCGCCAACTACCTGCGCAACCGCACCCGCGACGACGGTTCCGATCTCGGCCCTCAACTCGTGCAGATCTTCGAGGTCCTCAACACCCCAGAAGACCAGCGCCAGACCACCCTCGACGCCGAATTGCTCGCCTTCCCCTACATCAACGGCGGTCTCTTCGACGGCCCCATCCGCACCCCCGGATTCACCGCCGATATGCGCCACGCCCTCCTCACCGCCGCCCTCGTCGACTGGGGCAAGGTCTCTCCCGCCATCTTCGGCTCCATGTTCCAGGGCGTCATGGACCCGCAAATGCGCCGCAACCTCGGCGCCCACTACACCAGCGAACGCAACATCCTCCGCGTCATCAAGCCCCTCTTCCTCGACGACCTCTACGCCGAATTCGCCCGGGTGGCCGACAAGCCACGCCAGCTCCGCCGCTTCCACGAAACACTCGCCACCATCAACGTCCTCGACCCCGCCTGCGGCTCCGGCAACTTCCTCGTCATCACGTATCGCGAACTGCGCCAACTGGAACACAAGGTCGTCCGCACCCTCAGCAAGGGCCAGATGTCCCTGCTCGACGTGCAGGAACTGCTCCGGGTCAACGTCGACCAGATGCACGGCATCGAAATCGAGGAGTTCCCCGCCCTCATCGCCCAAACCGCCCTCTGGCTCACCGACCACCAGATGAACCTGGA
>CAZUPA010000195.1:0-5215 GCA_964622205.1 uncultured Sphaerobacteraceae bacterium
GCCTCCTCGGCCAGGTTCCAGTTCGCGATGTTCCAGGTCGAAATCGCGAACCGCGGCCCAATCGCCACGTTCTCCTGTCGAATCCGGTTGCTCAGCACGTACGGCGCGTCCGTCCGCTGCACCAGCGGAATCTGCGCCACGTCGCCAATCACCAGGTCGTTCAGCGAAATGAGGATCTCGTTCGCCCGCTCGGCGTCGGTCGTCCGCAGCAGTTCCTCGAACAGCGCGTCGTAGTCCGCGTTCCGCCAGCGGGAGACGTTGTCCCGCTGCCAGTCGTTCTCGGCCTGGGCGATGTTCTCGCCGTCCGGCCCGGCGTACCACGAACTCAGGTACGCGGTCGGAATCGGCGAGGTCGGCCCGTTGGCGGCCAGCTCCACATCCCACGGCTTGTGGGCGGCGTTCTGCGTGTTGCCCGGCGACCCATCGAAGTACACCGAACTCTCCACCGCGAGCAGTTCGACCCCGATCCCGATCGCCTCCCAGTTGGCCTTGATCACGGCCTGCGTCTTCTGCCGCACCGGGCTGGCCGGCGTCGCGATCGACAGCGCCAGCGCCACCCCGTCCTTCGAGCGCCAATCGCCATCCAGCGTCCAGCCGGCCTCGTCCAGCAGGCGCGCGGCCTCCTCCGGATCGTAGGCCCAGCTTGTGTTGGGGGAGGTGAACGACTCCAGGCCGCTGAGGATGTTCGCGGTCGGCGGCTGGCCCTCGCCGTAGAAGCTGGTCGAAATCGTCTGGCGGTCGATCGCCAGGTTCAGCGCCTGGCGCACGGCCAGGTCGGCCAGGATCGGGTGCGGCGTGTCCTTCTGGGAAACCTGCCCATCCACCTCGGTATCGGGGTCGGAGAAGTTCAGGCCCAGCGACTCGATCAGCACCCCCGGGAAGGTGTGATACGTGCCTCGCCCACCATCGGCCTCCAGTTGGGCGATGATCTCCGGTTCCACCTGGATGTTCCAGGCCCAGTCGAAATCGCCCGTTTGCAGCACCGCCCGCGCCGCCGAGGCCGGATCGCCGCCACCCTTCAGCAGCACGCTGGAGAAGTGCGGCTTGGTCGGTTCGCGGTAATTCTCGTTCAGCAGGTAGGTGATCTGGTCGTTCGGGGCCAGCGAATCCACCACGAACGGCCCGGTCCCGATCGGCGCCGAAAGGAACGCCTCGTTCTTGTTCGCCGGGTCGTTGCCGAAGACGTGCGCCGGGTAGATCGCCCCCAGGTGGGAACCGGTGAACGGCTCGAACCAGGTCACGGAAGGGTTCGTGAAGGTCACCACGGCGGTCAGCTCGTCCGGCGTCTCGATCCCGGAAATCGTGCTCCAGGTCTGGTAGTTCACCGAGGCGTTGCTCTGGGTGGTGATCCACTCCCAGGTGAACTTCACGTCGGCCGAGGTGAGGGGCTCGCCATCGCTCCACAGCACATCCGGCACCAGGGTGAACGTGACGGTCGAGAGGTCCTCGGCGAGGAGGCCGTTCTCCACGGTCGGAACCTCGGTCGCCAGGTTCGGGATGATCGTCCCGTCCGGCAGGAAGTGCAGCAGCGGATCGAACACCAGCGCCGAAGCCACGAAGTCCTTGTCGCCGGTGCCGCTGTGGGGAGCGGCCACGCTCGGGGCCTGCCACACCAGCAGCCGGAGTTCGCCGGCCGCGCCCCGCTCCTGGGTATCGGTGCCGAAGGCTGGCCTGGTCCCGCCAGCCGCCACTGGCGAGGCCTCGGGGGAGGCGTCCTGGGCGAACGCCGTCGCGCCGGAGAAGGCCGCCGCCGCGCCAACGCCGATCGCGCCCGCCGCCTGGGAGAAGGTTCGCCGGTTCATGGGGGAGGATGTCTTGCGTGTCATGGAAATCACGTCCTGTTCAGCTATACGGCCCGCCGGAATGACCAGGCCGCCAATGGGTCAACGGGGGCAACCGCCCCCTCATGTCTCCAGTGTAGCGGCTTGCACTGCACATTGGGAAGCTGGTACCCAATACCCGCCAATGTGCCATGCTTCCCGGTCAAAGGTGCTATCCGCCAGTCCCGGACGGCCAGATGCTGGAGTAGACTTGGAGTCGGAAGTGGCGCCCCATTCACGGCGCCGATGGCAATGGCGGTCGTCAGTCGTGAATGCGATTCGGCGGCCGTTTGCACATGAAGGGTCACATCCATGTCAACGCGAACCCCGATCTCCGACCTCGTCCGCCAACTACGAAGCGGCGACATCACGCGCCGCCAGTTCATGCAGACCGCCACCGCCCTCGGCGCGGGCACCGCCGCCGCCGCGACGATGGCCAACGGCGTCATCGCCCAGGACGCTTCCCCCGCAGCCTCGCCGGTCGCCGCGGAGGCAGCCCAGGCTCCGGCCTTCGGCACCGAGAACCAGGAGCGCGGGGCCGGCGGCGAACTCCGGATCATCCAGGCCCAGGCCCCAACCGTGCTGGCCGCCCACAGCGCCACCGGCTCGAAGGACGCCTACGCGGGAGGTCTCGTGCTGGAACCCCTCCTCGGCTACCTTCAGGACGGCTCTCTCCAGCCGATCCTCGCCGCGAGTGTGCCGTCGCCGGAGGACGGTTCCGTCTCCGAGGATCTCACCCAGGTCACCTTCACGTTAAAGGAAGGCGTGCTGTGGAGCGACGGCGAGCCGTTCACCGCCAACGACGTGATCTTCACCTGGCAGTGGGTGACCAACCCGGACAACGCCTCGGTCAACACCGACACCTGGGGGATCATCGAGAGCATCGAGGCGCCCGATGACCACACCGCCGTGATCACCTTCACCGGGCCGCAGGTGGCCTGGTTCGATACCTTCACCGGGGGCGACTGGGGCGTGATCTACCCGGCCCACGCCTTCGGCAACGATCCCGCCAACCGCAACGACGAGTTCCTCTCCTTCCCCATTGGCACCGGCCCGTTCAAGGTGGAGACCTTCGCCCCGAACGACGCCGCCACCTTCTCGATGAACGAGAACTACCGCGAACCGAACAAGCCGTTCTTCTCCGCGGTCAACTTCAAGGGCGGCGGCGACGAGGTTTCGGCCGGCCGCGCCGTGGTGCAGACCGGCGATTTCGACTTCGCCTGGAACGTGCAGGCCGAGCCGGAGATTCTCCAGCAGTTGCGCGACAGCGGTGAGCAGGGAACGATCCTGCAGAAGGTGGACACCACCGTTGAAGCCTTCTACCTCAACTTCTCCGACCCCAACACCGAGGTGGACGGCGAGCGGTCCCACAAGGACACGCCCCACCCGTTCTTCACCGACAAGGCCGTGCGCGACGCGCTCAATGTAGCGATCAACCGCGAGCTGATTTCCGAGCAGTTCTACGGCGATGGCGAGCTGGCCGAGTCGAACATCCTGGCCGGCAACCCGTTCTTCGATTCCCCGAACACGTCCTGGAGCTTCGACCTGGAGGAGGCCGCCCGCATCCTGGAAGAGGCTGGCTGGACCCTGGATGGCGATGTGCGGAAGAAGGACGACGTCGAACTGTCGCTGGTCTACGCCACGCCGATCAACTCGGTGCGGCAGAAGACCCAGCAGGTGGTGAAGGTGGACCTGGAGAGCATTGGCTTCAAGGTGGAGCTGGCCCAGATCGACCCCGGTATCTTCTTCGATGGTTCGGCCGGCAACGACCAGAGCCTGCAGCACTTCTACTGGGATATCGCGACGATCTCCTCCGGCCCGCCCAGCTCGATTCCGGTGTCGTACGTGAACAAGTGGTACGCCGGCCCGGACGGCGAGAACATTTCGCAGGCCTCGAACGAGTGGACCGGCACGAACATCCAGCGCTGGCAAAGTCCCGAATTCGACGCGATTTACGAGCAATTGCTGGGCGCCACCACGATGGAGGAGGCCCAGGAACTCCTCATCGCGATCAACGACCTGGTGATCGGCGAGGTGGTGAACATCCCGATCGTGCTGCGGCCGTTCTTCAACGCGGTGTCGAACCGGCTGCGGGAGGAGAACATCGGCAACGAGAACGGGTTCTCGTCTCCGTACTGGAACATCGCGAACTGGAACCTGGCCGAGGGGGCGTAATATCCCGCGGGGCGACGCTCCTGGCGCGTGGAGGGAATGACTCATCCCGCGCCGGGCCGCTTCCGGCGAACAGGAACGACACCCGCGGTGGCCGTTTGGCCACCGCGGGTGTTTCGCGATTGGGAGACGACGGTGGATACTATAGCGACGATGATTCCGGGATGTGGCGACGTTCGTTATGAGGAGATGGCGTGATGACGGATTCCCTATCGGCCAGCCAACCCATCGCCGAGGCGGTTCGGACGTTGCTGGGCCAGCAACAGGCCGTTTTGCTGGAGTACGAATCCGAGTACCGGAAAGGAGACCGGAAGCGGGGCGTGCATCAGATGCGGGTGGCGCTGCGGCGGATGCGGGCGTTGACGCGGTTGTATGGAGACAGGTTCGAGCCGGAGGTGCTGGATGAGCTGGTTTCCGGAATGCGGAGGACCGGGAAGCGGCTCGGGGCGGTTCGGGACCTGGACGTGGTGCTGACTCACCTGGAGGAGTACCGGGCGAGCCAGCCGGACGACGAGCGAGCGGAGGTCGATCCCCTGATCCGGGCCACGAAGGTCCGCCGGAGAGCGGCCCGGAAGCGGCTCGTGCGGTACCTGGACGGCAAGCGGTACCGGACATTCCTGGAGCGGTTGGGCGAGTTCGCGGCCCAGCCGGGGCTTGGGGTGGCCGACGATGGCGACGGGGTGGTTCCCCGGCAGGTGCGGCACGTGCTGGGGAGCACGATCTGGCGCCGGTACGAGGCGGTGTGGGCGTTTGGGCCGGTTCTGGATGGGGCCGATGACGAGACCCTGCACGAGCTGCGGATCGAGTGCAAGTACCTGCGGTATTCGCTGGAGTTCTTTCGCGAGGTGCTGGGCGAGACGAAGGCCGGCAGGCTGATCGCGCCGGTGGTGGCGATGCAGGAGTTTCTGGGCGACCTGCACGACACGAGCGTGGCGGGGGAGACCCTGGAGCGGGTCGATGATGGGCCTGGGGTGGTTCGGGACCGCTACCTGGCGAGCCGGACGGCCGGGGCCGGGGAGATGCGGGACGAGTTTCCGGCGATGTGGGCGAAGCTCGACAATGAGCGGTACCGGAGAAACCTGGCGGCGATGCTGGCCGCGTTGTAGCGGCAAGGGTACGGAGCGCCCATGTGGGGTGGAGGTGAGGCATCAGGGCGACCCGCGGTGAATGGTGCTGGGGCATCAGGGCGACCCGCGGTGAATGGTGCTGGGGCATCAGGGCGA
>CAZUPA010000196.1:0-5215 GCA_964622205.1 uncultured Sphaerobacteraceae bacterium
AGGGCCATCATGTCGGCGGCGAAGGCGACCGGCTCGGCGTGGAAGTTGCCGCCGGAGAGGGCGGTGTCGTCTTCCGCGAAGATCAGCGGGTTGTCGGTGACGCCATTGGCTTCGATCTCGAGGGTGTGGGCGGCCTGGCGAAGCACATCGAGCGTCGCCCCCATCACCTGGGGCTGGCAGCGGAGACAGTAGGGGTCCTGGACGCGGGGATCGCCGAACCGGTGGGAAGAGCGGATCTCGCTGCCAGCCATCAGGTCGCGGAGGGCAGCGGCGGCGTCGATCTGTCCCCGGTGGCCGCGCAGGGCGTGGATGCGGTGGTCGAAGGGCGCATCGGAGCCGCGGGCGGCGTCGGTGGAGAGCGCGCCGGTGACGAGCGCTGATTGGAAGAGCGTTTCGGCTTCGAAGAGTGCGGCGAGGGCGCAGGCGGTGGAGAACTGGGTGCCGTTGAGGAGGGCGAGACCTTCCTTGGGGCCGAGTTCCAGCGGTTCCAGGCCAGCGGCGTGGAGGGCATCGAGGGCTGAGATTCGGCCGGAGGGTGTGAGGACCTCTCCATCGCCGATCATGGCGGCGGCCATGTGGGCGAGCGGGGCGAGGTCGCCCGATGCGCCAACGGACCCCTGGGAGGGGATGACCGGAGTAGTGTGGTGCTGGAGCATCGCTTCGAGCAGCCGGATTGACGCCAGTTGCACGCCGGATGCGCCCTGGGCGAGGCTTCCTATCTTGAGGGCCATCATCAGGCGGGCGATTGGCGCGGAGAGTGGTTCGCCGGCGCCCGCCGCGTGGGAGAGGACGATGTTGCGCTGGAGGGTCTGGAGATCGGCGGCGTCGATGCGGACGGTGGCGAGTTTGCCGAAGCCAGTGTTGATGCCGTAGACGGGCTCGCCCGCCTCAACGATGCGAGCGACGGTTTCGGCGGCGCGTTCGATGCCGGGAATGGCGGAGCCGTCGATGGCAAGTGATGCGCCGCGATAGATCGCCCGCCATTCGGCGAGGGAGACGTTGCCGGGCTGGAGGCGGATGGTCATCGTCCCCTCCAGACGCGCTTGTGCAGCGGGTTGGAGCCCATGCGGTAGACGAGTTCGGCGGGTTGCTCCACGTTCCAGATGGCGAAGTCGGCCCACTTGCCGGGTTCGAGCGAACCAACTTCCTCGTGCAGGCCGAGGGCGCGGGCGGCGTGGCGGGTGACTCCAGTGAGACATTCCTCGACGGTGAGGCCAAAGAGCGTGGCGGCCATGTTCATGGCGAGGAGGAGCGACGTGAGCGGGGAGGTTCCAGGGTTGGCGTCGGTGGAGATGGCGATCGGAACCCGCTCTTGGCGGAAGGCATCGACCGGTGGCTGGTGAGTCTCCCGCAGGAAGTAGAACGCGCCGGGCAGCAGGACCGCGACGATTCCCGCCTGGGCCATGGCTTTGGCGCCCGTTTCCGATGTGTATTCGAGGTGGTCGGCGGAAAGTGCGCCGTACTCCGCGGCGAGGCCGGCCCCGCCGGTGTCCGACAACTGGTCGGCGTGGATCTTGATGGGGAGATTGTGGGCGCGAGCGGCATCGAACACCGCGCGGGCGTGTCCGGTTGTGAAGGCGATGTGTTCGACGAAGATGTCGACGGCGTCGATCAGGTCTTCGGAGGCGAGGGCTGGGAGCATCTGGTTGGTGACGAGGTCGATGTAGGCATCGGCGTCGCCGTTGGCTTCGGGAGGAAGGGCGTGCGCACCGAGGAAGGTGGTGCGCACGGTGACCGGGCGCATTTCGCCCAACTGGCGGGCCACGCGGAGCGACTTCCGCTCGTTCTCCAGATCGAGCCCGTAGCCGGACTTGACCTCGATGGTGGTGACGCCTTCGGCGATCAGCTCATCGAGGCGGGGTAGGGTCTGGTGGAGGAGGTCGGCTTCGCTGGCGGCCCGGAGGGAGGAGACCGAGGAGACGATGCCGCCTCCCTGGCGGGCGATTTCCTCGTAGGTGGCTCCGGCCAGGCGGAGTTCGAACTCGCGGGCGCGGTTGCCGGCCCAGGCCAGGTGGGTGTGACAATCGATGAAGCCGGGGGTGACCAGCCGGCCATCGCAGTTGGTGACGGTGACGAGGTTCTCGACCATGCCCGTGGGCAAGCCGGACTCGGGGCCGGCGTAGGCGATGCGGCCATCGAGTACGGCGACCGCGCCGCGCTCGACGATGCCAAGGCCATCGCGCGCGGGATCGAGCGTGGCGAGACGCGCGTTGCGCCAGAGGTGGTAAGGTCCAGACTCAGCAGGATTGGTGGCTGCCATATCTTCCGCTCGCTTGCGAGTTCTGATAATGTATAGACATATGTATCATGAGGTCTCCCGGAACGCAAGAGGGGGGTGTCGCACGATGACCAGCAGCGTTGTTGCCCGGCGGGCGTTGTTGCCCGGTGGCTGGGCGCATGATGTGCGGATCGAATGGGATGGCGGGGGCATCGTGTCGGTGACGCCAGACAGCGTGCCCCGGCCAGGAGACGAGCGGCACGAAACCGTGGTTCCAGGGATGCCGAACCTGCACAGTCACGCCTTCCAGCGAGGCATGGCCGGGCTGGCCGAGATCGCTGGTCCGGCGGCGGATACGTTCTGGACCTGGCGGGACGTGATGTACCGGTTCGCGCTGTCGATGTCGCCGGAGCAGATGGAGGCCATCGCGGCCCAGGCGTTCGTGGAGATGCTGGAGTCCGGCTTCACGCGGGTGGGTGAGTTTCATTACCTGCACCACGACCAGGCGGGCAGGCCCTATGCGGACATCGCGGAGATGGCGAGCAGGATCGCGGCGGCCAGCGAGGACACCGGCATCGGGCTGACATTGCTGCCGGTGTTCTACGCTCACAGCGACTTTGGAGGGCGACCGCCACACGAGGGACAGCGGCGGTTCATCAACGGCCTGGATGACTACGGGCGGCTGTTGGAGCGGTGTCGCGAGATCGTGGCGCCGATCGATCCCGTCAATGTGGGCGTGGCGCCGCACAGCCTGCGGGCGGTGACGCCGGGGGAACTCTCTTCTGTCCTGGCCCTGGGTACGGGCGGTCCCATCCACATCCATGCCGCCGAGCAGGTGCGCGAAGTGGAAGACAGCGTAGCGGCGCTCGGGGGGCGCCCGGTGGAGTGGTTGCTGACGAACGCGGAGGTGGACGAGCGCTGGTGCCTGATCCACGCCACGCACATGACGGACGGCGAGGCGGGAGCGCTGGCGCGGAGCGGAGCGACGGCGGGGCTCTGCCCGATCACGGAGGCCAACCTGGGCGATGGCATCTTCCCGGCGACGCCATACCTGGCGGCGGTCGGCCGGTATGGCGTGGGGACCGATTCGAACGTCCAGATCGAGGCGCGTGGTGAGTTGCGGCAGCTCGAGTACTCGCAGCGGCTGGGGTTTGGGCGGCGGAACGTTGTTGCTGAAGCAGGAGTCGCCACTGGTCGGGCGCTGTTCGACGCGGCGATGAAGGGCGGAAGCGCCGCATTGGGGGTGGCGACTGACGGGATCGCTTCCGGGGCTGCGGCCGGCTTCATCTCGCTCGAGAGCGAACTATGGGAAACTGAGGACGACGACAGCATCCTCAACGGCTGGATTTTTGCCCGGGGCGTGGTGGTTGGCGATGTCTGGACCGGTGGCACGAAGGTGGTTTCCGGTGGCCGGCACCACCGGCGGGAGGCGATCGCCAGCCGGTTCCGCGAGGTGATGCGCGGCCTGTTGGCCGGGTTCTAGCATCGCGGGGAGCGAGGATGGCATCGGGGCAGCGGTGCCTGACCGCGGGAGACGGGAGTATCGACGAATCATGAACCGGACCATCTCGTGAGCCCTACGCGCCCCTCGCTTTATCGAACCATCCATTCCGAGATCGTGCAGCAGATTCTTTCCGGCGCCTGGTCGCCAGGGTACAGGATTCCCTCGGAACTCCACCTGGCCGCTCAGTACCACTGCTCGCGGATGACGGTGAACAAGGCGCTCTCGCAACTTGCGGCGGAGGGGTACATCGAGCGGCGACGGCGGGCGGGCAGCGTGGTGGCGCAGCCGGTGGTGCAATCGGCGGTGCTGGATATCCACGGCGTCGAGGACGAGGTACACACGCTGGGGCAGCGGTATGGATACACCCTGCTCACGCGCGCCGAGCGGGCCATCGATCCCGCGACGGATGACCATTTCGATGGACAGACCGGGGAGATGCTAGATATCGCGGCGCTTCACCTGGCGGATGGGCAGCCATTTTGCCTGGAGGAGCGGCGGATCAGCCTGGTGACGGTGCCAGAGGCGAAGTTCGGGGATTTCGGCGATACCGCGCCGGGCGCCTGGCTCCTGGCGCGGGTGCCATGGAACCAGGCGACCCATGAGATTCGGGCGGTGGGAGCGAACGACCTGGCAGCTTCGACGCTGGACATCCTGAAAGGAACCCCCTGCCTGGTGATCGAGCGCCGGACGTGGAATACGTCCGGGTCGATCACCCATGTGCGGTTCACCTACCAGGGAATACGACACACCGTGACCGCGCGTTTCGCACCGCTGGGGCCCCAGGCCGAGCCGGACGCCGAAGATTAGGCGAGGAAGCCGCGGCCGCGAAGGAACTGTTCGCAGAGGCCGGGCCAGGCGCTCGCTTCCGGATGATCGGCCGCGAGACCGAGACCGTGGACGCCGGATGGGAAGACGTGGAGCGCGAACTCGATACTATTACGGCGAAGCGCGGTGGCGAACAGCAGGCTGTGTTCGACATCGACGGCGGCATCGTCCGCGGTGTGCCAGAGGAACGTGGGTGGGGCTTCCAGCGTGACATTGAGGTCGGCGGACATGGCGCGTCGCTGTTCCCCGGTGGAGTTAGGGCCGAGGAGGTTGGCGACCGACCCGCTATGTGGCGTCCTCACGAACGAGATGACCGGGTAGCAGAGCACGGCCAGGTCGGGGCGGCTGGATGCCCGGTGGACCGGGTCCGGTGATGTCGCATCGCCGGTGTCCCACTGGGTGGCGGCGGTGGCGGCCAAATGCCCTCCCGCCGAAAAACCGAGGATGCCAATGCGGGAGGGGTCGACGTTCCATTCCGCGGCGCGGGAGCGGACGATGCGGATGGCGCGCTGGGCGTCGTGCAGGGGGATGGGGTGGAGATTCGGCGCCACACGGTAGTCGACGACGAAAGCCGCCATGCCAAGGGTGACAAGCCACTCGGCGATCGGGGCGCCCTCGTGTTCGGCGCGCATGTGATAACCGCCGCCGGGACAGACGATCATGGCGGC
>CAZUPA010000197.1:0-5208 GCA_964622205.1 uncultured Sphaerobacteraceae bacterium
CTAATCGGGGGCCGGTCCGAAGAACTCGGTCCACAGCAGGCGGGCGGCGAGTCCGCGAGCGGGTTGCCACTGCTCGGCGAGGACGTCGAGTTCCTTGAGCGTGAGTTCTGGGCGGTCGTAGGCGGCCCTGGCGGCGCGGAGCAGGGCGACATCGCCGGTGGGGTGGGCGTTCGGCGCGCCGATTCCCCAGAGGACGACGGATTCGGCGGTCCAGCGGCCAACGAGTGGGAGGGTCATGAGCGCCTTGACGGCTTCGTCCGGATCGGAGCGGGCGAGTTCGTCCGGCGGCAGGTTTCCGGCCAGCATCTCGCGGGCAGCGTGGATGAGGGCTTCGGCCCGGCGCCAGGTGACGCCCGAGGAGCGCACGAGTTCCGCGGAAGCTTCCGCGAGCTGGCCCGGATGAGGCAAAGGGCGAAAGTCGACGCCGTCGATATTGACTGGCTCCGCGAAGAGGGCGGCGAGTTTGGCCTGGGTCACGGCGGCGGCCGCGACCGAGATGCTCTGCCCGACGATGGCGGTAATGACGCCGTCGAAGATCGAGCCATCGCAGTACGGGCGGAGACCGGGGTAGCGGGTCGCGAGATCGCGCATCACCGGGTCGACGTAGGCCGGAAGCTGGATGCCGGCGCCGAGCACCGATTCCGCCCAGGTGGCGTCGAGCGACGGGTCGCCGGTCCCGTCGATGAGGAGCGTGCCGGACTCGGATTCCCGGCAGCGGCGCCAGGCCACGCGGTCGCCCTCCCAGCCGATCCAGGTGAGTTGCCCGTTCATCCAGCGATGGCGTGGGGATCGCCCGGTGGTCCAGGCGACGGGCCCGCAGGTAACCGCCAGCGAGAACGGCTGGGGCACGGCGATGGTGCGATGAGTGGTGGTGTCCAGGGCGTGGCTCCGTTGGGTTTCAAGTGAATTGGCGGCGAATCCAGGCCCGGGCACGACCCGGCGCGTGCCAGATTGGGCCCAGGACCGTTTCGATGTCGCGTGCGGCGGTCAGCGTGGCGTTTCGCAGTGGTTCTGGAAGCCAGGCGCCGTGAGATTCGACGAGGCGGCGCCAGGCCCAATCGACGATGACGAAGGCGAGCGTCGCCCAGGCCATTCCTGCGAGGATGTCGACCACCCAGTGGTTGGCGAGGTATACCACCGAGAACCAGAGGGCGGCATTGTAGGGCACTACAAGCAGCCCCTTCCATCGATAGTACCGGACGGAGAAGAGCAGCACCAGCCACGGGAACCCAGCGTGCAGCGACGGCATGGCGGCGACGGGGTGCGGGCTGGCGTTCTGCCAGATCGAGACGGTGTCGAGTTCGCGGATCGGGGCGTAGCCGATGTTGGCGGTGACCGATCCCGCCGGCCAGCCGATGCCGCTGACCACGCCCCAGGTATTCGCCAGCCAGGGCGGCGCGGCTGGGTAAAGCAGGAAGAAGGCGAAGGCGGAGTAGGTCATCAGGCAGAAGGTGAGCGTGAACTGCCAGAAGCGCTCCTTGCGGGTCATCCAGAGCAGGAAGGCGAAGAGGCAGGGAAGCGCGAAGTGCATGGAGTAGACGATCAGGGCGAGGTAGTCCCACCACTTCGGGTCGTTCGGCGTGTAGATCCAGCCCTGCAGGGTTGAGACGGGTTCGTGGCCGCCGAACAGCGCCAGGTCGAAGTCGATCAGGCTTTCGACTCGCACGTTGGGAAGCTCCTCGCGCGCGCGGTTCCCGACGCGTTCACCTCCCGTGACGAACTCCCCAGCGATACCGCGCAGGAACTCGTAGCCGAAGACGAGCAGGACGAAGGGAATCCAGTCGCGGAGGAATGGTCCGGCGCGGCCAAGCAGGAGAGCGGCGACAAGCAGGAAGACGGCCCAGTTGTCTGGCCGGAACGACTCCCCACGCCAGACGAAGACGATGACCGCGCCAACGATGTAGACCGCGAACATGCCAAACACGAGCAGGCGGTAGAGACGTTGCTGGCGATTGTCGAGGGAGGAGGGTTCGCCGGCCGCGTTCAGGCGGGGGAACGCGCGCTGGAAGGCCAGGGCCAGGCGGGTTGCTTCGCTGGCGGGAGGAGTGGCGTGAGCGGGCGATCTGACTGTCGCGGACGAGGTCAACGGCGCTGCTTTCACGTACGAGAGGGCGATCGAGGCGTGGATCGTTAACGACGTGCAAAGCCTACTCTACCAACGGGTGGAAGCCAGGCGCGGTTTCGGACGACTGGCCTGAGGTGGAGTTCGTTGATTGGGTGGGTCTCCGGTATGATGCCCAATGGCCGGGAGCCGGATTCCGTCGCGCCATGTATGCCAGACAGGTGACCTTCCTTGACCTCGATAGATGAAACGCTCGACCCTTCCGGCGCGCCCACGCCGGTAGAGGAGCGCGAACGGTCCGAGGGCGGACCAATGGGCGCCCTGAAGACCCCGCTGTATCGCCGGTTCTGGACCGCGATGACCCTCTCGCTCACGGGAGTGTGGGTGCGCATCACGGCCATGGGCTACCTCGTCTACGAGATCACCGACGACGCGTTCAAGCTCGGGCTTATCAGTTTCGCGCAGGCGGCTCCGGTGCTGATTACCGGGCCGATCGCCGGGGCGCTGTTGGACAGGACCGACCGGCGGCTGGTGCTTCTGGCCGTGCAGATCGTCAACATCGTGGCGATGGCGATAGTCACATGGCTGGTGTGGAGCGGCAACGTTGAGTACTGGCACCTGGTGATCACGTCGATCGTGGTTGGCGCCGCCTCCGGCTTCGACTGGCCGGCCCGGCTGTCGATCGTTCCATCGCTTGTGAGCCGGGAGCGGCTGCAGAGCGCGGTGGCGCTGAACGCGGCGGCGTTCAACAGTTCACGAATCGTTGGGCCGAGCATCGCCGGGTGGTTGATCGGGTTGTTTGGGTTGGCGGCGTGCTTCGGGTTCACGGCCGCCGCGTTCGTACCGTTCATGATCGTGGTGGCGGGGGTCGGGGCGGTCACGGCGGTGAGGAAGGTCCAGGCGGCGGCGCGGTCATCCGGTTTCGCCGACCTGATGGAAGGCTACGCGTACATCTGGCGGACACCGCGCATTCGCGGGCTGCTGAGTGTGGACATCGTGCCGCTGGCGTTGGGGATCTCGTACTTCACCATGGCGCCGGCGATTGCTCGCGATGTGCTGGGGATGGACAGCCAGGGACTGGGGCTGCTCCTGGCGGCCAACGGGGCGGGAGCCTTGATGGGAACGCTCCTGGTGGCGATGCTGGCGCATGTGCGCCACCGGGGCAGGATCGTGATTGGCGGCGTGGCGTGTTTCGCGGTGGTGCTGATCGGCTTTGCGCTGTCCACCAGCGCGCCACTGTCGTTCGTGCTTATCCTGTTGCTCGGACTGTGCGGATCGACGTATGCGACGTTCAACGACACGCTGGTGCAGTTGCAGGTGGACAATGAGTACCGGGGCCGGGTGATGTCGGTGTACACGATGCTGTGGGGGCTGACGCCGATCGGTGGGCTTCAGGTGGGTTGGTTGTCGCATAGTATCGGGGTGCAGGCGGCGCTGGCGATGAACGGCGCGATCATCCTGGCATACGCGGGTTTCCTGTGGATGAAGACACCGGTGAAAGAGATTGACTGACCAGTTGGATAGCTACGAAATGACTGGAGCGGTACGGATCGCGGCCGGCGCGGATGCGCGGGCCGTGATCCCTGGGCTGCTCGATTTCGCCGGGGTTGGAGACGTGGTGGTGTTGCCATCGTCGCTGAACCGGCGCGATGCGTTGGCGGGAGTCGTACGCCAGGCGATGCGGGCGGCGGGTGTGAAGTCGCGCCTGGAACTTCCGGGTAATCCGGCGGCGGAACTTACGAGGTTGGCGCGGACCGGCGGCCAGTGGCGGGAGGTGACGATCGCGCCGCCGGATCGCGGTGAGCGAGCGGTGCGCCTTCCGTCAAGGATTCTCGACGCGAAACACCTCTGGGTGGTGACCGATGTCGATGCGGTGAGCGGGCGGGGACCCTACACGCTGGACCTGCTTTCGCGATACGTCGATCCGGTGTCGCGGATACGGAACCTGGGTTCACGCGAGCGGGACATCGTTCCCGTGGGGATCAACCTGGCGCGGACGCCCGTCCGGTACGTGGCGATGAAGGACGCCGGCTCCTTCGTGCTGGGCGTGGTGACAAAGGATCCGATCGCTGCGGAGTTGCTTGCGCTCTCATTGGCCGACGAGGACCTGACCCGCGATCATCGGGTGACGGGTCCCTGGGAGGACCCGATGGTGCAGCGGGCGACCGAACTGGACCTGGGCGTGAGGTTGCCTGAGGAGATGCGGGTGGAGGTGTCCGGGACTCGATCCGGGGCGATCGATCAGGCGATTGCCAGGATTCTGGCCCGGATTGGCGTACGCTGGCCGTGACATTGCATCCGGAACCTCGTAGAATGCGTAAGCAAGTACAGTTGACAGGTTTCCGGGTTTCACTTTGTCGTACCCGGGAGATATCGGACGTTTGAGCGACGCGGAGCATTGAGTGGCCGATACGCTGGTTACACGAATACTGGATTGGTTGCTCTCGCACCTGCCTGTGCCACGGCCAGAGCCGGTTCCCGTACCCGTACGGGTAAAGCGATAGCATAGCGTTGCCGGCAGCCGCATGGATGGCGCGGTTGTCGATTCTTTTCCCGCACGGCAGGCGTTTCGCCGGGCTCCTCGCCCTGTGTGTCCTGCTCGTCCTCCCGGCGTGCTCCCCTTCCCAATTCACTGACACACTCCCGGACCACCCAGGCGCGTGTGCCGCGGTTGACGCCGCCCGCGAGCCGGTCACCGGGCTGATGGTGCAGCCCGACGATGGGCTTGAACCATTCCTGCGGGAAGTCGACGCCGCCGCGTGTGGCATCGACCTTTCGGTGTACATCCTCTCAGAACCCACCATAATCGAGCACCTTGGGCAGGCGGCAGGGCGCGGTGTGCGCGTTCGCGTCATGCTGGAGGAGCATCCGTTTGGCGGCGGGGGAGGGCAGGTCGAGACCATGGCCATGCTGGAGGAGTTGGGAATCGAGGTCCGGTGGTCGGGCACGCAGTTGCGGTTCTCGCACGCGAAGTACATGGTGGTCGATTCCACGGTGGCCGTGGTGATGAACCAGAACCTCACCACTTCGGCGTTCACCTCCAACCGAGAATTCGCCGTGATCACCACCGAACGGGCGGAGGTCGAGCAAGCCCAGGAAGTATTCGACCGTGACTGGGAGCACCTCGACATCGACGATCCGGACGG
>CAZUPA010000198.1:0-2829 GCA_964622205.1 uncultured Sphaerobacteraceae bacterium
GTCGAAACGCTCGTCCTCTACTACAACGCCACGCTCTTCGCCGATAACGGCTGGACCCCACCCACCACCATCGACGAACTCACCGCCCTCGCCCAGCAGGTCGATGACGCCGGAATCATGCCATTCGCCCACACCAACGCCGAATGGAAGGGCACCAACGAGTGGTTCATCGGCGAATTCCTGAACCACCTCGCCGGTCCGGACAAGGTGTACCAGGCTCTCACCGGTGAGCTGCCGTGGACCGACCAGGCCTTCGTCGACGCTCTCACCATCCTCGACACGTACCAGAAGAACGGCTGGTTCATGGGCGGGCTCGACCGCTACTACACCACCCCTTCGGCCGATGCCACCGCCGCCCTCGCCTATGGCGAGGCCGCCATGAAAATCGAAGGCTCCTGGCTGATCAGCGACGCCATGACCTTCTTCGAGGAATCCGGCCAGGAGTGGGACTGGACCCCCATGCCGTCCTCGACCGGCGATGTCATATTCGACCTCGGCATCGGCTCCACCTACAGCATCAATGCCAACTCCCCGCACCCCGATGCCGCCGCCGAGTTCCTCGCCTACTTCTTCTCGCCCGAGGCCCAGGCGAAGCAGGTCGCTGGCGCCGGTATGGCGGCCGCGCCAATCGACATTCCCGCCGACCTCCTCGGCGACCTCGATCCGCGCCAGGCCCGCATGATCGAGCAACTTAACGAGGCATCCAGCGGCGGCGGTTACGGCTACACCACCTGGACCTTCTGGCCCCCGAAGACCGAGACCTACCTGATCGAGGAAATCGAGAAGGTCTGGGCCGGAGACATGACCGTCGAGGAATTCCTCCAGGGTTTCCAGGACATCTTCACCACCGAGTTCGAAGCGGGAGACGTTCCGCCGATCCCGGCTCGCTAGGTCCCGGGGAACCGTTCCGCCCGGCCATCGCGCCGGGCGGAGCATCCCGCATCCGTAACCGCTCCCACCTGGAAGCAGGCAACTCGTGACCAACGCTCAAGCATCGCTGGACTATTCCCTGAGCCAGCAACCAGCCCTCCGCTTCTGGCAACGCCCCGCCTGGCGCAGGAAAGTCGTGCCCTGGCTGTTCGTGTTGCCAATCCTGCTCATCAACATCATCGTCGTGCTCGGCCCGGCCCTCTCCGCGTTCTACTACTCCATGACCGAGTGGACCGGCATCGGCAAAGCCGAATGGATCGGCCTCGAAAACTTCCGGCGCCTGATCTTCGACGACTCGTCGTTCCGTCATGCCTTCCGCAACAACCTGATCTGGCTGCTGATGTTCCTCACGGTCCCGATCGCGCTGTCCCTGGTGGCCGCCAGCCTGCTCGCCCCACTCCGCCGCGGATCGCTCGTTTACCGCATGGGCCTCTTCCTGCCGTATGTCCTGCCCAGCGTGGTGGTCGCCGCCATCTGGCGCTCCCTGCTGCATCCCGACCGCGGCATTCCCGGCAAGCTCACCGAGTGGGGCGTGCCCGGCTTCGACCGCGCCCTGCTTGGAGACTCCACCACGGTCCTCCCCACCATCGCCTTCGTCGATAACTGGCATTTCTGGGGCTTCCTCATGGTGCTCTTCCTCGCCGCCATGCAGAACATCCCCGCCGATCTCTACGAAGCCGCCCGGCTCGACGGCGCGTCCAAATGGCAGGAATTCCGCGACATCACCATCCCCGGCATCCGTCCCACCCTCGTCTTCATGATTCTGATGACCAGCATCTGGTCGTTCCTCACCTTCGACTACATCTGGGTCCTCACCCAGGGCGGTCCCGCCGGCGCCTCCGAGGTACTGTCGGTGCTCGTCTTCAAGCACGCCTTCATGAATCTCGAAGCCGGATATGCCAGCGCGATCGGCCTCACCATGAGCGTCTTCGTCGGCATCGTCATCGCCATCTTCGTGGTGTTGCGCAAACGTGGATGGGAGATTTAGCCATGGCAACCATCAAGCAGGGCGTCCGCTTCGGGCGGTCCCGCCGCACCAGCCTCGCCTTCCTCCCCAACTACGTGGTCCTCACCCTGCTGGCCATCTTCGCCCTCGGTCCGTTGGTGATCCTGGGCTTCAACTCGCTCAAGGGCCAGGCCGAAATCGGCCACAATCCGCTCGGCTGGCCGCGCGACATCATCTGGCAGAATTACCCCGACGCCTGGCGCGTCGGCAACTTCGCCACCACCATGCAGAACAGCGGCATCCTCGTCGGAATCACGGTTTTGGGCGTGCTGGTGCTCGGCGGCATGGCTGCCTACAGTCTCGCCAAGCTCGATCTCCCCGGCTCCAACCTGGTGATGCTCTACCTGCTGGTCGGCTCATCCCTCCCGCTCCAGTTGTTCCTCGTTCCGCTCTTCTTCCTCTGGCAACGGGCCGGGCTGGTGAACAGCCTGCCAGGACTGGCGATCATCTACATCGCCATCAACGCGCCCCTCGCCATCTTCCTGCTGCGCTCGTACATGGTGCAGTTGCCATCCGATTTCGAGGATGCGGCCAGGGTCGATGGCGCCAGCGAGTGGAAGATCTTCACCCAGATCATCATTCCACTTTCCTGGCCCGGATTCCTGACCGTCGGCCTCGTCGTCGCCCTCGCCGTCTGGAACGAATTCCTCCTCGCCACGGTCTTCCTCACCCAGCAGGACAAGTTCACCGTGGTCACCAGCTACTACAACTTCACCTCGCGCTTCAGCCGCGACTGGGGCCTGACCAGCGCCGCCGCGATGATGATGATCGTTCCCATCATCGTCATCTTCCTCAGCCTCCAGCGCCGATTCGTCGACGGCCTCACCCAGGGCGGCCTGAAAGGATGACCTCACCGCTCATACCGTATTCGGCAAAAGACTCTTGGAATCTGG
>CAZUPA010000198.1:2929-5159 GCA_964622205.1 uncultured Sphaerobacteraceae bacterium
CGAGCCTGTCCAGAGCGCCAGCGAAGGATCGGCCATGCAATCCGCAATCCCACCACGTCGTATCGTAGCCACGAAGGACCACCGATGACCATCGACCTCCAGCACCGCCCGAACACCCTCTCCGTCACCTCGCCCGAGTACCTCGAACGCGTCTACGCCGGTGTCCTCGGCAAGATCATCGGCGTCTACCTCGGCCGCCCGTTCGAAGGCTGGCTCCACGAGGACATCGTCGAAAAGCTCGGCGAAATCGATCACTACGTTCACGAGCACTTCAACATGCCGCTCGTCGTCACCGATGACGACATCGCCGGCACCTTCACCTTCCCCCGCGCCCTGGAAGACAACGGTTTCGATCCCAACCTCTCCCCCGCCCTGATCGGAGATGCCTGGCTCAACTACCTGATCGACCAGCGCACCGTCCTCTGGTGGGGCGGCATGGGCGTGTCCACCGAGCACACCGCCTTCGTCCGCCTCCAGAGCGGCATCCAGGCGCCCGAAAGCGGCTCCATTGGCCTCAACGGCAAGACCATCGCCGAGCAGATCGGCGCCCAGATCTTCATCGACGCCTGGGCCATGCTCGCCCCCGGCGATCCCGAAAAAGCCGCCGATTGGGCCCGTCGCGCCGGCAGCGTCAGCCACGACGGCGAAGCCGTGTACGGCGCGCAGGTGATCGCCGCCATCGAGGCCCAGGCCTTCGTCGAATCGGACATCGACGCCCTGATCGACACTGCCCTCGGCGTGATCCCGGCCGATTCGACCATCGCCCGCCTCATCGCCGATGTCCGCGAGTGGCACGCCGCGAACGACGACTGGTACGCGACGCGCCGCCTGATCGGCGAGCGCTACGGCTACGACAAGTACCCCGGCGCCTGCCACATGGTCCCCAACCATGCCCTCATCATCCTCGCCCTGCTGTATGGCAACGGCGACTTCCGCCGCTCGCTGATGATCGCCAACACCGCTGGCTGGGACACCGACTGCAACGCCGGAAACGTCGGGGCCATCCTCGGCATCCGCGACGGCCTCGCCGCCTTCGACGATACGCCCGACTACCGCGACCCCGTGGCCGACCGGCTCTACCTCTCCACCGCCGAGGGCGGACGCGGCATCAGCGACGCCCTCCGCGAAACCTACCGGGTCGTTAACACCGCCCGCGCCCTCGCCGGCGAACCGACCCTGGCCCCAAAGGAGGGAGCCCGATTCCACTTCTCGCTCCCCGGCTCGGTCCAGGGCTTCACGCCCACCGAACCCGCCAGCGCGAACCTCACCAACACCACCGGCGCGCTGAACATCACGCTCACGGAAACCACCGCCACCGTCACCACGCCCACCTTCTCACCCGACGAGACCCGCCCCTTCCTGGAGCGCGGCTATCGCCTGTTCGCCTCCCCCACGCTCTATCCCGGCCAGGAGGTCGTTGCCACCATCGCCGCGCCCTCCGCGAACAGCGACCCCATCGCCGCCAGCCTGGTCCTCCGGGTCTGGGACGAGAACGACACCATCCAACCCCTCACTGGCCCGGAAATCACCATCTCCCCTGGCGAATCGACCGAGCTTCGATGGACCATCCCATCTTTGGACAACACGCCCATCCAGCAGGTCGGCCTCCAAATCGAAGGCGCCATCGGCGACACCCTCACGCTCGATTCACTGACGTGGTCCGGCGCGCCCACCGTCACCTTCCGCAAGGGCACCGGCGAAGGCGACATGTGGCGCCAGGCCTGGGTCGACGGCATGGACATCTGGAACACCTACTGGCCGGTCGATTTCCAGCTCTCCCACACCAACGGCATCGGCCTCATCGCCCAGGGCACGGAGGAATGGAAGGACTACACCGTCTCCGCCACCGTCCGCACCCCACTCGCCGCCTCGGCCGGCATCGCCGCCCGCGTGGGCGGCATGCGGCGCTACTACGCCCTCGTCCTCCGCGAGGGCGGCAAGGCCCAGATCGTCAAATCGCGCGGCGCGGTCGAAGTCCTCGCCGAAACCACCTTCGACTGGGAGGTCGACCACGACTATGACTTCGCCCTGACCGTCGAGGGCAACACCGTCACCGGCGTGATTGATGGCGAAACCACCCTCCAGGCCACCGACAACGACAACCCGCTCGCTGGCGGCAGCGCCGGCTTCGTCGTCGAGGTCGGCACCATCGTCACTGGCCCCATCACCATCACCGCCATCTGAGACTTGCACACAAGCGGGCTGCCAAAACTGGCAGCCCGCTCATCCG
>CAZUPA010000199.1:0-5143 GCA_964622205.1 uncultured Sphaerobacteraceae bacterium
CGTGCACTCGTCTGTCGATCGTTGCGACGCTTGCGCTCGAGTCGGTTCGGTCACGGGTCGCTCCTTCAGCGGGAGGGGTGGGTGACGGCGATGCCGGTGCCGTCGAGGTGGACCACGTAGGTGGGCGGGTCCATCGGCCCGGTCGAGGGCAGGGCTTCGAGCACGCCGGCGCGGCGGAGCTGGCGCAGCCGACGGTGGGCGCTGTCCTTGGACAGGAACCCGAGCCGCTCGGCCACGCCCCGGGTGCTCGCCGCCACCACCAACCGGCCATCGACCGGCTCGGCCTGGGCGACGAGAACGTGCAGCACCGCCACCGCGTCGGGCCCGTGCTCGCGCAGGAAGTCGAGGGCCTCCGGGCAGCGGTGCTCGATCCGCACCTCCCCTGCCGTCGGCTCCGTCGGCCCGGTCGCTACAGGAGGCCGGGCCGGAGCGGCACGGCGCGCCCGCGGGCGCGCCGGCTTGCTCGCCGTGGCCTCGGGAGCGAGGTCCAGGAACGTGAGCTGCTCGGCTGCCATGACGACCTCCGGACGGGCGCGGAGATCCCGTCACTTACGTAGGCCGATCTCGGGGCCGAAACTCGACACGAAATCTGCGATTCCTCGCGACTTCCTGTCCCCGATGTGCGACACAGCCGCCTGGTCGGACGTGGGACTGGTCAGGTCGACCGTGCGGTGCGACGATGACAAGCGATCCCGCCCGGGCCGATCCCGGTCCCGGCAGGCCCCTCGTGACGGTGGGAACCGTCGCCTTCCACACCGCTCCGACCCCCACGCGTCGGACGTGTCTTCAGGAGAAGGCGATGCCTACCGGCCGCAACAACATCCGCAAGCGCGGATCGACTTGGACCTACTACCTCTACGTCACCGAGGGCGACGGCACCCGCCGCCAGGTCTCCAAGGGTGGGTTCGCCACCCGCAAGGAGGCCGAGACCGCTCGGGCCGAGGCCCTGACCGCGATGTCCACCGGGAGCTGGGTGAAGCCCGACCGGCTCACCGTGGCCGAGTTCCTCGCCGACGAGTGGCTACCGACCCAGCTGCCGCCGACGCTCGAGGAGAGCACCTACGTCAGCTACGCGCGCAACATCCGGCTTCACGTCGCGCCCTACATCGGCGGCATCCGGCTCCAGGAGCTGACGCCGATGGACCTCAACGCCCTGTACCGCAAGCTCCTCGACTCCGGTCGACGGCCACCGGGGACGCCGGCCCGGCAGCACGACCAGGCCGTGCTCGACCTCATCGCCGAGCTCAAGGGCGAGGGCCACACCTGGCAACAGGTCGCCGAGGCGGTCGGCGAGGCCTTCCCAGCCGAGGCTGGGATCACCCGCGACGCCGTGGCCGCCGCACACCGCCGAGCCCAGCAGCCGAAATCGCCGGCGAAGGGACCGGGGCTGAGCAATCGGATGGTGCGCTACGTCCACACGATCGTCCACGCCGCGCTCCGGGATGCGATGCGTTGGAACCGTGTTGCCCGCAACGTCGCCGAGGCCGCCACTCCCCCGCCCGTCGCTTCGACCCGCCGGGGTCGGCTCACCACCTGGACCGGGGACCAGCTCGGCCGGTATCTCGACTTCGTCGCCGACAGCCCGTACCTGCCGGCCTGGCTCTACCTGGCTACCTCCGGCTCACGCCGAGGCGAGGTGCTCGGGCTGAAGTGGACCGACGTCGACCTGGACGACGCCACGGCGATCATGTCCCGCCAGATCTGCATGGTCGGCAACCGCGTGGTGGTCAAGGACCTCCCGAAGACCAAGGGCGGCCACACGATCGCCCTCGACCCGGGCACCGTCGAGATGCTCCGCGACCTCCGTGAGCGCCTGCCCGAGCTGAAGCGGATGCTCGGCGCCGGCTACCGCGACGACGGGTGGATCTTCTGCCGGGCGGATGGCGTGCCGCTGCATCCTGAGCGCTTCAGCCGCGAGTTCCTCCGCAAGCAGGAGGCATACAACAACGCCCATCCCGACGAGCCGCTTCCGAGGCTGAAGCTCCACGGCCTCCGCCACACCTGGGCCACCCTCGCCCTAGAGGAGGGCATCGACATCCACGTCGTCAGCGACCGCCTCGACCACAGCAGCATCCACGTGACGAGCCAGATCTACACCCACGTCCGCCGCCCGTTGCAGTCCGACGCCGCCGCTCGCGTGGCGAGGAGGATCCTCGGCGATGGGCACGAAGGTCCCAGGATCGACCGGACGCCCAAGCCACCATAGGAGTCCCGAGGAGCCTTCGCCCAAAGCCCCCCAAGCCACTTCCCGGGCAAGCGGATTACACAGCTGGCGAGTCCACCAAGCTCCCGAGCGATGGATGGCCGACCAGGCACTTCACGACATATACCACTCGATCGAGTGAGCAATGTATCGCCCGTAGAGATCCACGATCGTGACTCCACCATTGATCTCATCTTCAGCGATTGGAATCCCCAACTCACCTAGAACCGAAACGACCTGTGCCTGTCCGAAAGCGGAGAGATGGTCGATTGGCGTAAGCGCTGGATCAACACCATCAAGCTCTCCAACTTGCTTGAACTCGCCAAGCCAATCTTCAAGCGAAACGAGGACAAGCCGCCTAGTCGCCATCGATCACTCCGCTGGCCAGCCGTTTGCCAGGCCCGTGCCAGACATCTGCGTAGAGTGCCAATGTAACCAGATCCCATCGTCTACCGCCAAGAAGTTCGTGATCGATGAGACGCCCTTCCTCAACAAGGTACCTTCCAACTGCAGATTGAAACTGCGGGAGATTGAACTCCGGAAGCTCGAAGTAGACCTTGCGGAGCTCCCAGGTACGAAATGCGTACTCAAGCATCAAGAGCAATCCCTCGACGACCTTTCCACTCCCCATTCGGTCAGGTGCAGACATTGCATAGCCGTAGACATAGCCGGACGGAAGGTTCGCATTGTAGAGACCAACGGTACCATACAGCCGCCCCAGTTGACGACCGACTACTGCGTACTGGACTAGGACTCCGTCCCACATCTGTCTCACAAACTGCTCCGGACTCGGCGTCGCTCCTCGATATCTCCAGCGAGTAGCGTTCTCACCCGCCATTGCTATCGCATACAGTGACGGATAGTCCTGTACATGAACCGGTCGCAGCACGACCCTCCGACCAATCCGCAGACCAAACTCCTGAGTCTCTGCCGGCTTCTTGGGGGCCACGTTCACCTCGACAGAGCCCCGCGCGTGCGGTCCAACACCACCTCGAAGTCTGCCTCGTGCACTTCCACGGCGATTGGATCCTCCGAGCCGTATACGCGCATCGGCACAACAGCCCGGCCGTCCACTTGTGAGATGAGTCCACTCCCATTTACGAAGCGGAACGTACCCGCATCCGGACGAAACTCCTCTGGCAGACCACTGAGCTCCCCCACCTCCCGAAGAAAGAAGATCGACCGAGCGTCTGCATCCTCCACCCGCATCGACTCAATAGTGAACTCCAATGCGCCATCCATATGGTCCCGAAAGGCCTGAGCGATTGCCTCATCGTCGGTTGCTTCGGCAAGTTCACGATCAGTGGAAGCCTCCCGCGCAATGTCGTCATCAATTGCGGCGTCGATAGCGGCCTCAAGATCAGGCGAGGTTGCATGAAAGGGGATCTCCACAGTCAGCAACTTCGCGCCATTGAGCGTGCCCGAGAGGTCATCCTCCACCATGATCGAGAAGTTGGCGAAGGGGACGGGCGGCACACCATCACCTCGTGGAATCACCCTTCCGAGCTCAATTTTCGAAACGCGACCAACGAGGACGGCATCAGCGTGCCGCGCCATGTCTTGGAGGGACGCGTAATGCTCCACTTCCGATGCGGCCTCAAGAGGACCAGCGAACTGATCGACCCAGAGAAGCGTAGAGCCGTTGTCGGGTGAAGTATGGATGTCCTCCGCGACAAGGCCTGTTGTAACAATGGTTGTCCGTGATGCGGCAGATTCATCACCATCATGTGGTCCATCCGAACCACAGGCCCCGAGCGTGGTGGCCATGATCAATGTTCCCCAGACCAGTCGCTGGGACTTCAAGTAGTTCCGGCTTCGAGGTTGGGACCAGAATCCGAGCATCCCAAGGATCCTTTCGTCAATTAGTAAAGCGCGTTGAGATGAACGGTGTCGTGGGCGTGCAGACTGAACAGAGCGTCCTGTGGGTGGGTCATGCCGGGACCCCCGCGAATCAACGTTCTCATGCAGGTGTCGTCCGGAGCAGGGTAGAAGGGATCAGTCTCCGCATGCCTAAGACCCAATGTGTGTCCAAACTCGTGGCACATCAGGAGCTTTCTCTGGTCCGCGTTGAAGCCACCTGCATGAGCAAGGTCGATCTTGACCCACTGGCGATAGCATGTCTCGTTTGGATCCGATCCAGTGCGTATTCCATCGGATGGGCAGTAGACGTACCCGTATACTCCAGTACCCCATGTATTGACATCGATCCGCACATCTACATCGTTCCATCCGTCGGTGTAGACGGATGTGACCAGGTCAGTTGGCTCATAGCTATAGAAGATCGCATCCCCCAATGCCACCCCCCAGGCTGGATCGCCATTGTGAAGAGACCAGCTATGCCACCGATTGTTCCCCAGACTGATCTCATTGTCTGGGTTGACACCGGCTGCGCCGGATCCAACATTCCCGGCTCCGGCGTGTGGAGGAGCGATTGCCGGCACGATCGCTGCCGCACTCACCGCCGCCGCGGCCACTCGGCGCAAGGCACTCGGGTTCCGAAATTTTGACATTTGCCCTCCTGGCGACCTCATGCCCTCACCGTTCTGCGCCGCGGGATCGCGATCACTCGCCAAGTGCCGTCGGTCACACCCACCATATCCTTGACGTTCGTGCTGGCGCGCTTCATTCACTTGAGACGTTCGAAACGCTCGTCCGGTTCCGCAGGCACTCAGACGATGCGACCTCGACGAGGGCTCGGAGTTCGAGGACCGCCAGGGCCAAGGACCACAAGACCAGTCTTCGCCAAGGTCGGGACCTGCAGAGATCGGGAGTTGTCTGGCAGTCCGGTCATCCGCAGGTGATGACAATCCAATGACAAAGGGCCGATTCGGGCCGCTCGACAGCCGCCCCAAAACTGCGCTGACCAGGGCGTTTGCCCTGGTCAGGTGGTGTCGGAGGGGGGACTTGAACCCCCACGTCCTTTCGGACACTAGCCCCTCA
>CAZUPA010000200.1:0-2701 GCA_964622205.1 uncultured Sphaerobacteraceae bacterium
CGGTCCGCGCATAGTTCCAGTACGGGAGCGCGAAGTCGGCGGGCCCCTCCACCTCCGGCATCGTCGACCGCAGGATACGCTCGAAATAGTAGAGATAGATGCGGTGCCAGGGAAGGAAGAACCAGCTTCGATGCTGGCACTGCTGATTGGTTCCCCCAGGAACGATGCCGTTGCCGCCGGCGTGCCGGGCCGCCTGGAACGTCCAACTGGTTGGGTTGCTTGCCGGTCGTTTCTGGAGTACGCCCACGGCCCTGGCGTAGGCCAGGATCACCGGATGCCACGGATCTTCGTCAGATAGTGCCCAGATATCCCGTCGAACCAGCATCATGTCACCTCCGGACGAGAACACCTCACGCAGCGCAATGTGTCCGTTTGCTGAATCTGTGACCCACCCCGATCATGGGCCATACCCTCGTCTGGGTCTATGGGAAACAAGGCCCTTCGGCCAACGTGCCAAACGCGCCATGAACGCTCATCAGGCGGATGCGCCAGATGCTCCGGCGAGCATCGCCACCGCTCCGACCCATCAACGCCGCGCTGGGTATCGTCTACAACGTGTCGGGATCAGGCGTGCTCCAGCGCCTGCCGCAACATCTGCCTCTTGAACGGGTCGCGCTCATGCGTCTCCAGGTCCCGGAGCATCCCGATCAGGTCCCCATCCCGCGTCACCACGATCTGCATCGCCACCAGCCCGTACAGGTCCAGCAACCGGGTCCGGTTCATGAAATCCTCGATCACATTTCGCCAGCTTGCCCGCGCCGGATGCCCCAGCAGCAGGTCGTACAACCCCAGCAACACCTGCTCGTCCTCGCTCCCGCCATGCGCCCCGATCAGCAGCGGAACCAGCGATTCCGGCAAGTCCACCAGGTTCCGCAACGCCTCGCCCACCAGGTCGCCGTCCCCGCCCTGCCACGACGCGTACGCGAACACCGGCGCCAGGTTCTGCTGCGCCACCAGCACCTTGATCGCGCTCAGCGCCGGCTCACCCGAGTTCCCGTTCTCCGGATCGCGCAGGAACCGCGCCGCATACAACCCCGCCAGGTCCGGATCCAGATCGTTAAGCGCCAGCAACGCCGCCCCCCGCAGCTCCGCCACCACGTCGTACAGGCCAACCCGCTGGTAGCTCACCAGCGCCCGCCGCAGGATCGGCATGTCCCCCGGCTGGATGATCGGCCGCAACGCCCGGATGATCGACGCCCGGACGAACCCGCCCGAATCGTTTCGCTCCGGCGACTGCTCGCACCACGCATACTTCTCGTGGAGCACTGGCCGCGCGGCGGGATCGGCCCGCTCCCGGAGCACCGCCAGGGCGGGGCGCAATACTTCCATGTTGGTGGAGGTACGCACGTACTCCTCCGCCAGCGCCGCCTGTCCATCGGGGTCGTGCTCCAGGGCCGCCAGCGCGTCGAGCCGTTCCCGCACGTTCTCGCGGGGCGTTTTCCTCCTGGCTGGTGATCGCGGTTCTCGTGCTGGCATCGTCATCCTCGCTGGCGTACGGTCCGAAGTGGCCGCCATCAGCATAGCCGTTCAGTTCCGGAGCCCGTCCATGCCCAATCACACCGCCGAAACCAACCGCGTGCGAAACATCTACGACCGCATCGCCCCCGAGTGGGATGCTCGCCAGGGCCGCGCCGAAAACAAGATGCTGGGCGACGCCATGCGCCAAACCCTCGCCAACAACCTGCATGGCGACGTGCTCGAAATCGGCACGGGAACCGGCGTCACCCTTCGTCACCTGGCGGGCAACGCCAGCGTCACCTCGTTCACCGGCACGGACCTCTCTTCAGGCATGCTGGACCAGGCCCAGCCGCTCGTCGACACCGTGCCCTTCCCGGTCACCCTCCGGCGGATGGACGCCGATCATCTCGACTTTCCCGATGCCTCGTTCGATACCGTCACCACCAGCCTCACGCTCTGCACCGTGCCCGATCCCGCCCATACCCTCCGCGAAATGGCGCGGCTCTGCAAACCCGGCGGAACCGTCGCCATCCTCGAACACGTCCTCGCCCCAAACCCGCTCGTGGCGCTTGGCCTGAAGCTCGTCGCCCCCATCCAGCGGCGCGCCATGGGCTGCAACCTCGACCGCCGCACCGACCGTCTCGTGCGCGAACTCGGCTTCCGGGTCGACCACCGCGAGAGCCGGTTCCTCGGCATCTTCCACCTCATCATTGCCCGCCCACCCGCCTGACCCCAGGCATCGCAAGTGGGAAGAAGCGACCACGTGCCCCAGGACATACCCTGTCCATGTGGCGCGACGATGCGTGCCCCGATGCGCGAAGACCAAGGAGCGAACATGGTTACCGTGACTCCGAATCTCTGGTTCAACAACAACGCCGAGGAAGCGGCCGATTTCTACGTCTCCGTGTTCGACAACGCCGAGATCACCGACACCATGCCTGGTGGCCCCGATGGCAAGGCGATGATCGTCTCGATGCGCATCGAGGGGCAGAACGTCACCTTCATCAATGGTGGCCCGATGTTCCCCCAAACCGAGGCGTTCTCCTTCGAGATCATTTGCGACGGCCAGGCCGAAGTCGATCGTTACTGGGACGCCCTGATCGCCGGTGGCGGCGCTCCGTCGCAGTGTGGCTGGCTGAAGGACAAATTCGGCCTTTCCTGGCAGGTGGTGCCGAAGCAGTTCCTGGAACTGGTGTCCGATCCCGACGCCGAAAAGGTTGGCCGTGTCATGGCCGCCATGATG
>CAZUPA010000200.1:2801-5136 GCA_964622205.1 uncultured Sphaerobacteraceae bacterium
CCGGCTACGATGCCCCCACTTGATCGCCGTCGTACCCGCAAGGAATACCTCGTGACCACCCACACCTTTCAGCCGGACCACTACTTCAACACCATTGGCGCTCACCCGCCCGTGCTCACCGTCCAGCCCGGCGACACGATCGCCACCACCACCGTCGACGCCCTCGGGTTCGACGCCGCTGGCAACCAGGCCGCCCGCCGCGGCAACCCGCAAACCGGACCGTTCTTTGTAGAAGGCGCCGAACCTGGCGACACACTCGTCGTGCGCATCGAGAAGCTGCTGCCGAACCGCGACACCGGCGTGTCCGCATCCGTCCTCTCCGAAAACGTCGTCGACCCCGGATTCGTCCGCGAGCTGCCGCCCGCCAACCTCATCACCTGGCTGATCGACCGAAAGAACCGCACCGCCACCCCCGAGAACCCCATCCCCGGCCTGGAATCGCTCGTCCTCCCCTGGGAACCGATGCTCGGCTGCTTTGGCGTCGCCGCCAAGGGTGGCCAGTTCATCTCCACCGCCACCTCCGCCGAACACGGCGGCAACATGGACTACCGGGGCTTCACCGAAGGCGCCACCGTCTACTTCCCGGTCTTCGAGCCCGGCGCCCTCTTCCACCTCGGAGACGGCCACGCCACCCAGGGCGACGGCGAAATCTCCGGCACCGGCATCGAAATCTCGATGGACGTGCAGGTTACCGTCGACCTCATCAAAGGCAAGGAAAGCGGCTGGCCGCGCGGCGAGAACGAGAAGTACATCTTCACCGCCGGCAATGCCCGCCCGCTCGACCAGGCCCTGCAACACGCAACCACCGAGATGGTCCGCTGGCTGAAGCAGGACCATGGGCTCGACGCCGTCGCCGCCAGCACCCTCCTCGGCCAGTGCGTGGAATACGACGTCGGCAACGTCTACGACCCCGCCTACACCATGATCTGCAAGGTCCCCAAGCGCATCCTCGCCATGCTTGCCAGGTAGCGCATACAAGCAGCCGGTCCCTTCGGATTCGCTCGGGGAGGGGCCGGTCGCATGCCAACAATTCCAGGGTGGAAGGCCACCTGGCAAACAGGACATCCAGTCAATCGCCACTTCAGGGTACTCGTCCGGCCTATTTGCGTTCCCCTGATCGCTATGCAACTCCACCCCGTCGCGAGCACTCCCGCCGCAACGCATCAAGAAACGCCTCCAATCCCGCGCTGTGAGACTGATCTCGCCGGGTCACCACCCCAATCGTCCGCTGAAGCCGGGGGGTCAGCGCCCGGACCACCCGTCCCTCGTCCTCCTCGCTCGCCGAAAGCACCATCCGCGGGAACAACGCACATCCCAGGCCCATCCCCACAAGCTCCCGCACCGCCTCCACGCTCCCCAAAGACATCGCGGGATAGAATGACACCCCAGCCCGCGCGAACCAGCCATCGATCAGCGACCGCGTCACCCCCTCCGGCTCGAACAGGATCGGCGGGTAGTCCAGCAATACCGCTGGGGTGATCTCGTCCGGCAGCTCCAGCGACCCCGGTCCCAGCAGCACGATCTCGTCGTCGAACAGCGGCTCCACCGCCAGCATCCGCCCCGAAACCGGCATCGTCACGATCCCTGCGTCGACCTCGTCATCCTCGATCGCCCGCGTGATCTCCAGCGAATTCCCGGTGACCGCCGATACCTCCAGCGCCGGAAGCGTCTCCCGCAGCGACCGCAGGATCGGCGGCAGCAACGCGATGCAGGCCGTCGCCCCCGCCCCAATCCGCAATCGCCCAGCCTTCCCCGGCGCGAACCGCGCCATCGCCACCACCGCGTCGCCGACCGCCGCGTCGATTCGCGCCGCGTGCCGCAACAGTTCCGCCCCGGCCACGGTCGGCATCGCTCGCCTCCCCTGACGCTCCACCAGCGTCGCGCCAAACCGCTCCTCAAGCTGGCGGATATGGAAACTCACCGCGGGCTGGGTGAGGCCGTTCCGCTCGGCCGCCGCCGTGAAGCTCCCCAGCGAGATGACGTCGGCGAACAACTGGAGGCTGTGGAGATTGATCGATCGCATTCAAAAATCCTCTTATGGAACACATCAATTGCATCGCCTTCACTTATAGAACCGCCACACGTACGCTGTCGAGTGTCGAGGCGTTATCGAAACGCCCCACTCACCCACCAGAAAGGTCACCCTCATGCGCTCGACCCAGTTCAGCGACGGCAGCGCCGGCGACGCCGACTACGGCGCCATCGGCCTCGACTACGCTCGCTACCGCCAGCCCGATCCCCACATCGCCAGCCGCGTCCTGGCCGCCCTCGGCGACGCCCAGTCGGTCCTCAACGTTGGCGCCGGGGCCGGCTCCTACGAACCGCGCGACCGCCA
>CAZUPA010000201.1:0-5116 GCA_964622205.1 uncultured Sphaerobacteraceae bacterium
GGTGCTTCACCGGTCGGAGGTGAATGTGGCATCCTAGCCGCCACGAATTGCCGTCGCGCTGGCGCGAGGGTGGCCACGCCACCCTCGCTCGAGCTCCACGCGGGATGACCATGCCAAACACACCTCTTCCGCCGATTCGCTCAACCCTGAAGGGCTGGCAACTCACGCCCGAGCAACAGGAACTGCTCGGCATCGTCGAACTGTTCGAGACGGTCCACCGGCAAATCCCCCAAATCCTCGATTTGCACATCGCGCCGTACCACCTGAGCGACCTCGCGTGGACCGCCCTGAAGAGCATCGAGGACTTCGGTTCGGGCGCCACACTGACCGCGATCGGCGAGCGGATCGAGGCGTCTCCAAGCACCATGACCGGCATCGCCAATCGCCTGGAACAACTCGGCTACGTGGAGCGGCGCGCCTCGCCGCGCGATCGACGAGCAGCCATCCTGACCTACACCGACCGTGGGAAGGACGTGATGGACGAGATCGCGGGCGCCCTGCTCCAATCGATCGAGCGGGTAACCGAGGATCTGGGCCAGGAAGGGATCGAGACGATCAGGAATGCCTTCCTGCGAATCCTGGAAATCACGACTCCGTTGAGCAAGCAGCGACCCTCCCCGCGGGCGAAGGAATAGGCGCGAGTTCAGGAAAATTCGGGATTTGATACGGAATCCGCGTGATCAATTGAGGGACGGACCGCACGGGTCAAGCCGAAAACAGGCCCAAATGTATGGATCGACGGCCCGCGCGGCAGGTCTGTCGATCCTCAGGTAACCTGCCGGAGCCGATAATAGCGGGTGCGATCCTGTCGGTGTGCGCGACATCGCGCATCGGCGCGATGGAAGCGAAGTCGATTCTCGATTCGCCTATTGACAGCCCAAAATCGCGCTCCTATCATGCCGCCCAACGACGACCGGTGCGACAAGAACAGCCTCGTTCCTGGTCGGTGGCTGCCCGAGAGTCCGGGCGCTTCCATATCAATGAACCGCAATCGCAAACGCGAGTATGGGCGCATCGCGGGGATACACCCGTGGCGAATCGTGTGCCTCGCGAAACCGTGGCCGGAGTCGATGGACCGGATGGGGCGATGTCGATGGGGTGGCCCGTCGTCGCTGTCGTCGCTCGGGCGACATCCACAACCCAGAGACGGAATGACGCATTCGCGCAAAAGAAAGGGACCAAGTGACGAACGATATACGCGTGGCCTGCGGGCAAATCACCTGGAGACGCGGCGAATTCGACCAGGAGCAAATCCTGGCCCAGATCGCCGGGGCCGGGTACGACGGAGCGCCCGCTGGCGCGCGAACACCCGGCGAGGCCGATGAGGTTCGCGCGCTGTTCGAGACGGCTGGTTTGCAACCGGCGCCGGGATACCTCGGCGCGCCATTCTGGGATTCCGGCCAGGCGGACGCCATCGTGGCCCAGGCACGGGAAGCGGCCGCGGCCCACCGGGCGCTTGGCCTCACCGAAATCTACGTTGCCGCCAACCTGACCCCGGAACGGCGCGCCGTTTCCGGAAAGGTTAAGCCGGAAGACGCGCTGGACGACGCTGGCTATGCCGCGATGGCCGAAACCCTTAACCGCGTCGGCGCGGCGTCCCTTGAGCACGGGGTGCGCGCGTCGTTCCACAACCACGTCGGATCGTTCATCGAGACCCGCCGCGAAATTGACGAACTTTTCTCCCGGGTAGACCGCTCGCTGGTCTTCCATGGGCCGGATATCGGCCACCTCGCCTGGGCGGGCGACGACGTCCTGTCGTATGTCCGCGACTACTACGATGACATCGTTACGCTGCATGTGAAGGATATCGACCCGAAGGTGCTGGCCGAAGGCGTGGCCCAGGAGTGGGACTACTCCGGCTTTTCCGACCACGGCATTTTCACTGAGCTTGGTCAAGGGCTCGTCGATTTCCCGGCGCTGGTCGACCTGCTGCGAACCAACGGCTTCAAGGGGTGGGTCGTCGTGGAGACGGACGTTACCCAGCTTCCGACCGCGCTGGAGAGCGCCACGATCAGCCGCGACTACCTGAGGAGCCTGGGTATGTAACCTGTCGCCGGTTGGACCGCATCCAGCGCGAGCAACACGCCAGTCAACTCGTATGGGCGACCTTCGAGGATGGGTCTCGCGCGGCGGTGTTCGCCGAAGCAATCGACGCGTCCGCAGCCGTGGCGCAAAGGGCGACGTGCGATACGATCGCTGAACGCCGTTTCGATAGTCTCATGGGTCGCCAGTGGCGGCGGAGCACACAGCAAAGGACACAGGATGCGCCTCGGTATCGACAGTTTCAGCCTGCGGTCGCAGGGGTGGGACGCGTTTCAGATCATGGACTACGCGGCCGGTCTCGGGCTGGACAACGTGCATTTCTCGGAGCGGGAACACCTCGGTGGGCTGGATCCAGACGGCTTGCGGAAGGTGCGGGAGCACGCGGATCGCCTTGGCCTGACGCTCGAGGTCGGAATGCGCAGCTTCAACCGGCTGGCGGGCACCTTCGATGCGTCACTGGGGAAAGGCGAGGAACAACTTCTCGACATGATCGAGGCGGCGAAGATCGTCTCATCACCCATCGTGCGCTGCTTCGTAGGCATGGCGGACGACCGCCTTCGGGTGCCGCCAGCGGAGCTGATCGAGGAAACCATCCGCACCTTGCGCGCGGTTGCCTCCCAGGCGGAAGCCGCGGACGTCAAGATCGCGGTCGAGAACCACGGCATGGGTGACCTGCTGGCGCCGGAACTGCGGGACGTGATCGAAGGGGTTGGGTCTTCCCACGTGCGCGTCTGCTTCGATTCCGGCAACCCACTCTACGCGGCCGAGGACGCGGTGTACGCCGCCGAAATCCTCGCGCCATACATCGTCTCCACCCACCTGCGCGACACCAGAGTCTGGATGGGCGACGAAGGCGCCTACGTTCAGTGGGCGCCGGCTGGCCGGGGATCCGTCGATCTGAAAGCAATCGTCAGCTTGCTGCTGGAGCACTCGCCGGAGACGCCGATCGACCTGGAGGTCATCACGGGTGGCGGTCCGAAGCTGATCGACTTCCGTAACCCGGAGTCGGAGCTGTGGAAGCTCTATCCGGACATGACGGCGGCTTCGTTCGCGAGGTTCCTGGTTGTCGCCGAACAGGGCGAGCCGGGACCAATCGATCAGCTCGTGCCCGCACCCAGCGATGGGCCGCCTTCGGAGGAGACGGCGGAGGCGTTGAAGCAGCAGCAGCGCGAGCATTTCGAGGAAAGCGTGGCCTGGTGTAAGGCTGAGTTGTTGGAAGCAACGGCCGTCTGAGCCGACTGGCGTCACATGACAGTCGATGAATTGAGCTTGGGAGAACGAACGAAAGGGTTCGGCGCAATGTCCACCTATCGCGTCGGCATCATCGGGTGCGGTCGTCCCTGGAAAAGCGAAGGGGCGAGCGGGTTCGGCATGTCCCATTTTCACGCGCGGGGCTACAAGGATTCGCCTCACGCCGGGATCGTGGCGCTCGCCGACATCGTGCGAGAGAACGCCGAGGCGTTCCGGGAGCGCAACGGCGGCGATGCCATCTACACTGACTACAGGGAAATGCTGGCTGACGCCAATCTCGACATGGTAAGCATCTGCACCTGGCCCCATCTCCACGCCCAGATGGTGATCGACGCCGCCGAAGCAGGCGTGAGGGCCATCCACTGCGAGAAACCCATGGCGCCCACCTGGGGCGAGGCGAAACAGATGGCCCGGGCCTGCGACGAGCGGGGCGTGCAACTCACCTTCAATCATCAGCGGCGGTTCGGCCCCGAGTTCCTGAAGGCACGCGAACTGCTCCAGAGCGGAGCCATCGGCGACCTGGTACGGCTGGAAGGCTCCTGCGGAAACCTGTTCGACTGGGGCACGCACTGGTTCGACATGTTCTTCTTCTATAACGGTGAAACACCCGCCAAATGGGTGCTGGGCCAGGTCGAACCGACCGGCGGCGACTCGGTGTTCGGGGTGCAACTGGAAGGGCAGGCCATCAGCCAGTTCGAGTTCGAGAACGACGTGATCGGCATCCTCACCACGAATGCGCGACAGGGATGGCCACTGTCCACGCGGATCTTGGGGACCGAGGGCGTGATCGAGGCGGCGTTGCGGCCTGATCCGCTCCGGGTGTGGGCCAAGGGCGGCGCCGGTTGGGAAGTGATCGACCTGGAGGGCGCCAGCTCGCTTGAGGAAACGGTCGCGCTGGGCGTAATGGACGCGGTGGAATCGCTGAAAGAAGGCCGTGAACCGGAACTTTCCTCGAGGAAGGTGCTCCGGGCGACCGAGTTGATCTTCGCCACCTACGAATCGGCCCGTCGCGGCGGACGAATCGACCTGCCGCTCGATGTCGAGGACTCGACCATTCTTGCGAGCACATAGAGCGCGGCGTGGCGAGGGCCGTGTGAAGCGAGGGTCAGTCCTTGATTGAGACCTGCACGTCGTCGCCGACGACGCGGACCGCGTACTTCTCGGTGGCGACGGCGACGGGGAACGCGGCGGGCTCTCCCGTGCGGATGTAGAACGCGCCGCCATGCATCGGGCACTCGATGAGGTCGTCGTCGATTGTGCCATCGGCGAGCGAGGCGTCCTCGTGGGTGCAGACATCGTTGAGGGCGTAGAGTTCGCCCTCCAGGTTGATGAGCACGACCGGTTCCTCATCGACCTCCACGTACATCAGTTCACCTGGTTCCAGGAAATCCTTCTTCGCCACCGTCACGAAATTGCTTGCCATGGTATTGAGCATTCCTCATCGAACGTGTCGCGGGCATCGCTCCCACGTTGGGCGGCCCGTCCCGTCATCGTACTCTCGCGCACACACGCCCGCGAGTCAGTCCTCGTCCAGCGCGTCGGTGGCATGGTCGATGCCATAGATGCCGGCCTTCAGCACCTTCAGGCCCAGCATCGCGCACTTCATGCGGGCGGGGCTCACCGGGATGCCGATCTCGTCGAGCAGTTCATCGCGCCCAATCGCCTTCACGTCGTCCAGCGACTTGCCCTCCACCATCTCGGTGAGGATCGACGCCGACGCCTGGCTCACCGCGCATCCCCGGCCCGAAAACCGGATCTCGGAGACGTGGTCACCGGCGATCCGGACATCGATCCGGATCTCGTCGCCGCACAGCGGATTCAC
>CAZUPA010000202.1:0-4944 GCA_964622205.1 uncultured Sphaerobacteraceae bacterium
TGATGTGCCCATCACGCCTCCGCCAACGACAATCACATCCGTTCCCCGCCTCACCGCGTCCCGACTCCTTACGAGATGCCGATTTCTTGAGCCGGATCGTAACCGCTGGCGTGAAGGATGTGAATCGTGCCTGTTGGCAATCCCGAGATTCGCATGGACCAGGCCGATTTGCCGATGGGAACGCCCCTCGCCGACGCACCCCTCAGACAGGCCATTTGCCACAACATCCACGACGAATCCACCGGTCGAGGACGTGTGGCGTCCATGTCGAAACGCTAGAATGGTTGGAAACCTGGGCGGGGCGGAAAAGGATCATCGTGGCAGGTGTTGTATATTCTCTCAGTCAAGCCGTCCGCCGGCACATTTGGCAAGTTAACGAAGAGTAAGGGTCATTTGTGGAACTCGATCTGCGCCAACTGTTACGCATCGCCCGCCAATACTGGTGGCTGGTTGCACTCCTCATGCTTGTCGCTGGCGCGACCGCCTACTATCAGTCTTCTCAGCAGCCGGACCAGTACACCACTAGTTCCAGGGTCTTGCTCCTTGGCGAGGAAACCGAGAACATCACAAGTTACACCGCCCAACTCGCCAGCCAGAACCTGACCCTTACCTATCTTGAGTTGATAGAGAGCGACACCATTCTCCAGGCCGTTGTCGAGGAGTTGAACCTTCCCTTCGATTACGTCGCGCTAGACGAAAAGGTTTCGACTTCCGCCATTGAGAAGACGTTGCTCCTCCAGATTACCGTCGTGGATACCGATCCGCAACGTGCCGCGCAAATCGCGGACACCACGGCGGAGCAGTTCATCGAGTACATCAACGACAACCAGGGATCCACGTTGTCGTCGCCGGTGGAAATGGCATCCACCGCTCGCGTCCCGACCACGCCGTTCGAGCCCAATCCAACGACGGCTGGACTTCTGGGCGTCTTTGTGGGGCTGCTTCTCGGTGTGGCGCTGGTTGCGCTGCTTGAGTTCCTCGACAACACGATCAAGCCGCAGCAGGACGTGGAACAGATGGCCGGAGCCCCATTGCTGGCTTCGGTGCCTCAATTGCAAAACCTCAGGCCCGGAGGTCACCAGGTGTACACGGTGGTTCAACCTCGCTCCTCGGCGGCCGAGGCAATGCGTCTCCTGAGGACAAATCTGGAGTTCGCCGCGGCATCGTCCGATGTCCGCCGCCTGGTGGTTTCGAGCCCGAATCCTGGCGAGGGCAAGAGCACGACCGCCGCGAATCTGGGCGTGGTCATGGCTCAGGGAGGCATGAAGGTAGCGATTATCGATGCCGACCTGCGTCGCCCAACACAACATCGAATCTTCGGGGTGCCTGGCGATGAGGGATTAACCACCCTGCTCACGCATCCCGATCGTTCCTGGGACGATGTGGCCAAACGCGTCGCGGTCGCGAATCTCCTGCTCATTCCGGCTGGCCCCCTTCCTCCCAATCCGTCTGATCTCGTTAGTTCCCAACGGTTCATTCGGCTGCTCGACAAGATCGACAAGGAAGTGGATCTCATCATCATCGACTCGCCGCCGATTCTCGCGGCAAGCGACTCGCTGGCGGTCGCGGCTCACTCCGACGGCGTCGTGCTTGTCTGCTTCTCGAATCGAACGCGCATCGATGCGGTGCATCATTCCGCGCAATCCATCCGGCAAGGTGGCATTCGCCTGATCGGCGTCGTGCTCAACCGCACCAAGAAGCAGCACGGCGCCAGCTACTATGGCAACTACTACTATTCGCAGGCCGCGACCGAGCAGAGCACCCAATCCGCCGCCGATTAGTGGGCACGCCCCAGGATTCTGTGCTCCTACCGTCAGCGACCGGATACCGCGGAAACGCGTGGACTCACAACGAACCGCCGGAGCGGGAGTGTACCGGCCTGGCTGCCTCCCGCTCTATTCGTGACGCTCACACCAACCGGCTCCGCCAATGTACTGGACACACTCCCAATCGGCTTCGTGGCTCATCGAGCCGCTCGATCGTTCATGCTACAGAGGATTCACATGCGTGCGCTCATCAGCGTATATGACAAATCTGGACTGGTGGAATTCGCGGCCCGAATCGCGACCCTGGGATATGAGTTGGTCTCCACCGGCGGGACCGCCAGAGTCCTTGAGGAGGCGGGTCTTGACGTGACCTCCGTCGACACGATCACTGGATTTCCGGAAATACTGGACGGCAGGGTCAAGACGCTCCATCCGCACATTCATGGTGGGCTCCTGGCCCGTACCGACCTCCCATCGCATATGGAGGAGCTTCAGCGGCGCCAGATTCGCCCAATCGATCTTGTGGTCTGCAACCTGTACCCATTCGAGGCAGCCGTTGCCGAGCAATCGCTTACGGAGCAGGACAAGATCGAACAGATCGATATCGGCGGCCCAACGATGGTTCGAGCGGCGGCGAAGAATCACGCATCGGTCGTCGTGGTCACAGACCCGAACGACTATCAGGCGATCGCGAGCGCCCTGGAGAGCGGAAGCGTGAGCCAGGACATCCGGCGAAACCTCGCGGCCAAGGCGTTCGGCCATGTCTCCACCTACGACTCGCTTGTGGCGGAATTTCTCCGGGGAGAAGAGGGACTTTTCCCCCAGGAGTTGACGATCGGTCTCCGCCTGAGCAAAACGCCCCGC
This sequence comes from uncultured Sphaerobacteraceae bacterium, assembly GCA_964622205.1. Lineage (GTDB taxonomy): Bacteria > Chloroflexota > Chloroflexia > Thermomicrobiales > UBA6265 > JACCYX01. The sequence goes on from CAZUPA010000202.1 coordinate 2,631, forward strand.
TATGGCGAAAATAGCCACCAGCACGCTGGAGCCTACACCCGTTTGCGTGCCGGCACTCCCGAACCGGGTCTTCTGCGGGCCGAACTACTCAAGGGCGATGAACTCAGCTTCAACAACTACCTCGACGCGGATGCCGCCTGGCAGGCGTCCCAACTCTTCGACGGTCCCACGGTCGCTATCGTGAAGCATACGGTTCCGTGCGGGTTGGCCACGCGGCCCACGTTGGCGGAAGCCTATGTGGCGGCGTTCGAGGGGGATGAGGTGTCCGCGTTTGGCGGCATCGTTTCGCTGAACCAATCGGTTGATCTGGCCACGGCGCAACAGATGCGCAAGATCAAGCTGGACATCATCCTGGCTCCCGGTTACGACGACGATGCGCTGGAACTCCTCAACAAGAAGAAGGGAACCCGCATTCTCCAGCTTTCGAACTGGCCACGGCCTCGTCACGTCGACGCCGATGTCCGGCCGATAGTCGGTGGCATGCTGGTGCAGCAGCCAGACGCGGTCGTGGAAACAGCGCAGGACTGGCGGCGGGTCACCCGCTCCTCCGCCTCCGAAAAGGAAGTCCGGGATATGGAATTCGCCTGGAGCGTGACCCCGCTGGTGAAATCCAACGCCATCGTCCTTGTGAAGGATCAGGCCATCGTCGGACTTGGCGCCGGTCAGCCCAATCGCCTCGAATCCGTCAACCTTGCCACCCTGAATGCTGGAGACCGAGCCAGGGGCGCGGTGCTGGCGAGCGATGCCTTCTTCCCGTTCGCCGATGGCATCCAACTCGCCATTGAAGCGGGAGTGACCGCGGTTGTCCAGCCAGGTGGCTCACTCCGCGACAATGAAGTGATCGATGCAGCCGACGCCGCTGGCATTGCCATGTACTTCACTGGCCGGCGTCACTTCCGGCACTGACGATTTCTGTTCGAGAAACCAAAGAGAGCGAGGGGAGCCCGGCGTGCCAGGCTCCCATCACTCTCTTTGGTGTTGAGGCCCCGCTTCATTCGCCCACGGCGGCGCCATCAGCAACATCCACATAGACTTCACGTGGCCCCATGGCGTCGATGCGATCGAGCCAATGCTCCGGCTGCCGAATCTCTCCCATGGTCGGCAGGAAAGCCGCCCCTTCCCACACACGGCGCGCCGTGTCGTGCCCTCGCGCCTCCACGATGCGATCGATGAACCGTTCGCCAGCCTGATACTGCTCCATCTTTACATTAAGGCCGGTGAGTCTCGCGAACAGCTTTTCGGCCTGTGTCTTCTGTTTCTGCCGCTCTTCGAACTTCCGAGAGATTTCGTCGTATCGGGGGAGCAAGTCTCGTCCAACGGCGTTCATGACGTGGTTCGAGTACCCTTCGATGACGCACATCATCGCCTGCATCTCGTTGAACAACGCGCGCTGGTCGTCGTTCATAAAGGCCTCGATCCAGCTCCCCTGATCGTCATGGTTGCGGTGGCGAACACGGTTCGCGAATACCTTCAATCCACGCATGCCCTGCGCCAACTGTTGGGCGTCTTCCTTCATGAAGCCCATGTAGCGGTCCAGCAGGCCATTGAAGTGCTCGCGCACCCATGGATGGGCCTCGAACTCGAAGGCGTGCGTTGTTTCATGAAGGGCGAGCCACATCCTGAATTCGTCCTTCGGAAGCCCAAGCTTGGACTCGATGCCACGGATGTTGGGCTCCACATAGTAGAGCTTTCCAGAGGACTCCACCGGTTCCCTGCCAAGGAGGGCCAGATCGTATTGTCCAAGAACCCGCCGTGCCAGGTACCCCAGGAGCAAGCCGATCTCGTACGAGAGGATCGCCTGGTTGACGCCTGATGCGGCCCTCGCGAGGGTCCCCTTGTGGGCGGATGGCGTATCGAGGTCCTCCACCGGCTCAAACATCCGCTTGAACCCATCCAGATTCGCGTCGATCCAGTCGATGCGGTCGAATGCGAAGGTGCGTTGATCGTTGGTGGGCAGAACCGCGCCAGTGTAGGCCGTCACAATGGGGATGCATTTGGCCACGAGGTCGCCATAGTACGCGTTGAGGCGCTCCCGTTCGGTGGCGGTGAGCGTATCGCCCTTGTTCATACCCGTGGCGATTTCACGGGTTCGTTGCCAATTGATCATGCCTTCCGGACGTTCCTGTCTCGCGAACTCCTTGACGCGTTTCGTGGCCCATACGCCGAGCGCGGCCCCGGCGACGACCCCCGCCGTGGCTACGGTTGCGGATCGATCTGATTGTGAACGCATATGGTTCTGTGTCATGTGTCAACTTTCCTTGGGTCCGATGGCGGTCGAATGAAGGTCGACGCGCAGACACAAGCCTACCATTCG
>CAZUPA010000203.1:0-1257 GCA_964622205.1 uncultured Sphaerobacteraceae bacterium
GCGCAAGCGGCTGGCGGCGATGCTGGCGGTTGGGTTCATGTTGCGACTCGCGATCGCGCCGTTTCCGGGCGGCTTCGGCTACGACGTGGCGACGTTCCAGAGCTGGGCGAAGACGCTCGGCGACTACCCGATCTCGGAGTTCTACGAGCACGCGGAGGCGGCCGATCACCTTCCGGGCGACCTGTGGGTGATGAAGGGGTTGCAGGCGGGGTTCGAGGCGCTCGGCGGCGAGAACCTCTCCGGCGGAGTGTTTGCGTGGCTGCTGAAGGTCGTGCCCGCCGTTTGCGATGTGGCGGTCGCGCTGTTGGTGTTCGTGATCGCGCGACGCTTCACCTCTGCTGAGAGTGGAGTGCGGGCCGCGGGCTGGTATTACCTGAACCCGGCGGTGCTGTTCGTGACGGCGGTCTGGGGACAGTGGGATGCGCTGTCGCTGGGAGTGCTGCTGGCTGGCGTGTACCTGGTGGCGCGGCGGGACTGGACGTGGGTGGTATCCTCGCCGCTGTTCGTGTGGGCGGTGCTCATCAAGCCGCAACTGGCGGCGCCGGGATTGATCTTCCTCTCGCTGATCCTCCTCTGGCTCTACGATTCGCGCCCTGTCACGCGTGACCGGCTTCGCGGCTTCGTCCTCGTTGGGGTGGGGAGCGTGGCGCTCGGGCTGTTGACCGCCGTGGCGGTGCTGAAGCCGTTTGGGGTCGACTTGCTGTGGAAGGCGGGCGGGACATCGACCCTGGTCGAACGGCTCCAGGAGGCGCTGGAACTCTATCCTCAGACGACGCTTGGGGCGGCGAACGTGTGGATGATCCCGATCGGGTCCCTGGAGAGGATCGAGGACGATTCGCCGGTGGTGCTGGGCTTGTCGCCGAACCAATGGGGCACGGCTGGGCTGGTCATCGCCGTCGGATACGTGGCGGTGACGATGCTGCGGCGGTTCGGGCCGGGGCGGAGGTTCGAGGCGGCGACGTGGGCGGCGGGCGCGGCGATGTTCGCGATCTTCATGATCCCGACCCGCGTCCATGAACGATACCTGTTTCCGATCCTCGTGTTCGCGCTGCTGTTCGTGGCGATCCGCGCCTACGAGCGGCGGGTGGCGACGCTCTACTGGGCGATTTCGGTCGTCTTCGCGCTCAACCTGGCGCTGGTATATGGCGGGTTCCGGTCAGCGCTGCCGGGGGTGTTGCGGTCGTTGACGGAGACCATCGGGTTCGTGGGGTTGTCGGTCGCGAACGTTGGGCTGTTTCTCGTGTTCCTGTCGCTGCC
>CAZUPA010000203.1:1357-4935 GCA_964622205.1 uncultured Sphaerobacteraceae bacterium
TCCGCGCCGCCGGGCACGACCTGGCGGAGAAAGACGACCTGGTCGCCCTCTTCGAGCACATCCATGCGATAGGTCCTGACCCGGGGAAGCAGATCAGCTAGTTCGGTCAACTCTTGGTAGTGGGTGGCGAAGAGGGTCTTGCTGCCGAGCTGTCGAGAATTGTGGAGATACTCCACGATGGCGCGGGCGATCGCCAGCCCGTCGAATGTGCTCGTTCCACGGCCGATCTCGTCGAGCACGACGAGGCTTCGCGCCGTTGCGTGGGTGAGGATGTTGGCGGTTTCGAGCATCTCCACCATGAACGTGCTCTGGCCGGTCGCGATGTCGTCCTGGGCGCCGATGCGCGTGAAGATGCGGTCGACGATGCCAATGCTGGCCTGGTCGGCGGGAACGAACGATCCGATCTGGGCCATGAGCGTGATGAGGGCGACCTGGCGCAGCCAGCTGCTCTTGCCCGCCATGTTGGGGCCGGTGAGGATCACGATCTGGTCGGATTCGGCGTCGAGCAGGGCGTGATTGGGAACGTATTCGCCGGATGGCAAGACGGTTTCGAGGACTGGATGCCGGCCGGCGATGATCTCGATGCGCGGTCCATCGTTCAGCGCGGGGCGGACGTAGTTCCGCTCCACGGCCACGGTGGCGAGGGCGCTGGTCGTGTCGAGGTAGGCGATGGCCGCCGCCAGTTGCCGGAGTCGTTCGGCGTGTTCGGCAACGCGGATGACGAGCGTGCGGAAGATGTCGGCTTCGAGCGAGGCGAGCGTGTCTTCGGCGGTGAGGACGAGGGTTTCGTACTCCTTGAGCTGGGGCGTGAAGTAGCGCGTGGCGTTGGCGAGCGATTGCTTCGGGATGTACTCGGTTGGGAGGGCGGGGCCGTCCTCGCCGCGGGACATGCGGTCGCGTTCGGCGGAAGCGAGGGCGGCGGTGGTGATTTCCAGGTAGTAGCCGAAGACGCGGTTGTAACCGACCTTGAGCGTGCGGATGCCAGTGGCATCGCGTTCGGTGCGTTCGAGGTTGGCGATCCATTCCCGTGCTTCCTTCGCGCGGGCTCCATGGGCGTCGAGTTCGGAGGCGAAGCCGGGGTTGAAGACAGGCCCCTTGCCGAGCGCAGCGGGCGGTTCCTCGACCAGGGCGGTCGTCAGCAACCGGTGGACCTCGGAGACATCCGGCAACGAGCGGAAGTCGGGCAGTCCGGAGACGATGGCCGCGATGTCCGGGACACGTTCCAGGCTGTCGCGCATGGAGGCCAGATCGCGAGGTGAAGCAGCGCCGGTCGCGGTGCGATTGGTGAGCCGTTCGAGGTCGCCCACGGATTTGAGGGCTGCCTGGAGTCGTGTGCGCGCGCTTGTTGAGGTCACGAACCATTCGACGGAGTCGAGCCGGCTGTTGAGCGCGTCGATATCGAGCAGCGGTTGGCCGATCCACTGATTGAGCAGCCGCGCGCCCATGGGCGTATGCGTCTGGTTGAGGACCGCGCCCAAACTGAACCGTTTCTCGCCGCGGGAACTCTCGGTGAGTTCCAGGTTGCGGCGGGTCTGGGCGTCGAGCGTCATGAACGCGTCGACGGAGTAGGTGGAGAGCGTGTCGATCTGCTTGAGGCCGGAGATCTGGGTGTCTTCCAGGTACTGGAGGAGGCCGCCAGCCGCGCGGGTGGCCTGCGGCTTTCCGGTGAGGCCGAAACCATCGAGGGAGGCAACGTTGAAATGCCGGATGAGGGCGTCGCCAGCGCGATTCGCCTGCCAGCGCCACGCCTCGGTCCTGCTGAGGCTGACGTCCTCGGGAATCCAGGACGAAGCCGGGAGGGGGAGCGTGTCGATGAGGTCGGCGGAAAGGACGACTTCGGCGGTCTGGAGCCGGAGGAGTTCGCGGCCGGCGGCAAGCAGCGCTTCGGACTGGTCCTCGCCGGTTAGCTCGGCAACGCGGAACTCGCCGGTGGTGATGTCGGCGTACGCGACACCGGCGCGGTTGCCTTCGACCGCGACCGCGACGATGTAGTTGTTGGCGCGCGCGTCCAGCATGGCGGGATCGCTGACCGTGCCTGGTGTGATGACGCGGGTAACATCTCGTTCGACGAGGCCACGGCCCTTTGTGGCCTCGCCGATCTGCTCGCAGACGGCGACCTTGTGCCCGGCTCCGATCAGGCGGGCGATATACCCATCGGCGGCGTGATAGGGGATACCGGCCATCGGCACGCGGAGCCCCTTGCCCATGTCGCGGCCGGTGAGCACGATGTCGAGCACGCGGGCCGCGGTTTCGGCATCGCCATCGAAGGTTTCGTAGAAGTCGCCGAGGCGGAAGAAGAGGATCGTTCCGGGATACCGGGACTTGATCTGGAGATACTGGCGCCTCAGCGGCACAACGTCCTGGGTGGAAGTGTCGTTGGTCGTTTTCGAATCAGCAGGCATCTATCCATCCATCGTGTTCGACTTCCGACCAATTCCAGCGGAATTGGTGCAATCCGTTGTTTCAGGATAATCTGCTTGCTGTGACCGTGTCCTGATCTGGACGAGAGAGAGGATATTTCATGCCACTGTTTGCCGTGACCATCAAATTCACCGATGACGCGGAGCGCCGCCAGCAGGTGCGTCCTACCCACCGGGAATACCTGAAGAAGCTGCTGGAGGATGGGAAGCTGTTCGAGTCGGGTCCGTTCGTGGACGATTCGGGCGCGCTGATTGTGTACGAGGCGGCCGATGTCGCCGAGGTGCAGGAGTTGCTGGCCAACGATCCGTACGCGCCGAACGGGATCGTGGAGACGGTGACGATCAATGAGTGGAACCGGGTGATTGCCCGCGAGTCCTGATCGAGCGCCACGCCTGAAGTCTCGTGTTCGCGCCTGTCACTCGAATGCAGTGACAGGCACCCCTGTTAGAAGAGACCGACGATGTTTCCTTCGGCGTCGATGTCGATGCGCTGGGCGGCGGGAGATTCGCCAAGACCCGGCATGGTTCGCATGTCGCCCGCGATGGCATAGACATAGCCGGCGCCAGCCGCGAGCCGAACTTCCCGGATGGGAAGCGTCCAGCCGCTGGGCGCCCCCTTGAGTTTTGGATCGTGGCTGATTGAGAGGTGCGTCTTGGCGATGAGCACCGGTAGGCCGCCGAAGCCCGCCCGGGTGAACCTCTTCAGCTGCGCCGCGGCCGAGGGCGCGATCTCGATGCCATCCGCGCCGTAGACCCTCGTGGCCACGGCTTCGAGCTTATCCTCCAGCGGCAGGTCCAAATCGTAGGTGTAGCGGAATGCGGTTTCGTCGTTGCTGGCGTCTACCACGACCTGGGCGAGTTCCGACGCCCCGGCCCCACCATCGACGACGTGCGTGGCGACCGCGCTCCGGACGCCATGTTCGCGGGCGATGGCTTCGATTTCCTGGATGTCGGCATCGTGGTCGTTGGCGAAGCGGTTGATGGCGATGACCGGATTCACGCCGAACGACTTCACGATCTCGATGTGTTTGAGCAGGTTGGCGGCTCCGGCGCGCACGCTTTCGGGCGACTCTTCCAACAGGTCAGGCGGGAGCGGGCGACCGGCGACGATCCGGAAGCGGCCGGAGTGCGCCTTGAGGGCGCGGACGGTGACAACGA
>CAZUPA010000204.1:0-1443 GCA_964622205.1 uncultured Sphaerobacteraceae bacterium
AACCAGGGGAGACCCATGTCCACCGACACACGCCCGAACATTCTCTTCATCATGAGCGACGACCATGCCGCCCACGCGATCTCCGCCTACGGCAGCCAGATCAACGAGACGCCGAATATCGATCGCCTGGCCAACGAGGGCGCGCGGTTCGACAACTGCTTCTGCACCAACTCGATCTGCGCGCCCAGCCGCGCCGTCATCCTCACCGGCCGGCACAGCCATCTCAATGGCGTATTGACGCTGGCGGACGACCTCGACGGGCGGCAGGAGACCATGCCGAAGCTGCTCCAGGAGTCCGGGTACCAAACGGCAATCTTCGGCAAGTGGCACCTCGGACATGGCGGCAACGCCGATCCCACCGGGTTCGACCATTGGGCGATCCTGCCCGACCACGGGCTCTATCACAATACGAACTACTGGATCGACGGCGAACTCACGCCCAGCACCGGCTACGTCACCGACCAGGTGACCGACTTCGCGATCGACTGGATCAGGGACCGCGATCCCGACCGGCCGTTCATGGCGATGGTTCATCACAAGGCCCCGCATCGCCCCTGGGAGCCGGACGAGAAGCACGCGCATCTATACGAGGACATCGACATTCCCCCGCCGCCAACCTTCGACGACGACTATTCGAACCGCTCCCAGGCCGCGCGCAACGCCAAAATGCGAATCGAGGCGGACCTGACGTCGACCGATTTGAAGGTGACGGTTCCCGACGGTCTCTCCCCGGTGGAGGAGAAGCACTGGAAGTACCAGCGCTACATCAAGGACTACCTTCGCTGCGTGGCGTCGATCGATGACAACATGGGCCAGCTCCTCGATTTCCTCGATGACGAAGACCTGACCAGGCGAACGCTGGTGATCTACACGTCCGACCAGGGCTTCTTCCTCGGCGACCACGGCTGGTATGACAAGCGCTTCATGTACGAGGAATCGCTCCGGATGCCGCTGCTGGTGCGGTTCCCGCCGAAGGTCCCCGCTGGCTCGGTGGTCGACGCGATGGTGAGCAATCTCGACTTCGCCCGCACCTTGCTCGATGTCGCGGGCGTTGAGCCATCGGATGACATGCAGGGACGGAGCTTCCGCGGCATCGCCGCCGGAATGCCCGTGCCGGGTGATTGGCCCACGTCGCTCTACTACCGGTACTGGATGCACCTCACCGACCATGGCGTGCCCGCCCACATCGGCATTCGCACGGCCACCCACAAGCTCATCCATTACTACGGCGAAGCTCTTGGAACCTCGGCCTCCATCGATGCTCCCACCGAGCCAGAGTGGGAATTGTTCGATCTCCAGGCCGATCCCATGGAGTTGAACAACATGTACGACGACCCGGCCCAGACATCGCTGGTGGCGGAACTCACCGCCCAGTTGTATCGCCTCAAGGATGAAGCCGGCGACACCTGGGGCACTACTTCGGACGTCAGAGTCGACATCGAC
>CAZUPA010000204.1:1543-2982 GCA_964622205.1 uncultured Sphaerobacteraceae bacterium
CCTCGGCCTCGAAGCAGCCTCGTAGGGTCGGCAATGAGGCGTCAATGAAACCTGGTAGCGGCGAAGTTTATCTTCGCCCGGCGTTGGCATGTGTGGCTCAGGCTGGGAGACCACGCTGGCTGGACGGACGCGAGTCGTTGGACGAACGCTTCTGAGAGGATCGCCGCCAGGTCGAGATAAATCGACCGCTACCGAATCGTGGTGCGTTTTCCGGATACGGTCTGCTACGTCATCGCTCGCCGCAAGGCCGACTGGGCCGCGTGATAGCCGCTCATGCCATGCACGCCGCCGCCCGGAGGAGTCGATGCCGAACAGATGAACAGGCGAGGGTTCGGCGTCGTGTACGGGTCGAATCGTGGCGCGGGGCGCGTGAACAACTGCCGCAGGTCCTGCATCCCGGCGTTGATGTCACCGCCGATGTAGTTCGCGTTGCCCGCTTCCAGCGCCGCGGCATCGGTCGCCGTTCGCTTCAGGATCAGGTCCTGGAAGCCGGGCGCGAACCGCTCGATCTGCGCCTCGATCCGCTGGGTCATGTTCTGGGTTGAGCCGCTTGGCACGTGGCAGTACGCCCACAGCGTGTGCTTGCCTTCCGGGCTCCGGGTGGAATCGAACAGGCTCTGCTGCGCCACCAGCACGAATGGCCGGTCCGGATGCCTGCCCTGGGCGACATCACGCTCCGACGTCACGATTTCTTCCATCGTTCCGCCCAGGTGAATCGTCCCGGCCCGCCAGCACTCCTCCGCGGTCCACGGAACCGGACCGTCGAGCGCCCAGTCGATCTTGAACACGGCCGCGCCGTACCGGTACCGGTTCAACTGCCGGCGGTACCGGCCGGGGAGCTCGTCGCCCGCGATGTCGACAACCTGACGGGGCGAGGTGTCGAACAGCACCGCCCTGGCGTCTCGCGCAACGTCGAGCGAGATTACGCGCGTCCCGGTCTCGATGAGTCCACCCAGCGACTGGAAGTGGGCCGCCAGCGCGTTGGAGATCGACCGCGACCCGCCTCGCGGAAATGGCCACCCCACCGCATGCCCGAACATCCCGAGCACCAGGCCGAAGGCGGCCGTCGCCGGCTTGTTCAGGTCCATTATCGAATGCGCCGCGAGCCCGGCGAAGAACCCACGGCCCTTGGCGCCCGAAAACGTCCGCTTCATCATCCAGTGCGCGGGCTGGAGACCGGTTAGTCCAAATCGGGCCATGGAAATCGGATGTCTCGGTAGGGTGAATGGCCCCAGCAGGAAGTCGACCAGGTTGTCGAAGTCCTCCACTAGTGGTGTGAACAGGTTTTCGTACGCCACCGCGTCCTCGCCCAGGCTCGCCGCCGTTTCGCCAATCGACCGCGTCAGAATCGCCGCCGACCCATCGTCGAACGGATGGGCCAGCGCCAGCGGTGGCTGGATCCACTCCACGCCGTGCTCGGCCAGCGGCAACGTCCGGAA
>CAZUPA010000204.1:3082-4926 GCA_964622205.1 uncultured Sphaerobacteraceae bacterium
CCGCCGGACTGGCCGGGTCGCCATGTAGAACAGGGTATGGAGGTAGGCGTTGTCCTTGATGTTGCCCGCGTTGCGCCATTTCCGGCCCCTGTCGAGGCGGATCGAGTCCGCCTCCGGGTTCCTGGTGACCCCGAACGCCTTCGCCAGGGAGCGTAGCGTTTCCAACCAGAATTCGTCTTCCCGCTTGTGGCCGTTGATCGGCATCGCGAGTTCGAAGAGCGGATCGCTCGCTCGCATCACGATCTCAACCCGCGCCAAGGGACCGGCGGGCGCGTCTGTCGCCGAGAAGGTGATGACGCCCGCGAAGGTGTGTCCTCGCGGCGTCCGGAATGTGAACGAGGTGTCCTGGACATCCGCGACAACGACCCCGGTCGAAAGCCGGGTTCCGCCAGGCATTTCCAGGTCGCCGAGCGCGGTCGCTCCAGGCTTCAGCCCACCTACTGGCCGGTAGAATCCGTTTCCCCTGGGCCAGAACTCCCCGTAGCGCTCTCGCCACGTCGCGATGACCTCCATCGCCGTCGTGCCGGACCCCGCCAGGTCAACCTGGTATCGCTTTCGCCAGAGCTGGCCGAAGCCGTCGTCCAGTTCCGTCAGCGGCCGGCCCTCGACATTGATGTCGAGCGCGTCCCTGGGAAGTGGGTCGGGCGACGAGGCGTCATCCCGCGCGTGCGGATCGTGCTGTGGAATGACCGCGTTTACCTCGCCCATCGTGTGCCTCCGCCGTGCGGCGAACCGTGTTCGGACTGATCGTGGACTTCGAAGCGGGGAGTGATACCATACCGGTCAGGGAAAACCGCCGTGAAACCGGGTCACGTGGTTCCCGTTTGTACCACGACGCCACAGCCGTGTGCTGGCGCCGCTTTGTGAGGATGAACAGGATAGGCCATGTTGACGGCGAATTACGATCAATTGACTGTCGAGGATCTCACGGGCGTCATCGGCAAGAAATGGAACAGCTATCCAGGCTGTATCGGCGCCTTCATCGCCGAGATGGACTTCGCCACGGCCCCCGTTGTCGTCGACGCTCTGCACGACGCCGTTGGCAAGGGCTTCTTCGGCTACCTGCCCGATGCCCTTGAACAGGAACTCGACGAGTCCGTCTCCGCCTGGTACCGCGACACCACGGGTTGGGACGTTCCCGCCGCCCAGGTCCACTCGATGCCGGATGTCCTCAAGGGCCTCGAAATCGTGCTGAAAATGTACGCGCCCCGTGGCGGCAAGGTCATCGTTCCCACGCCGGCCTACATGCCTTTCCTCATGCTGCCCGAACGGCTTGGCCGCGAGCAGATCGAAGTCCCCATGTCCAACGCCAGCGGCCGCTGGGAGTATGACCTCGACGCCATCGACGCCGCCTTCAATGCGGGCGGCGAGGTGCTGATCCTCTGTAACCCGCACAACCCGATTGGCCGCGTGCTCGAGCGGGACGAAATGCTCGCCATCAGCGACGTGGTCGAGCGAAACGGTGGCCGGGTCTTCTCCGACGAGATTCACGCCCCCGTCATTTATCCCGGCCACCGGCACGTCCCATACGCATCCGTCTCCGAGGCCGCCGCCAATCACACGATCACCGCCATCGCGGCGTCCAAGGCGTGGAACCTGGCCGGCCTCAAATGCGCCCAGATCGTCCTCTCCAACCGGGCCGACATCGACATCTGGAACCAGGATGGTGGGTGGACCGCGCACGGCGCGTCGTCCCTCGGTGTCGTCGCCAGCATCGCCGCCTGGACCCAGGGCCAGGAATGGCTCGACGGCGTCATCGACTACCTCGATGGCAACCGCAAGCTGCTCGGCGCGATGATCGCCGACCTCATGCCCGGCGTGGAGTACACCATGCCCGAAGGCAC
>CAZUPA010000205.1:0-4899 GCA_964622205.1 uncultured Sphaerobacteraceae bacterium
GGCTCGGCCGTAAGAACTTCCCCGTCAATCGACACTTCGTAGGTCTGCGGGTCGACCTTGATCTCCGGCGTGGCGTTGTTGTACTTCAGGTCCGCCTTGGAGATGTCGCGAATGCCATGCACGGCGTAGGCCCGCTTGGTCAGCTTGAGGGCCTCCGGAACGCCGGCGTCGAGCGCCGCCTGGGATACGAACACCAGGCTCGTGTTCGCGCGGGCACGCCCGTGCGCGCCGAACTGGTTGCGCATGGTTCGCGGCTGGGGCGTGGTGATCGACGCGTTGGCGTCTCCCATCACGGACATCGCGATCATGCCGCCCTTGATGATGAGGTCTGGCTTGGCGCCGAAGAACTTCGGGTCCCACAGGACGAGGTCGGCGAACTTCCCGGTCTCGATGGAGCCAACTTCCTCGCCGATACCGTGGGCGATAGCGGGGTTGATGGTGTACTTCGACACGTAGCGCTTGATCCGGTTGTTGTCGTTGTGCTCGGAATCGCCGTCCATCGAACCGCGCTGGTGTTTCATCGAATCCGCGACCTGCCAGGTACGGGTGACGACCTCGCCGATGCGGCCCATCGCCTGCGAGTCGGACGAGGTGATGGCGAATACGCCCATGTCATGCAGCACGTCTTCCGCGGCGATCGTTTCCTGGCGAATGCGCGAATCGGCGAACGCCACGTCCTCGGGGATGTCCGCCCGCAGGTGGTGCGTTTCCATGAGCATGTCCATGTGCTCGGAAATGGTGTTCTGGGTGAACGGCAGCGTCGGGTTGGTGGAGGCGGGCAGGACGTTCGGCAGGCCCGCTATCTTGATGATATCGGGGGCGTGACCGCCGCCCGCGCCCTCGGTGTGGAACGTGTGGATGACCCGGCCACCGATCGACGCGATCGTGTCGTCCACGAAGCCGAACTCGTTCAGGGTGTCGGTGTGAATGGCGATCTGCACGTCGTACTGGTCGGCCACCTTCAACGAGGTGTCGATGGCCGCGGGCGTGGCGCCCCAGTCCTCGTGAACCTTCAGGCCGATCGCCCCGGCGACGATCTGCTCGGCCAGTACTTCAGGCACGGAGCCATGCCCCTTGCCGAGCAGGCCGATGTTCATCGGGAAGTCATCGGTCGCCTCCAGCATGCGGTGAATCCACCACTCGCCCGGGGTGATCGTCGTGGCCTTGGTGCCTTCGGCCGGGCCGGTGCCGCCGCCAATCAGCGTGGTCACGCCGGAGGCCAGCGCCGTGCCGATCTGGTCGGTGGCGATGAAGTGGATGTGGGTGTCGATACCGCCCGCGGTGAGAATCTTGCCCTCGCCCGCGATGATCTCGGTCGAAACGCCAATGGTGATGTCGACGCCGTCCTGCGTATCGGGGTTGCCGGCCTTGCCGATCGCGAAGATACGCCCGTCGCGGAGCGCCACGTCGGCCTTGTAGATACCCGTATAGTCCAGGATGACGACATTGGTGATGACCGTATCGGGAATGCCATCCGCTCGCATGTGGCGGGAGTTCTCGCCCATGCCATCGCGAATGGTCTTGCCCCCGCCGAAAACCGCCTCTTCGCCGTAGGTCGTCTTGTCGTCCTCGACCATCGCGAACAGGTTGGTATCTCCCAGGCGGATGGCGTCTCCGGTGGTGGGGCCGTAGAGATCGGTGTATTGACGTCGTGGAACCGTCAGGCTCATGGATGTGTCCTCCTCGCTGGCGGCGGGAGCGCCATTGGTGGCGGCCGCTACCGGGGCATGATCGGGGCTATCTAGTCAAGGGTCCGGTCGAACTGGCCGCGGAAGCCGTGAATCTCCCGCGATCCGCCGTACGCAACCAGTTGCACGTCCCTTGTGTCCCCGGGCTCGAACCGCGCCGCGGTGCCGGCGGGGATATCGAGCCGGCACCCAATCGCCTTGCCCCGGTCGAACTGGAGGGCATCGTTCACCTCCGCGAAGTGATAGTGCGACCCCACCTGAACCGGGCGGTCGCCCACGTTCCGGACCTGGATGGTGACGGTCTCACGGCCCTCGTTGATGATGACCGGCTCGTCGTTGAGGATCAGCTCGCCCGGAATCGCCGCCGGGCCCCCGGCGGAAGCTTCCCCGCCGCGAATCGGCTGGTGGACGGTCACGAGCTTGGTACCATCGGGGAAGGTGGCCTCGACCTGGATCGTATCGATCAGGGAGGCCACGCCCTCCATCACGTCATCCCCGGTCAGGATGGTGGAACCAAAACTCATCAGGTCGGTGACGGTTCGCCCGTCGCGGGCGCCCTCGATAATTTCGCAGGTGATCAACGCGATGGCCTCGGGATGGTTGAGCTTGACGCCGCGCTCCCAGCGCCGTCGCGCCAGGTCGCCCGCCACCACAATCATCAGCTTCTCGTGTTCTCTCGGCGTAATACGCACGATGCTTCCTCCTTGCTCCGGCACTCAATTCACCGGATTTTGACGCCGTGAAGTGTTGTATGTGCCGCCAACGGTTATTGGACTTGAATCTTCCTATAGCACACCTGCGCGCAAGGCTGCGCGGGTGTGCGTTCGAGCTTTCCGGGTTATGCGGCCGCCCCGTTACGCCGTGTGAACCTGTTCATCACCGCAAGATGCAGCTTGTTCTGGTAGGCAACGGCGCCAAGGACGACGACCACACCCAGAATCCGCGGGAACGACGGAACTTCATCGAACAGGATCGGCGCGATGATCGCCACGGTCGCCACGCACGTAGAGACCTCGTGTTCTGGCCCGGATCGCGCCATACCATACCAATTCGTCGCGCCAGCTCCCCGCGGGCATCGCAACGCATCGTGCATGGGTGAAACCATCAATCTCGCCGGCCCCCTTGGCAACACACCCACGGTCATGTACTGTAATTCCGATGTATTTTGTCGGCTTTCGACATCGAAAGCGATTGCCAGCGTTTGCTGGCGCTCAGGAGACGCGCATGGGCTCAGGGGTTACACGGCGTTCGGTCATCGGTTCATCGCTCGGCCTGGGGGCGGCCGCGATGCTCGCCCGCGCGGGTCTGGCCCAGGAAGCCTCCCCGGCGGACAGCGGCGAATGGTCGTTCACGGACGACAAGGGCGTCACCATCACCCTGCCGTCGCGGCCGGAACGGGTCGTGATCGACGTGAATGCCGCCGCGCCGTTGTGGGACTTCGGCGTTCGCCCGGTCGCCGTGTTCGGCTGGCTGGCCAACCCGTCTGGCGACTTCGGCGCGGCAGGTGGCGAGATCGACGCCAGCACGCTCGAAATCATCGGCAACGGCGAGGAAACTATCGACGTGGAGGCACTCGTCGGCCTCGACCCCGATCTCCTGATCACCCTCACCTTTGACCCCGACGACCCAGACGAGTACTGGAGCCTCGCCGCCGATGGCCCGCTCGAACAGGTCCGCCAGGTCGTCCCCATTCTCGCCATTTCGGGCGTCATCCCCGACGATGAGACCACCGCCCGCTTCGCCGAACTGGCCGAAGCCCTCGGGGCCGACCTCTCCACGCCCGAAATCGCCGCCGACCTCGAACGCTGGCAGGCCGCCGAGGAGGAATTCACGAACGTACTCGCCGGGAAGCCGGGCATCTCCGCCGTCTACATCGCACCCTCGGCGGACATGTATTACGTGGCCAATCCGGCGGTCGCCGGCGATGTGAGCTACGCCCGGAGCCTCGGCCTCACCATCCCCGATGTCACCATCGACCCCGCCAACGGGGACTACTGGGAATACCTGAGCCCGGAGGAAATCAGCAAGTACCAGACCGATATCCTCTTCGTCAGCTACCGCGCCAGCCTCTCCATCGAGGAGTTCACCGCCATTCCCACCGTCGCGGCACTGCCCGCCGTCCAGGCCGGACAGGTCTTCGAGTGGAACCAGGACTCGATCGCGAGCTATCGCGGCCAGGCCGATGGCGTCGAGGGCCTTAGCGCCGCGGTTTCCGCCTCCGAGATCGTCACCGGCGACTGATCCCAGGGACGCGACGAAGCGTCCCGCCTCCATCGCAACGGGCTGGTTCGCATCGACGCGGACCAGCCCGTTGGTGTGTGCGCGTGACGGGCGCTGGGTGGCAACCAGGAACGGGGGCAATTGGGGTATTCCGAAACCGGATCGCGAGCCCTATCATGGGACAAATCCCCCGCGCGGCTCGAACCATCTTTCACGGGTCCCAATCGTGATTGCCACCCTCACCGGCTGCGAGGTCCCCATGCGCACCGCCAGGTTCTCCCGTCCTTCCCGGCTGCTTTCCGTCTCGACCACCCGCCGGATGGCGCTCGCCGGCACGGCCGCCATGGCCGTCGTTGGCGGGAACCGGGTCACCGCCCAATCCGATGTCATGGAAACCCAGGCGGGCACCGCGATGCCAGGCGAGAACGCGATCGAATTCGTCGCCGCCATCCGGCAACACGGCCCCACCTTTCGCCTGGCCGGATATCTCACCGCCCTCGGCGGCGTGAACGGCTCGTTCCTCTTCGACGACGTCAACCCGCTGTTCCGTTCCGAAGCCACCGCCCGCATAGCCATTACCGGAACCGGCGCCAGCACCGCCCGCTCCGTTCTTGGGAACCTCGTGACCGTGAACCTCGCGAGCACGATCCAGCTTGTGCTGCTCGATGCCGGGGCCACGTTCGACGATCCCGCCTCGTTTGGCAACGGAACCATCATCGCCACCGCCAGGAGCGCGTTCCAGAACGTGATCGCCAACCTGCCACCGGGGGCAGGCGCCTCAACCGGCTCCGGGGCGATGGAGATCGAGTCCAACGATCCGTTCGAACTCGACGGCGAGCCGTTCACGATCGGCGAACCGGGGTTGCGGTACAGGATGACCTTCACCGGACAGGTGGAAAGCGAGAATCCCGCCATTCAGGAAATCACCATCCTGGCCGCGGGAAATGGCGTGGTTGCCCAATAGCGGTGGCCCTACACCGGCTCGATCTCC
>CAZUPA010000206.1:0-4864 GCA_964622205.1 uncultured Sphaerobacteraceae bacterium
GTATGGATCGACGGCCTGCGCGGCAGGTCTGTCGATCCTCACGTAACCAGCCGGATCCCGTATGAGTAGATCACTCCATCCAGCTTTGCCTTGTAGGCCCGAGCATGCTCTTCGCCCCATGATCGTAGCGAGTAGAGCAGTATGTTCTCGAAGTCCTGGTCCGCCTGCTCAGTGAAGGCGATGGTGCGGTCAGGGACAGACATCGGCACTCGGCAGTTCGCCCGCTGCAAAGCGTCTTTTCGCCGACTCACACAGTTCAGCGCTTCGTTCTGGAGTGAATTCGATTAGCTCGCCCCGATCGGCCTGGTCGATGCCAATCTGGATCTTTGCCCGCATGTCGGCGAGCGCTCGTTCCTGTTCGGCGAGACGATGGACCGTCTCGATGACGAACTCGTTTGCGTCCTTGTAACCGCCTGACTCGATCAGGTAGCGGATTTCGGCCTCGGTTTTGGCTGGCAGGTTGGCAATGGTCACCATGGCGATCTTCCTTGGTCCATTCTATCAAGCTGGCCCGCGAAAATGGCGGCGAACCGATTGACGGCACGCTGGATCGCTGGTATTTGAGGGCGGAGATGCGTTCGATCCACGATCCGGAGCAACCATGACGACACTGAAACTCGCGGTCCAGGACTTCCTTCTTCCAGGCCGGGACCTCGAAGAACAATTCACCAACGCGCGCGCCTATGGCTACGACGCCGTCGAACTCGCGATCCGGGCCGGCTCCGATCTCGACGCGGTGACCCGCGACGCCGGCGCGGCGTCGAAGGCGAGCGGGGTGCCGGTCGCGGCTCTCTGCACGGCGGGCGTCCACGATCCGCTTCAGGAGGACCCCGGGTTGCGGGCGGAGCGGTTCGCTGGCCTGGCGAAGCTGCTGGCCGCCGCCGATGCCCTGGGCGCGAACGGCGTGGTCTCGGTGCCGATCCGGCCTTCGCGCGGGTTCCCGTCGAAGGCGGCGCTCGATGCCTGGGTCGCGGAAACGACCGAACTGGCCGTGGCCGAGTTCAGTGCGTTCGCCGCCGGGCTGCCGGAAGGACGCTCCGCCGTTTTTCTTGAACCGCTCAACCGGTTCGAGGCGACCTTCCTGCGCACGGTCGGTCACGCGGCGGATATCGCGCGCCAGGTGCGGCATCCGCGCGTCCTTGCGCTGGCCGATCTCTTTCACATGAACATCGAGGAGTCCGACCTGCCGGGCTCGATCCACGAGGCGGGCAGCCTGCTGGGCCACGTTCACATCGCCGACAACAACCGGCTGGAACCGGGAGCCGGCGCGATGGAGATGCGCCCCACGTTCCGCGCCCTTCAGGACATCGGCTACGACGGCTACGTCAGCGTCGAGTGCTTCTCGCCGGGCGGCGCGGTCCTCTCTGACGCCTATGAGGTCGCCTTGCCACGATCCGCTACCTGGATGCGGGAGCGATGGGCGGAAGCCGCGGATCTCTAGAGGGATTGTTCGATGGTGGAGTCCGGACAGTATCCGGCGCGATCAACCCCGGCCGCGAATCAACAGCACCCCGGCGATCAGGGCCACCACGCCCGCCATGCGCAACGGGTCGATTGACCGTTGCGTCAACCCGAACGCTCCGACGTGGTCCAGCAATACCGATGTGGTGAGCTGGCCCGTTACCACCGTCGCCAGGTAGACCCCAAGGCCGATCCGCTGTCCGGCCCATGCCGCGGCGATCAGATAGGGAATCGAGAGTGCCCCGGTTGCCACCAGATACCAGGGAAGTCCCCAGCCCGCGAGCATCAGCATCGCGACGAATCCCGCGCCCAATACGGCGAAGACCCACCAGGTCGTGAATGGCGCGGGAAGGCGAATTGGTTCGCGGAACAGCAGCACGCCGCCGAGGAGGAGCGCCATTCCACCCAGCGAGGCCAACATGGAGATCCAGGTCGCCCCGAGTGGCCCGCGTTCTCCACGGATGCCGGTGAGGAGGGCAAGCTGGAGCGTGTTCACGCCGCCCGCCAGCAACGCCACCACGATCACGCCCAAATCGACCAGCCGGAACGACAGCATGGAGGTAGCCCAGTCATTGATGGCGACGAGTCGCCGCGTGCGGCCAACGGCCCGCGATCGTCCGCACAGGGTAGCGCAACCAGCTTCCACATGGATCGTGTTGATGGGACGCACCCTGTTGACGGTGAGACTGTTTCATTACATCGTGAACGCCGTTGGAACCGGCGCCGGGTTGACGCTGGTGGAGTTGGTTCGAAGCTCACGATGCAGTGCCAGGGGAGGGTGATTCGGAATGAGTACTGAAGCTGGTAATCGCTGGCCGAAGGTCGCGATGATTGGCGCGGGCGGCATCGTCTTCCCGCTGCGCCTGATGGGCGATCTGCTTTCGTTTCCCGCGCTGCGGGAGGCCGAATACGCGCTGATGGACCTATCGCTGGAACGGGCGGAGCGGACCGCCACGGCGGCGCGCGACCTGGCCGGTCACCACGGCTTTCCAGCCAGGATCCGGGCGACCGATGACCAGCGGGCGGCGCTCGACGGCGCGGATTACGTGATCGTCACGTTCCAGGTAGGCGGGCTCGAGGCCTACGAGCACGACGTGGAGATCCCGCGCAAGTACGGGCTCGACCAGCCCGTTGGCGACACGCTCGGGCCGGGCGGGGTCTTTCGTTTCCTGCGTTCGTCGGTCGCCTACGCCGCGATCGCGCGGGACATGCGTGAACTGTGCCCGGATGCCCTGCTGATCAACTACGCAAACCCAATGGCGATGAACTGCTGGTACCTGACGGAACTCGGCATCGCCTCGGTCGGGCTCTGTCACTCGGTGCAGGGCACCTCGCGGATGCTGGCCCGACACCTGGGCGTGCCGTACGAGGAGGTTTCGTTCGTCACCGGCGGCATCAACCACCAGGCGTGGTTCCTGGAGTTCCGGCGCGGCGACGAGGATCTGTACCCACGCCTGCGCGAGGTAATGGCGAATCGTCACCTTTCGGGAACGGTGTCCGCTGGCCTGGCCCGCGATACTGGTGACCACAGCGGCGCCGATCGGGGCGACTCCGACTACGAGGGCGGCGCGGAAATCGTGCGGACCTCGATCATGGCCGCGTTCGGTTACTTCCACACCGAATCAAGTCATCACGCCAGCGAGTACCTGCCGTACTTCCGCAAGGACGCCGAACGGATCGACGCCTTCATACCGAAGCGCTGGGACTACTTCGAGCTTTCGTCGTCGCGCGTGGCGGAGGATTCCGATCGGGCGCTGCTGCAAGAGCTTAAGGCCGAGTTGAAACCGTCGCTGGAATACGGCGCGATGATCGTCAACGCGATGGAAACCGGCGAACCGGTCGTAATCCACGGCAACGTGCCGAACCGCGGCCTGATCGACAACCTGCCAGAAGGGTGTTCGGTCGAGGTCGCCTGTCTCGTGGACAGGAACGGCGTGCAGCCAACCCGTCTCGGATCGCTGCCACCGCAGTGCGCGGCCGTGAACCAGACCAACATCAACGTGCAGCAACTGGCCGTGAAGGCCGCCCTTGATGCCAGCCTTGACCACGTTCACCACGCGGTGGCGCTAGATCCCCTGACGGGAGCGTTGCTGACGCTCGACCAGATACGCGCCATGGTGGACGACATGCTCGCCGCCGAAGCGCAATGGCTACCCGAACTCGCGTAAAGACTAATTCTCGAACCTGACTGGAGACTCCCCTTGACCGCCGTTGACACTCAAACCGCCGCCGCCACGCTCGATACCGCGTCCACCCGCCAGCCGAAGATCGCCATCATCGGCGCCGGTGGCGTCGTCTTTCCGCTCCGCCTGATGGGCGACCTGTTGTCGTTCCCGGCGTTGCAGGGGGCTCGCTACTCGCTGATGGACCTCGACCTTGGACGCGCCCAGCACACGGCGTCCGAAGCCCAGGAACTCGTCGACGCCCACGGTTTCGCCGCCCAGGTCGAAGCCACCGACGATCGGCGGGGAGCCCTCACCCGTGCCGACTACGTGATCGTCACCTTCATGGTCGGCGGCCCGGACATCTATCGCCACGACATGGAGATTCCCCGCAGGTATGGCGTCGACCAGCTCATCGGCGACACGCTCGGCCCCGGCGGCGTGTTCCGTTTCCTGCGCAACATCCCATCCTACGCCGACATCGCCCACGACATGCGCGAGGTCTGCCCGAACGCCCTGCTGATTAACTACGCGAACCCGATGGCGATGAACTGCTGGTACCTCACCGAGATGGGAATCGAGACGGTGGGGCTCTGCCACAGCGTTCAGGGAACCTCGCAAATGCTCGCCGAGAATGTTGGTGTTGACTACAACGACGTCACGTTCCGGTGCGGCGGCATCAACCACCAGGCATGGTTCACCGAGTTCCGGGCAGGGGATCGCGACCTTCTCCCCGCCATCCAGGAGCATATGACCGGGAAGTACGTGGTGAATAACGTCCGCGACCGGGGCGTCTGGGGTGGTGAGCGGGTCCGCACCGAGATCATGAACGCGTTCGGCTACTTCCATACCGAATCCAGCCCGCATGCAAGCGAGTACCTGCCGTACTTCCGCAAGAACGATGAACTGATCGACCATTACGAGCCGCGCCGCTGGGATTACGAGAACGTCAAGACCAGGAATCTCGAACGGCAAAGCGACCGCACCCTGATCGATAGCCTGCTGGCAGAACTCAAGCCATCGCACGAGTACGGAGCGTGGATCGTGAACGCGATGGAGACTGGCACGCCGACCGTGATTTACGGCAACGTGCCGAACCGTGGCTTGATCGACAACCTGCCGGGCGACGCCTGCGTCGAAGTCGCCTGTCTGGTGGACAAGAATGGCATCCAGCCGACCCGGTTCGGTGAGCTTCCGCCGCAGTGCGCCGCCCTGAACCAGACGAACATCAACGTCCAGCG
>CAZUPA010000207.1:0-1836 GCA_964622205.1 uncultured Sphaerobacteraceae bacterium
ACAACACCCCGGTCACGTCATGGTCGGCCAGCGACTCCGGCGTCGAAGTCGTCACGGATGCGGGAGCCTGGACGGCCGACTGGCTGGTGATCTCCGCCGGAGCCTGGTCGATCCATCTCCTGCGCGACCTTGGCATACCACTGACGGTTCGCCGCAAGCCGGTGATGTGGTTCGAGGTCGATGCCGAGCAGGCCTCCCTCGCCACGCCGGACGCGATGCCGGTATTCATCAGCGACGACGTGTACGGCGAGTTCTACGGCATCCCGGAGGCCGACTTCGCCGCCGTCAAAATCGGCAGGCATGATGGCGGCGAAGTGGTCGATCCCAACACCATCCGCCGCGAGGTCGATCCGGTCGACAGCGAGCAGGACGTGCTGCCCTTCATCCGGCGCCGGCTGCGGGGATTCACCGGCAAGCTGGTCGATACCTCCGTCTGCATGTATACGCTCACGCCTGACGAGGACTTCGTGATCGATCGCCATCCGGAGTGGAGCCGCGTGACGCTCGCCGCCGGGTTCAGCGGCCACGGGTTCAAGTTCACGCCCAAGGTTGGCGAACACCTGGCGGAACTCACCACCAGTGCGACGGCGAACCCGATTCCCGAGTTCTCCCTCGCCCGCTTCGCCGGTGTGACAGGCAACGTCTGATCGGCTGGCGCGGCTCAGGGCGCGCGGATCTCCAGAACCTCGATGATCCGGACCTGAGGGTCGTTCATGACGATGCCCTGCACGTTTTCCCAGAGATCACGCAGCGCGGAGAGGCACGCCTCTGCCTCGTCGGCGGAGCCGAACTCCAGATCGACAATCGCGAACAGGTCATCGTCAACCGGGCGCATCACGCGATACTGGCGCACCCCCATCTTCGCCCGGTCGATGGGATCGTTGTCGAACGCTGCCTTCCAGCCATCGAAGTTTGGAACCGGATGTTCTATCCGCAGGATATGCATGGGAGACTCCCTGGCGAACTCGGCGAATGCAGCATGATGGGTTCCCGGATGAAGGATTCCACTCTACTCCCGCGCTCGATCTGTCCGAACGGGCGGTTTGAGATCGTTGAAGTATTGGATACGCTTCCAGTCTGGCTTCCCGACCGAAGCCCGAATCGTCTTTCAACATGAAATGGGTTCCGAATGGCAGTCGCGAAGATCAACCCGGTCTATACGGCAAGCGTGAACGTGACTGGCGGCCGCCAGAACGGCAAAGCCGTCAGCGACGATGGTGTGCTTGACATCCGCCTCTCTCCTCCAGGCTCCAGGCGCAAGGATCCCGCCACCAACCCCGAGCAACTGTTCGCCGCCGGTTATGCAGCCTGCTACCAGAGTGCGCTCATGGGTGCCGCCCGCGATGCCGGTCACGACGCATCCGCCAGCACGGTCAAGGCCGACGTCTCGCTCGGCAAGGAAGAAGGATCGGACTTCTTCGGCCTGGCCGTCACCCTTACCGTCTCCGTCCCTGGCCTCGACAAAGCTACCATCCAGAAACTGGCCGACCAGGCCAACCAGACCTGCCCCTACTCCCGCGCCACTCGCGGCAACATCGAGGTCACCATCGTCGCGGCCTGACCTCAGCACTATCCGCAACAGAGAAGCCCATACGCCAGCCGATGGCGCCATGGGAAGCGGTCCGTCAACGGCTGGCTAGGACTTCCATACTGGTGTGTGTGTGGAATCCTGTGCGATGAGAGAGGCGTGTCGCGGAAAGCTCCGGTACCAGCACGGAGCTTCCGCAACAGTGTGCCGCTAGACCACCAGTACGGGAATCCTAGTCGGCCTGCGAGTGCCGCGATTGCATCGGGAGCGTGGCCGGCGTATGGGTTCCCACTCGTTGGCATGGTCGC
>CAZUPA010000207.1:1936-4743 GCA_964622205.1 uncultured Sphaerobacteraceae bacterium
GGATCGAGCATCATGTTCGCCGCCCGCGATGTCGGGCGACCGGTCCCGTTCGTCGCCCCCGAATGGGCGCATGTGTTCGAGAACGAAGAATCCCTCCCCTACCGTGCCCACGAGAACTTCGACGCCGGGTACTGGTGGATCGAATGGGGCGGCACGACCGATACCATCCAGAACAACGAGGAAATCCGCAAGGAACTCCACCGCGCGGTCCTCGGCGTCTGGGACCACATCAAGAACCGCTGTACCGTTCCCGGCGTTCGCGAGCGCGCCGAGAACTGGGCGCTCGACTGGATCGGCCACATTCCCGGCAAGCGCGAAAGCCGCCGCTTCGAGGGTGATGTCATCATGACCGAGCACGATGTCGTGCTTGGCCTCGATGGCGTCCCAGCCGACGTGGTCACCCATGGCGGCTGGCCCATCGACCTTCATGCGCCGGATGGGGTCTACTCCTCGGACCAGCCCTGCACCCAGCCTCCGCTTCCCGGCCTCTACGGAATTCCCCTCACCGCGCTCTATAGCCGCACAGTCAGCAACCTGTATCTGGCGGGACGCGACATCAGCACCACCCACGTCGCCCACGGCACGACCAGGGTGATGAAGACCTGCGCGGTCATCGGCGAGGCGGCTGGCGCGGCCGCCGCCCTGGCGATCTCCCGCAACCAGACTCCCCGATGTCTCGCCAACGATTCGGCCTCCCTGCGCGACCTGCAGGTTGGCCTCCTGCGCGACGGACTCTACCTCCCGCTCCGCGACGATGCCGATCCCTGTGACCTGGCTCGCATGCCGGGCGTGACCGTGTCCTCGAACAGCGAAAGCGCGCTCCGTCTTGGAAGCGACATGGCATGGGAGGAAGCCGGCGCCGGATTCCCCGAACACAAGGGCATCGGCGGAGCCGGTCGCGCGGTGTCGCTCGACCGCGCCCTCGGCCAGGCCTTCGTCATGAGCGAATCGTGGCTCGACTCGGTCGACCTGGACCTCACGTCATCCAACCAGGGGTTGACGAAGGTGCGACTACAGGTCCGCAAGGCGAAGCAGTTGCGGGACTTCGGCCCGCTCGGTCCCGGATCCGAGACGCTCGCGGTTCTCGAGGCCGAGGTTGCGCCCGGAACGAGCACCGTTCGTTTCCAGCCGGATTCCGCCCTCGCCTGCACGTCTAACCGGCCCCTGGTTCTGGTGCTGGAGCCCGCGCCCGGCATCGCCTGGAACCTCACCGCCGAGGAACCACCTGGCACCCAGGCGGGCGGCTGGGACGCCGAACTGGGCTACTGGCGCTGGTTCCACGGCACGCTCGTCTTCGATGCTCAGCCGGTTAGCGCGCCGTACGGCGCGGCGAGTGTCATTTCGGGCATCAACCGGCCGGAGCAGGCCGCCAACCTCTGGGTTTCCGATCCGTCCCAGCCGTTGCCGCAGTCCATCACGCTCACCTGGCCGGAGCCGGTCGAGATTGGCCGTGTCGAGATCACGTTCGATTCCCACCTCAGCGGCTGGGTCTGGGAAGGCCCATTCTCCACCGTGGTTCGCGACTACGAGATTTCCGCCTCCACGGACGGCCAGTCCACGGTCGTCGCTCAGGTCAGCGGCAACCACCAGCGCCGCCGCGTTCACGATTTCACGCCGGCCCGCGCGAGCCAGCTCACCGTGACCGTGAACGCCACCAACGGTATTGGAACCGCCCGGGTGGTGGAAATCCGGGCGTATCCACCATGGCATGACGAGACCCCTGGTGATTGATCGCCAGGGGCTCCTGCCATTCCGAATCCGCTTCATCAACTATGGCGCAGCCGCCAATTGTGCTCACCAGCAATGATCTTTAGCGGGAGCCGGTGTGGGCCAGACCAAAGCCCGGATTGTATGGATCGACGGCCCACGAAGTGGGTCTGTCGATCCTGAGCCCGCCCCGCTTGGCGGAGAAGTCAGGATGGGCGGATCGAGAACAGGGCCGTCACGTCGTCGGTCGGGTCGGTTCCTTCCGGCCAGGCGCCACTGGCCATGGCCCACTCGGCCACGATCTCATGCAGGCGCCGGTCGCTCATGATGAAACCGGACGCCGACGTGCCGCGCTTGCTCCCGCTGTCCGTGATTTCGGCCAGCCCCACGCGCAAGTCCCGCACGAATGCCCGCGCCCGCTCGTCGTCGAACCCCTCCGTGAAGGGGAACAACTGGCTATCGCGGGTTTGCAGGTACAGGACCACCCGGTCCGCGAGTATCTGGTCGTAGGCAGGCGCCGGATCGATTTGAACCACGTTGGGTGTACTCCTGGCTGGGCATGGCTCGGCTGGCAACCGGCGCCCGTCTGGGGCGCCGCGCCAACCGGTCGAATGGCCGGGCAGGGTATCCGCCCCCCGACCGTGATTGCTGGCAGAATTGTACCGTGAGCCGCGCCCGGGATGCCCCTGGCGCCGCGGCTTTTCCATACACGGGATCACAGATCGCCATCCCCACGGAAGGAACGCTTCATGACGTCCGAGATCGCCCGCAACGCCACCCTGGTCGAGACGCTCGACAATGGCCTCACCGTCTTCCTCCGGGAAAAGCACGATGCGCCTGTCGCGTCCTTCTGGGTCTGGTACCGGGTGGGCAGCCGCAACGAGCAGCCTGGGCTGACCGGCATCTCCCATTGGGTGGAGCACATGCAGTTCAAGGGCACGCCGTCGCTCGCCAAGGGGGCCATCTTCGGCGAGGTCTCTCGCGTCGGCGGGACCCTCAACGCCATGACTTCCACCGACTGGACCGCCTACTTCGAAACGCTCCCGGCCTCGCGACTCGATCTCTCCCTCCGCATCGAGTCCGATCGCATGGTGAACTCG
>CAZUPA010000208.1:0-4741 GCA_964622205.1 uncultured Sphaerobacteraceae bacterium
TCGAACAGCGCGGTCACCTCCGCGCCCTGGGCGGCCCGGCAGACACGGACGAAACTCTCCCCGCGCCGCAACCCAATAACCCCAAACCGTACCGTCATCGGAATGTCTCCACTGCCCACCGCGCGGGATGTAGGCTAACCCTCTAGTCTCGACCTTCAGCCCCGCGTTTCCACCCAATCACCGCTCGCGCAATCTCGGATCGAGCACATCCCGCAGTCCGTCGCCCAGGAAGTTCAGCCCCAGCACCACGATCATGATCGCCAGTCCTGGCGCGATCGCCATCCACGGATTGAGCTCCATGTACGACCGAGCGGCGTTCAGCATCCCGCCCCACGACGGCTCCGGCGG
The DNA here is from genome assembly GCA_964622205.1 of uncultured Sphaerobacteraceae bacterium. GTDB lineage: Bacteria > Chloroflexota > Chloroflexia > Thermomicrobiales > UBA6265 > JACCYX01. The sequence goes on from CAZUPA010000208.1 coordinate 349, forward strand.
CTGCGTCCCCAGCCCCAGGAACGACAGGCTCGCCTCCGCCAAAATCGCGCTGGAGAGGTACACCGTCACCAGCACGATCATCGGCGCCAGGATGTTTGGAAGCACGTGCTGCGCTATCAGCCGCAACGTCGTGGCGCCCGACACCTTCGCCGACTCGATATACAACTCGTTCAGCACCCCCAGGATCGACCCGCGAATCACCCGGGCGAAGGCCGGCGCGTAAATCACCCCAATCGCGATCATCGCGTTTTGGCTGCTCGGTCCCAACAGGCCCGCGATCACGATCGCCAGGATCAGTCCCGGAAACGCGAACAGGATGTCCACGAATCGCATGATCACGCTGTCCAGCGCCCCGCCGAAGTATCCCGACAGGATGCCCAGCAACCCGCCAAAAACCAGCGAGACGAACACCGCCACGATCCCGACTTCCAGCGACACCCGCGCGCCATACACCACGCGCGAAAACGTGTCCCGCCCGAGTTCGTCGGTGCCAAACAGGTGTGTGGAGGATGGTCCCAGCAACCGGTCCGCGTCCTGGTTGGCGGGATCGAACGGGGCAATGAGTGGCGCGAACAGCGCAACCACGATCGTGAACAACACGATGATCGCCCCCACCATGCCCACCGGGTTCTTCATCAACAGGCGCCACCAGGGAAGTGTCGTCCGGTCGCGCGAGTTGGATTCAAGTGAGTGTGCCTGTACCGTCAGAGTTGGCGCCCCGCTGCTCATCCCTGGCTAATCCTTGGGTCCAGGACGGCGTACAGCACATCCACGAGCAGGTTGACGAGCACGAACACGAGCGCCAGGTACAACACCGCCGCCTGCACCAGCGTGTAATCCCGGTTGGTGATCGCTTGCAACAACGTGTTCCCAATCCCGTTCAGGCCGAATATCACCTCGATAATGGCCGACGACCCCAGCAGGCTGCCCAGTTGAAAGCCAATCACCGTCACCACCGGTATCAGCGCGTTGCGCAACGCATGGCGATACACCACCAGCCGCTCCACCAGGCCCTTCGCCCTCGCCGTTCGAACGTAGTCCTGGCTCAACACCTCCAGCATCGTCGCCCTGGTCATCCGCATGATGATCGCCATCAACTGGATCGCGATCGCGATCGACGGCAGCGCAAACTGCCGCAGGTTGCCAATCGGGTCATCGGTGATCGGGATGTACCGGATGGAGGGAACCCAGCCAAACATCTTCGAGGTGAACAACAACATCAACGTGGCTATCCAGAAATTGGGAAGCGAAAGCCCAATCAGCCCCACCACTCTCGCCACGTAGTCCATCCCGGTGTTCCGCCTAACCGCCGAGATGACCCCCAGCGGAATCGCCACCACCGTCGCGATGAACACCGAGAGCAACGCCAGTTCGATCGTGATCGGCAACGCCTTCAGGATCAACTCGCTAACCGGCTTCCCGGACCGCATCGAGTTCCCCGCGTCGCCCTGGAGCAGGTCCCAGATCCAGCGGAAATACTGCTCCCACAGCGGGTCGGAGAGCCCCATCGCCTCCCGCAACTTGGCCCGCGAGGCCGAGTCCGTCTGCGCATCCGGCCCAGCGATGATGTCCACGATATCGCCCGGCAACAACCGGAGCATCAGGAATATGAGGATGCTCATGCCGATCAGCGTCGGAATCAGCATGATGATGCGCCGCAGGATATACCGGCCCAATAGTCATCTCCCAGGTGCGTCCATGCCCCCGGCACGGCCAATCACCAATGAACAGGCGGGATGGCGGAGCCGGGAGGAGCGCCAGCACGCCCCTCCCAGCCGAATCGCTATCCTTCGTCCGCCACCGTCACCTCGCGCAGGCCCATGTTCGTGTTGCCATAGAACACGTACATTCCCTGCAGCCGGTTGCTGACCGCCTGGAACTTCATGGACTGCACCGTGTACAGGTTTGGAACCTCGTCGAGGATGATGCGCTGGATGTCGTCGTACAGCGCCTTCCGGGCTTCCTGGTCGAGGGTCACAAGCGCCTCGTCGTAGAGGGCGTCGAGCTCCTCGCTGATCCAGCCGTCGCCAAACCAGGTAACGTTGTTCGACGTGCCCGAGCGGAAGTCCACCACGTGCGCGCTCGGGTCGCCCCGCATGCCGCGCGCGGTCGCCGCCCACAGGAACTCGCCCTTGCCGATGTTCTCGGCGAAGGTGCCAATTTCAATCGGCACGATCTCGGCATTGATGTTGATCTGCTTCATGGCCTGCTGGACGATCTCGGCGATCCGCACGTGGTCGCCACCGGAGATCGCCTGGAACTCCACGTCGAAGCCATCGGCGAATCCAGCCTCCGCCATCAGCGCCTGCGCGCCCTCCACGTCAACCGCGTACGCCTCCGCCAGCTCTTCCGGGGTGAGCGGCCACGGACCGTAACCTGGAGGAATCGCGCCGGTGAATTCGGCGTAACCGCCGTACACCTTGTCGATGATCTCCTGCCGGTCAACCACCTTGCTCATCGCCTGGCGAACGCGCACGTCGCGCCACGGCACGTCCTGCGTCGTCGAAAGCTGGATCACCCGCGGGGACGAGGTCAGCCCGCTGAGCACGGTAATCTCGTCGCTCGCAAGCGTGCTCGCCACGTCGGCCGTAAACGTCGCGCCGTCGATCTCGCCAGACCGAAGCGCGGCCACGCGCTGCTGCTCGTCGATCAGCATCTTCAGCGTCAGCTTCTGGACGCCTGGCCCTTCGCCCCAGAAGTCGGGGAACGCCTCGTACACGATCTGGTCGTCCTGGCTGTATTCCACCAGCTTGAACGGTCCGGTGCCGATGCCGTTGCTGAGCACCTCGATCTCATCGATCACGCCGTCGGGGATGATCGGGGTGTAGTGCGTCCAGGCCAGGGTGCCGACCAGGGTCGGATCGGCCTTGGTCATGGTCACCTTCACCGTGAAGTCGTCCACGGCCTCGACCGACGCCACGTTGTCGAGGTACGGCACCTTCACGCCCGGTTCTGGTGGGTTCAGCGCCGTGTTGAGCGAGTACACCACGTCCGCCGAAGTCATGTCCCGGCCATCGTGGAACTTCACGCCCTGCCGGAGCGTGAACACGTAGGTCACATCGTCTGGCGTCTCGTACGACTCGGCCAGCGCCGGAATGACATTGAGGTCGGCATCCCACGCCAGCAGCGAGTCGTACATGAACTCCTTACCCTGCCACTGGGCGAGGGCGATGCCACCGAATGGAATGATGTTGGGGACATTGGTATCCATGCCCCAGGTGATCTCGCCAACTGGCTCCGCGCCCTGGGCCGCGGCGGATGACACGCCACCAAGGCCAACCGGCCCAAGAACGGCCACCCCGGCTCCGGCGATGGCGCCGTGCTTCACAAGGTCGCGCCGCGAGAACCGCCCACGCACAAGCTGATTGAGATAGTGAAGGCCTGGATCACGACTGGTCATGCTAACTCCTGAGCTATCTTCATGCGAAACACGATGCGAATGAACGTTCCAGCCCGCGGGGGATGAATGGTTTCCCGCGGTGGAGAACTCGTGTCGTTGGGCCCCGGTACGTCGCGTTGCGGCGCCTCCTTCCAGCACACCTGCAATGTTGGGATTAGTCGTGGTAAAGCCCACCCCAGCGCTCCACGATGGATGTGGCATGGGCATGGGCGGCCTCCGCCGCCGCGTCGGGATCGCCTGATTTGACGGCCTCCAGAATGCGGCGCCGGTCGTCCACGGCCGCCTGCATCTTTTCCGCCGGCAACGAAAGGTCTGAGTTGAGCAGGTACATGTCGGATCGCTCCTCGATTCCCACCAGGGTCCTCGTCAGGAACGGGCTGTTGGCGCACCCGCCAAGCACGGCCTGGAACTCCCGGCAGGCGGCCAGGTGCCTCGGTGGATCTTCGGGAATCGCCTCTTCGGCCTCGTCGAGCAGCGCTTCCATCTGGCGAATCGCCGCCGGCGACGCGTTGGCCGCCGCCGTCCTGGCCAGCGCCGATTCGATCACGCCCAAACCGTCGTACAAGTGCTGGAACTCCTCGCGGCTTACCGGCCGCACGGCAAGGCCCTTGTAGGGAATGGCCTCGAGCAACCCCTCGTGTTCCAGTATCGCCAGCGCCTCGCGAACCGGCGTCCGGCTGATCCGCAGCGCCTCGCCAATCCGCTCCTCGATCAATCGCTCGTGTGGCGCCAGCACCCCACTGAGGATCGCGTTCTTGATCGCTTCATACGCAACCTCCCGCGATCGGAGGCGGGATCGATCCTTGGTGAAACTGGCCTCCAGCGCGGCATAGGTATCGGTCATGGGCCAGCGTCCTTCCAGTCATCGCAACAACCACGAATCGGGAACTCGGGTCATCGCGGTTACGCCCAGGGGTCTCCGCGATTCCATGGATAAAGCCGGCCACGTCGCCGCCAGTCACAGGATTGTATGCATCGTATGCGAGACGTTCC
>CAZUPA010000209.1:0-4704 GCA_964622205.1 uncultured Sphaerobacteraceae bacterium
GGCGACAACGGCGGTGGTGGCGGGAACAGCCGGCGCCGTTCACCATCGTCAGCAACGGCGATGGGAAAAGAAGGAAATGGAGGCACAAGCGCAGGCTGACGATAACCAGGCCTACGACGATAGCCAAGCTTACGACGATAACCAGGCCAACGATGATAGCCAGGCCAACGACGATAGCCAGGCGCAGATTGCCCAACTGCAAGGCCAGGTGCAAGCAATGCAGGCGATGCAGGCCCAGCAGGCGGCGGTTGCCGCGGCGGCAGCCGCCTCCGCCATGCCAGCGGCCGCGCCGGCCGCCGCCGCTCCAGGTTCGGACTTGATGTCCCAATTGAAGCAATTGGCCGACATGCAGGCCGCCGGCCTCCTCACCCCCGACCAGTTCGAGGCCGCCAAGGCGAAGATCCTTGGAGCGTAGCGGCAAGCCGTGTTAAGCCCGCCGCGGGCCGGGCGCCTGAGCGGCAACTGAAACGGTTAATCCAGATTCCGTATGATTCATCCTGTGTAGGACCAGCCACACCGCGCTTGCGCGCCGTGTGGCTGGCCTGTCTCTCTCCGGATTCCGTATTGCAGCGCGGTCCAGAATGGTTGCACCGGATCAGTCCTGCCGCGGACAGTACGGAGGCCTTACGCAGCCGCTTATCGCAAGTCATCCGGGCGAACACTGGCTGCGGTATGGGCCTCCCTCCAGCGGCGCGAACGTGTCAACCGTTTCGGATGCGGATCTAGGCAATGTCCAATGTGGACATGTAGATGAGAGCCACAACCACCATCATGCCACCAACGCTGGTCAATGCCACGCTGGCCAGAAACCACTTGAGGGTGGCGGACACCGCGAGGAAGAACAGGGCGGTAGCGAGAAAAACCGTCGCCAGGACGTAGTTGTCGCCCATCTTGTTGTCGGATTGCCCCTGTTCGAACAGGGCGGCGGCCTCGGTCTCCAGATCGTACGCGCGGAGGAGTTCAGGTTGCCGGTACTCTGGCAATCCAAATGGCGCGTTGGCGGCCTCTGGGTTGTTAAAAGGATCCATGGCGATCCAGGCGTCGAATGCTGGTCGCAGAACATCTGAAAATCGTGATTCGTAGAAATCCGCCAGTTCCTGGTTCCCGGTTTTGTATGCGTCTATCCATTGGATCAATACAGCGACATCCACCTGCGTAAGCTGTGTAGCCAGGCTATTGGCGCGAACCGACTCGACCCGCCGAGCCCCCGCCTCGGCGTAGTGTGTGGCCTGCTCACCGCCCCACAACGTGGCCTGATAGCCACACCAGGCCGCGGTCACCGATGCGATGGCCAGCAGCAACACCGAGATGCCCTCGATCCATCGATCCTTCGTCTCACGACCGCGTTCATCGCTGGGAGGAGTATCGCCAGGGAGAGGTGTGTCTTCCGTGGAGGATGGGAGCGTGAGCGCCGATTCGCCCGCCCGCGTGTCACTCATGTCCTGCTACCTCAACGCGTGCGGCCGCGACGTGCTGGCTGGCTGGCCACACGCGCAGAATCTCGTCGCATGCCGGTGCTCCGCGCTGGACGCCTGCTTCCGGGCGGAGACATGTACCACGTGGGATGGCTCCCCGCGCGGAAGAATCGGATGGCCCAGCACATCATTGATGCTTGAAGTCCGAGGCGAATGAAACCAGACGACCGGAGGAGTTGGTGGTGACGGCACCGCGTCACATGCGTGGAACAGAGCAGCGCCAGGATCCGGAATCCTTGCCGGAACACCAGGAAACGTACATAGCGGTGGTGATCGATCAGCAACTTGTCATACATCGTTCGCCGCCTCAACATTCTCCGCATCGGATAGAGATAGGGCAGCCCAGCAAGCCGAGCGGTCCTGGCGTGCCGGGCCCACCATGTACGGGGCTACGGCGCTGGCGTCGGAACTCGGATCATCCCCCGCGACGGGCAGCCAGCGTCCGGAGCCCCTTTCGCGCGGGCATGCATCCGAATTCCGTATAACCACGCGTGGTCGCTTGTTCATGGCTGGCGGTTGAACGTCATGGACATCACCTCGGGGCGGAAAATGGGGGAGCGGCAGGGTACGTTGCCCCTGTACCCCGCCAGGACTTCATCTGAAACGACGACGGTCCCGAGGCCGGTCATCTCTTCCCGGTCGCCGCGACGCGCCATCACGTGGTGGCCCGTCGCCTTCGCGGGTACTTCTTACTGCCGGGCCATCGCCAGGGCCAACGCGTCTTCGGGTGCGATGAGGTGATCGGAGGCCAGGGCATCGTCGGCAATGGCGAGTTGCACGCCCTTGACCGTGCCGGTAAAGGCGTTGCCGGTTGGGCCATAGTCCGGCGATACAGGAGCCCCGGTATCGCGACCGACATCGCAGCCGTCGTCGGCGGAGTAGATCATCGCGGCGGTGGCCTGGACCCGGCCCTCGCCCACCTTGTCTCCACCGGCGTACAGGGCGGCGGTCCCGCCCTTGCCAAGACCACCTCCGTCGTAGGTAAACTCCATCCGAACCTGATGCTCGCCAGCAGGGAGAGCGTTCTCCGACTCAACCAGGAAGTGCTGGATACCCAGCAGGTTGTAGCAGTACTTCAGTTTTCCGCCACTGGCGTAGAGGCTCCAGCCGCCAATGTTGCCGCCCTGGGCGATGATCACGCCCTCGGCGCCGCCGTCGGGCACAACGATATCGGCGGTGACCGAGTGCGACTTGTTTTTCATGTTGATCACCGAGTTCTCGGAGAGCCGGCCCATGGAGCCAAACAGGATCTGGCTGTTACCCCGAATCAGGACCGGGCGACCGGCCAGGTCTGAATTGATGCGCTCGCCCACCCGGTCGTCGAGTGGCAGCACGTTGTACTTGGTCGCCTCGATCAACCACAGCCGCCGCAGTTCGCGCAGCTTCTCCGGATGCTCCGCGGAGAGGTCTCGGGCCTGAGTCCAGTCCGTTGTCGTGTCGTACAGCTCCCAGACATCATTGTCGAAGGTCGGGGTTTGCTCGCCCTGCAACAGCCACGGTGTTTTGTGCCTGGTCACCGCGGTCCATCCCTTATGGTAAATTCCGCGGTTGCCGAATATCTCGAAATACTGTGTCTCGTGCTGGTCTGCCGCCGTGGCGTCGTTGAAGGAATAGAGCATGCTCACCCCCTCGAGCGGCGCCTGCGGCACGCCATTGACGGCCGTCGGTTCCGGCAGGCCGGCAGCCTCCAGAATGGTCGGGGCAATATCGATGACGTGACAGAATTGTTTGCGCAGTTCGTTTGTGGCCGTGAATCCGCTGGGCCAATGCACGATGGTTCCGTTGCGCGTGCCGCCGAAGTGGGATGCAACCTGCTTGGTCCACTGGTATGGCGTGTCCATTGCGTGGGCCCAACCGACGGCGTAGTGGTTGTAGGAGGTGGGCCCACCAAGCAGGTCGATCCGATTCAGCATGAACTCCGGTGTTTCCAGTGCCGCCGCGCCATTGAAATTGATCATCTCGTTGAAGGTGCCGTTGAGCGTACCTTCCGCCGACGCCCCGTTGTCGCCAATGATGTAGTAGACCAGCGTGTCGTCCATTAGTCGCATGCGTTCGAGGCTGTCGAACAAGCGGCCAACGTGGTGATCGGCGTACTCGAGGAAACCGGCGTACACCTCCATCTGTCGCCGCAACACCGGCTTCAATGCTTCCGGCATCTCGTCCCAGGCCGGAATTTCCTTGTGGCGTGCCGTGAGCTGGGAGTCGGGCGCAATCACCCCCAGTTCCAACTGGCGAGCGAAAGTTTCCTCACGAATCGCATCCCAACCCGCGTCGAAACGGCCCTGATACTTGTCGGCCCACTCCTTCGGCACGTGATGCGGGGCATGGGTGGCCCCCGGGGCGAAGTACGCGAAGAACGGTTTGTCTGGCATGAGCGCCTTCTGCTGACCGATCCAGTTGATCGCCTTGTCGGTCATGTCAGCCATGAGGTGATACCCCTCTTCCGGGGTCTTGCCAGGCTCGACCGGCGTGGTGCCCTCGTAAAGCGCTGGGTACCATTGATGTGCCTCGCCACCGACGAATCCATAGAAATACTCGAAACCACCGCCGCCAGTTGGCCAGTTGTCGAACGGACCAGCGGGGCTGGTTTGCCATACCGGCACCTCGTGACACTTGCCAAACTGCGCGGTGGCGAATCCATTGAGCTTGAGTGTTTCCGCCAGGGGAGCACAGGTGTTCGGGCGCAGCGAGTTGTAGCCGGGCGCGGAAGTCGCGATTTCCGTGATTCCCCCCATCCCCACGGTATGGTGATTGCGCCCAGAGAGAAGTGCCGCCCGGGTGGGAGAGCAGAGAGCGGTGGTGTGAAATCGAGTGTATTTCAGGCCGCCCGCCGCGAGCCGCTCCGCGTTTGGCGTTTGGCAGGGGCCGCCAAACGCGCTTGATGCGCCAAAGCCAACGTCGTCGAGGAGAACAATCAACACGTTGGGCGCGCCGGCGGGCGGTCGTAGCGCCTCGATCGGCGGGAACGTGGTATCCGGGTCCTTGGCGTCGTAGGTGGTCAGCCTCACGGGTCGCCGGTCGGCGATTGGCAGCACTTCACGATTGGCGATATTCCGTGACTCGCTCATCGTTCTCTATCCTTTCTCGAAATGTACGGATGCGAACTCGAGATCCGGGGAGGGCGTATCCGTGGGTGTGTTCGGCGGCTGTTTTGGATGCACCCGCGGGATCCTGGTACAGGGCGGGTAGCAGGGCAGGATGTGACTGCTCGCCCCGGGAAACCCCCTCA
>CAZUPA010000210.1:0-4690 GCA_964622205.1 uncultured Sphaerobacteraceae bacterium
TGCCCATGCCGTCGGGGTTCACATCGCCCTTGGAGGTCATGTCGATGGCGCCGAACACGGCCGTGACCGGCACATCATTGTTCAGCCAGCGGGTCATGTCGATCAGGTGCGTTCCGTCGGTGAGCGCATCGCCAGCGCAGATGCCGTTGATCTGGGTCACGTTGCCAATCGTGCCCTTCGCGATCAGGTCGATCGCCTGGAGATACCGGGGGAGGTACCGTCGCTGGTGGTTGATCACCAGAACGCCACCCGCCGTTTCAGCCGCGGCGACCATGCGGTCCGCTTCGGTGAGGTGAACGGCCATTGGCTTCTCGCACCAGACGCCTTTCGCTCCCCGGGAGAAGGCGAGTTCGGTGAGTTCGGCGTGAAGCGGCGGCCAGGTGCAGATGCTGACGAAGTCCGGACGCTCCTTGTCCAGCATCTCGGCGGCATCGGCGTAGGTTGTTGGCACGTTGAACTGTTCGGCGAACGCCGCTCGTGCTTCCTCGCTGATGTCGGATGCCGCCACGAGGTCGACCTGGTCGCTGGTTACGTAGGCATGGGCATGCCCCCTGCTCATCTTGCCGGTTCCGATGACGGCCGCGCGATACCGCTGACTTCCCATCTCGATCTCCGATTCGCTAGATAATCGATAATTGATAGTATCGTACAGTGGTCCGTGCAGAAGTCAACCGGTTCAACGGAAATCTATCCAGTGAACCGGCCCTTGAAAAGAAGGACGTGGTGGTGAATCAACCCTTCGCGAATGGGTGCCGGCGGATACCGGCATGGTTTCGCACAGGGGATCCGTGAACGGCGACCGGCTTGATGAGCATGCACATAGGTGCGGGGAGGTCGACGTGGTTCAGCCTCGTGGGTGATGGGCACCGGATAGGGGGACGTCTGGAAGCATAATTGGTTGACAGATTCCAATTCGTCCTACTATGGTAGTGTGAGCAACAGATTAGCGATTATCGATGGATTGACTCATGGCCAAGACCGCCTCCAATTCGCGGGCCGCTTCGTTTCAGGTGAGTCCTGGCCTGCGGCACGACGTGCGCAACCACCTCCGCAACCAGATCTTCGATGGCACACTCCAGCCAGGTGACCGCATCGTCGAATCCCGCCTCGCCCGCGAGTTGGGCATCAGCCAGGCGCCCGTGCGGGAGGCCCTTCGCGAACTCGAACAGATGGGGCTCGTCGTTTCCTATCCCAATCGCGGGTCGTCCGTGCGACGGGTGGAGCCGAAGGATGCGGAGGAAATGTACGTCCTTCGTGCCCATCTCGAGGTGCTGGCCGTGGACCTGGCGATTCCGCGCCTGGGTGAAGACGATCTCGCCACGCTCGACCGGTTCATCGACGACATGGTTGAGGCCGCGAAGGACGACGATCCCGAACGGCTGACCGAACTCGACACCGGATTCCACGAATTCATCCTCACCTGCTCCGGGAACACCCTCCTGCTCAAGACTTGGCAGGGGATCAGCCCTTTGAACTGGACCATGATGACCGTGATCCGCCTCAAGGATCGCAACCTGGTCGAGCTTGCCGAGCGCCACCGGCCCATCGTCGAAGCGCTACGGGCAGGCGACCAGCAGCAGGCCGAGCAGGCCATTCGCGAGCACGTGTTGGTACTTGGCGAACGAGTCGTGCGGGAACTCGAGCAGAATGCGAGCGCTCCCGAACAACAGGAAGGGTGAGTCATGGGTCGTTTGGAGGGGAAAGTCGTACTCGTCACCGGCGCTGGCCGCGGTATCGGCCGGGGGATCGCCGAGGTGATCGCCGAAGAGGGCGCGGATGTCGCCGTCAACTACTCGACGAGCAGGGAAAAGGCGGAGGAAGTCGCCGCCGCGATCCAGGCGCTTGGCCGCAAGGCGATCGCCGTGCGGGCCGATGTCTCCAACCGCCAGCAGGTGGAGGAGATGGTGGCCACCGTCACTGGCCAGCTGGGCCCAATCGACGTGCTGGTCAACAACGCGGGGATCGAATCGATCGTCCCCTTCCTCGAACTGGACGACGCCGAATGGGACCGCGTGACCAACATCAACCTGCGCGGGCCGTGGACGGTCGGCCAGGTGGTGGCGCGTGACATGGTGAGCCGGGGCACGAAGGGCGCGATCGTCAACATCGGATCGATCCAGGCTGGCATGGTCTTCCCGGGCCGCACCCACTACGCGCCGACCAAGCGCGGGATCGAGGCGCTGACCACCAACATGGCGGCCGAACTCGCGCAGTACGGTATTCGCGTCAACTGCTTGCATCCGGGACTGTTCGATACCGACATGACCAGTTGGGTGATGGACGACGCCGAGATCCTGCCTCACGTGCTGGAGAAAATCCCGCTCGGGCGGGCGGCCCAGCCGCGCGAGATGGGACCGGCGGTGGTGTTCATGGCCAGCGACGATTCCAGCTATGTCACCGGACAGTCCCTCTACGTGGATGGCGGCATGCTGATCCTGTAGGGCGTTTCACGTCGCGGTCGGTTGTGCCGCGCGGTTGTTTCGAGGGGAGTTACCACCTTGTCCACCCGGTTGATCGATCTCAGCATGCCTGTCCACAACGACATGGTGACGTTCCCCAAGATCATTCCTCCCACGCTGGAGATGTACCAGAGCTGGTCGGAGTACGCCGAGGCGATTGGCGCGACCGAGTTCGGCGTCGACTGGCTCACCGCCACTTACCGGGTGGAGATGAGCGACCATGTCGGGACCCACATGGACTCGCTTCGCCACATGCGCGACAACGCTCCTGGTCCCGAAGGGATTCCTATCGAGTACTGCTACGGCGATGGCGTGGTGCTCGATTTCCGGCACAAGCAGCCGGGAGATGGGATTCAGGCGGAAGAGGTCCAGCAGGCTCTCGCCGATATCGACTACACCCTGAAGCCGCTGGATATCGTGCTGATCCACACCGGCGCCGGCGCCTACCAGGACGAACAGCGCTACCTGCGCGACCACCCCGGCATGACCGCGGGGGCCGTGCATTGGTTGCTCGACCAGGGCATCAAGATGATGGGGATCGACGCCATCACCTTCGACCCGCCGGTGTGGGCGATGTTCGAGCGCAAGCAGTTCTGGGAAGCCCACCGCGTGATGATGGAGCGCGAGTGGTACCACATCGAAAACCTGACCAACCTGGACAGCATCCCGGTCCCACACGGATTCAAGCTTTCCGTGTTTCCCGTGAAGTGGGTCAATACCACCGGCTCTCCCGTACGGGCCGTGGCCATTGTCGACGAGTAGCGAGGGAGCCCGTTCCCCGCTCGATTGAATCGCCACTGGCACCATGGCCGATGGCGAACGATTATCAGGAGATGTCACGACATGATCGTTTTGGCGGCGTACTACTATGGAAAACCCGGAACTGGCGATACGGTGGAGGAGAACCTCCGCAGGATGGCGGTGGAAGTGAAGAAGTCCGAGCCGGGCTGCGCCTTCTACCAGGCCAGCCGGTCGCGGGAGAACCCGGACAACTTCCTGCTTTACGAGCACTACACCGACCAGGCAGCGCTGGAAGCCCACCGTGAAACGCCTCACTTCCAGTCCATCATCGAGGGCACCATCATCCCGCTGCTCGAAAAGCGCGAGCGCGCGCTCTACACCCTTGCCGTCGAATAATCGGCGGTCAACGCCGTCGTTTGGCGATCTGGACGTACTGTAACGATTCCATCGGGGGCGATCGCATATCGCTCCCGATGTCGTTCGCGCCACCGTTGGCCCATCCAAGGAACGCATCATGAAACTCGTCTCGTTCGAGGTATCCACCACGATCGGTCCCATGGTCCGGATCGGCGCGGTGACCGATCGCGGCTATCTTGATCTTAACGCCGCCTATCGCCACTTCCTGGTCAGCATCGACGCCACACCCGAAGCGGCCCGGCGGATCGCCGATGCGGTGATTCCGTCGTCGATGGTGGCGTTCATCCAGGGTGGGCCGGTTTCGCTCGATGTCGCCAACCAGGCCATCGCCCATGCCTCCGGTGAGGAGATCGCCGGTCTCCCCCAGGCGTGGTACGCGCCGGAATCGGTGGCTCTGCTGCCGCCGGTGCCGAGCCCGCCGGTGCTCCGCGACTTCATGGCGTTCGAAACGCACCTGAAGAACATCTACCCGAAGCTCGGCCGCGAGATTCCGGACGAGTGGTACAACATGCCGATCTACTACAAGGGCAACGTCAACAGTCTCGGGGCGCATGAGCAGGATGTTGCCCGGCCGTACGACGTGCCGGAGCTGGACTACGAATTCGAGCTTGCCTATGTGATCGGCAAGGGTGGCAAGGACATCGCGCCGGAGCGGGCGATGGACCATGTGTTCGGTTACATGCTCTACAACGACTTCAGCGAGCGCACCATCCAGGGGCGGGAGATGTCGGTTGGCCTCGGCCCAGCCAAGGGCAAGGATTTCCACAACGCCCACGTGTTTGGCCCGTACCTGGTGACGAAGGACGAGATTTCCGATCCCTACAACCTCCAACTCACCAGCCGGATCAATGGCGAGACCATCTGCGAGGAGCATTCCGGCTCGATCCACTGGAAGATCGAGGACATGATTTTCCATGCCTCCCGCAACGAGCGGATTGTTCCCGGCGAGATCTTCGGCACCGGAACGGTTGGCAACGGTTCCGGCGCCGAGCGTGGCGTGCTGCTCAAGCCGGGCGACGTGATCGAACTCGAAGCGACAGGACTCGGGCTGCTTCGAAACCGCGTGGTGTAGG
>CAZUPA010000211.1:0-4688 GCA_964622205.1 uncultured Sphaerobacteraceae bacterium
CCGGCGGCAAGCCCCTGAACGAAGAGACTACTGGTGAATGCGAACAGGACAACGAGTGGAATCGTGCCAATCACGTAGCCGGCCATCAGCGGGCCCCAGACCGTGTAGTACTGCGACTGGAAGCGGTACAGGCCAAGCACGAGCGGGTAGGAATCCTGCGTGCTGATCGTGACCAGTGGCCACAGAAAATCGTTCCAGGTGCCGAGGATGTTGAAAATGGCGACCACACCGAGGATCGACTTTGAAAGCGGCACGGCGATTCGGGCGAAAATCGAGAGCTCGCCGGCGCCATCGAGCCTGGCCGCCTCGAACAGGTCCTTCGGCATTGCCGCGTAGAACGTGCGCAAGATGAAGATGGCGAACACTTGGCCACCGGCAACCCACGGCAGGATCAACGCCCATCGCGTATCCAGCAGGTGCAGATCGCGCACCACGATGAAGGTGGGAACAAGGGTGAGGATGCCGGGCACCATCAACAGGGCAAGGATGAGGTAGTAGAGAATTTCCTTGCCCGGAAACGAGAACGACGCGAACACATAGGCCGTGAGGGCGCCGATCAATACCGTTCCGATGCAGGCCAGCCCGCAAACCACGATGCTGTTCCAGATGTAGGGCAGCACCACCTCCCCGGCTTCCGTGTAATTGGACCATTGGAGGGGGAAGGTAGGCAGGAACGGCTCGACGTTGAACTGGTTGAGGCTCTTGAACGAGATGATCAGTGTCATTACGAACGGTACAAACAAAAAGAAGCTGATGATGATCAGCAGCAGGTGTTTCCACCAGTCTGCCTTCGCGTTCTGCCAGCGATCCTTCGTGTGGACCGCATGGGCAGCGGTCGATGTGACCTCAACCTCCGGACGATACAGTGTTTCAACCATGCCTGTTCCTCCGTTTCCCCACCATCCGGGATTCTAGTCTTTGTCCCTGAAGAGGGTCATGTTGAGCACGGTGAGAACGAACACCGCCACGAAGACGACGACGCCGATCGCCGATGCGTATCCAAGGCGCCCGTAGGTGAATGCCTGCTGGTACATATAGAGACCAGGCACCATCGTCGAATCAACCGGACCACCGTTGGTCAGCACGAGGGGGCCGGTGAGAGCCTGCAACCCGGCGATGATCGACAGCACGATATTCAGCCTGATCTGGCCCTTGATCAGGGGCAGATCGATCGTCAGGAATTGCCTGAACCCGCTCGCCCCGTCGAGCTTGGCGGCATCGTAAATCTCGATCGGGATGGACTGCAGACCGGCCAGGTAAATAAGGACGCCAATACCGCCCACGAACGGGAAGGCACTTCCCATCAGGGCATACAGGGCGAGATCGGGATCGGCCAGCCAGGCCTTGGTGGCCCATTGTTCCAGGCCGACCGCATCGAGCAACGCATTGAGCAAGCCGTAGTAGGGGTCATAAATGAACTGCCACAGCAAAAGCGTAACCAGGCCGGGAACGATGGCGGGCCAGACCATGATGATGCGATAGAAGTACTGGGCGCGATCCGACCGCAGCCGGAAGATCCACTCCGCCACGAAAATTGGAATGGTTACCGCCGTGAAGGTGCCGAATGCCGTGAGAAGGAGGACATTGGTCACCGACTTGCGGAATGTTGCATCCGACCACAAATCCCGGAAGTTCTGGAGCCCAATGAACTCACCATCACGACCGTAGTCCAGGGTGAAGATGGATCCCCAGAGCGCGAGGAACGCGGGGTAATAGTTAAAGAGGATAAGGAGCGTAAAACAGGGTACGAGCAACAGGTAGTAGAAGCGCGCTTTGACAATCCGTCGCCAAAGGGTGTTCCTGGGCCTTTGGTACGGCGGTAAAGCCAGGGATGATGAAGATGCTTGCATGGTCACGACTCAGCGTCCTCACGTGGAGACCCACGCCGCAATGTGGGAGCAGGCAGGTGCTGCTCCCACATTGCGCGCGTAACGGTTAGCGCCAGCCGTTCTCGTCGGCTGACTTTTCGGCCTGGGCGTAGAGGAGTTCCTGAATCTCCACCGCGGTCGGCTCGAGCTCTGCACGTCCGAGCAGGTAGTTGGCGCTCGCCGTGTCGATCTTGGAGGCGGCTTCAGCTTCGATTTTGTCGCCATACGCGATCATGCCAGCCTCGCCGACACCACTCGACACGGCTTCCAACGGCCCCTTGAGATCATCATTGACGTCCACATCCCGCATGTTGGGCAGGAACTGGCCCTTCTCGGAAATGATGGGCGCGGCCTGCGCGGGGGCGGTGATGTAGCGAAGCCAGTCAATGCAGAGATCGGTCGTTCCATTCTTCTCGGCGGAACCAGTGATACCGTACTGGGCCGCTGTCGCGCCGCCGATGGCTGGGGCAGGCTTGCCGGTTGCGTACTCGGAGAGACCCGGGCCAGTACCCGTCTCAAGGATTGGCATGAAGAACGAGCCCCACTCGAACTCGAGTTCATCGTTCGCCTTGAGGAGACCGAACCGCCAACTACCGTCCTCGTAGATACCGAGCCGGCCCTGGCTGAACTGGAGATCGAACTTGGTGGTTTCGGGGTCGGCTGCCCACTGCTCGGACCAGTACGGTACTCCATCCTTGCGCAGTCGGAGCCAGTCCTGGTACTCGGGCTTGGTGGCATCGTAGATACCATCGAGGATGGCGAGCGCGATGTCCTTCTGGGTGTAGGCGCCAGCGGCCCCGGTCGGCTCGAACTCGTCCGCCCAGCCACCAATCACCATTTCACCGAGTTGCGGAGTAGACCACTGCAGGCCGTTGTACGGCACGATCCCCGCGTCCTTGAGCGCGGATGTGATCTCGATCAGGCCGGCATAGGTTGTGGGGACTTCGACCCCGGCCGTTTCGAAATGACTCTTGTTATAGAAGAAGAACGTGGTCACCAGGTCATATGGGACAACGTAGAGTTCGCCGTTGGGTGCGAACTTGGCGCCGGTCGGCCCTTCGAAGAACTGGTCGATCCAGGCCACGCTGCCGGCGGCTCCCTCTTCCACGTACGGGTTTGGCTGCTCCATATACGGCAGGATGTTCAACCACCAGTCCTTGCCAACATCGCGGTTGGTATCGAACGACTGGGTCCATACGATTTCCGGTGCGATGCCGCCGGTAAGCTGGGTGACAGTCCAGACCCGTGCGTCAGTGCCTTCGGGCACGCGCACGAACTCGATCTCGACCTCGGGATACATGGCTGTGTAGGCCTCGGCGGCAAGCTTGAGCTGCTCGATCGGCACCGGGTTGTTGGCCGTCTTCTCCATGTTCTCGGACGGTGTGTAATGACCGGCCTGCATCCGGATCTTGCCGCTGAACCCGCCTTCCTGGCGATGGTAGGCCGTGACCTTGTTCGACATGATGCCGGCCTGTGTGCCGGCGAGACCAAGGGCCGAGGCTCCAGCCACCAATTTCCTGCGTGACATTCGTGGGGCCTGGAATGTGAACGGGTTGTTTCGATTCACCTTGTCGCTCAACGTGTGCTCCTTCCGATGCAATGCAAAGAGTTCCTCGAATGTCCTCCAGCGCATCAACGGTGTGGCTGGCCATGGGTAAGCGGGACCCAACACCTCCTTTGTTGCTCTCATCGCAGGCATGCCCGGGGCATGAAGCGTTCAATCAATAATCTATAATCGATTGTTGTAGATGGTAGCAGCATGATTTTGGGGCGTCAACCGGTACGTGCGGCGTGGGCAGGGCCTCCACGCTTGCACGCGTGCCCTGAAACCAGCAACTCCTGGCCATGGAAGGCCCTCGCGTTCCCGCAACCGGAATACCCGCGGGACTACCGGCGCGGAAGGGCGATCTGGTACCGTGCCCGGTATTGAATAGATTCGCTGTTTCCCTTCCGGAGCTTCCGCATGACCAGTCCCGGTATTGCCGGCGAGCAATACGCGATCGACCTCGACGCCCGCGACCCGCTGGGCACGTTCCGGGAGCGCTTCTTTGTCCCGGATGGCGTCACCTATCTCGACGGCAATTCGCTTGGTTTGCTCTCGATCGACGCCGAACGCGCGGTGCTCCACGCGCTTCAGGCGTGGAAGGTACACGGGATCGAGGGCTGGACCGGGGCCGACCCACCCTGGTTCACGCTGGGGGAGCGGCTTGGCGAGCGGATGGCCCACCTCGTGGGCGCGTCGCCGGGCTCGGTGGCGGTGACAGGCTCCACCACGGTGAACCTGCACCAGATGGCCGGCAGCTTTTATCGCCCCGAAGGCAACCGCCGCAAGATCCTCGCCACCTCGCTCGATTTCCCCTCGGACGTGTACGCCCTTCAGGGGCAAATCCGCCTGCATGGAGGTGATCCTGCCCGGGATCTCGTACTGGCGCCGAGCGCCGATGGACGAACCATTGCCGAGGACGACCTGATCGCGCAAATGACCGAAGATGTGGCGCTGGTCCTGCTGCCATCGGTGCTCTACCGCTCGGGACAACTGCTGGATATGCCACGCCTGACCCAGGCGGCCCACGACGCGGGAATCCCGATCGGCTGGGACTGCGCCCACTCGGTGGGGGCGCTCCCCCACGCGTTCGACGAGTGGGATGTCGACTTCGCGGTGTGGTGTACCTACAAGTACCTCAACGCCGGGCCGGGTTCGACCGGCGCGCTGTACGTCAACGCCAGGCATAGGGAGGTGATGCCTGCCCTGCCGGGCTGGTGGGGCTACCGCAAGGAGCGGCAGTTCGAGATGTCGCACGACTGGGAGGGAGCCGCTGG
>CAZUPA010000212.1:0-2115 GCA_964622205.1 uncultured Sphaerobacteraceae bacterium
GCCGGGCGGGATCGCGCAGGTAGTCGAGGGCGGCCGCCTCCACCTGGTCATCCACCTCGATCTCGGTGGTCGTTCCGGGCTTGGCCTGGTCGATGCTGGGCCATCGCTGGGTCGCCACCAGGGTGCCTTCCGCCCAGTCGAAAATGGGATGGACATGCTCGGCGTGGAGGTCGCGAGCGAGTTGCGCCCGGAACCCGTGGAGCTGGTCGCTTCCGACGAAGTGTTGCTTGCCGGAGAGCACCACGTCGTAGCCAACCGCGCGCAACATGTGAGCCCAGGTGGGGGTGTCCGAACTCAGGGCGGTGGAGTTGTCGTAGCAGCCGGTTTCGTGGGGGTACCTGCCGGTCATGAACGACATGCGGGATGGTCCGCAGAGGGGGGAGTTACAGTAAGCCTGCTCGAACAGCACGCCCTCGCTCGCCAGGCGGTCGAGGTGGGGCGTCTGGACCAGCGGGTGGCCGTAACAGCCGCTGAACTGTGGCGCGTGCTCGTCCGACATGATGATCAGCAGGTTGGGCTGTCCGGGAAACGCCCGCTCCTTGTCCACGCCGCTCGCCTTCCTTTCCAGGTCAGTTGCCAGCCGGGTTTCGTGGCTGGGGTGAGGTGGTTCGTGGAGGCGACTGTACCCGGGAGGCGCGCCCGGCACAAGAGGGGACGGGGGGACCGCGATCAGGCTCGACGCGCCTCTGTGCGCGGAGCTGTTTCGCGCGCCATCCAGGCCGCTTCGCGCTGGCGGCCTCCCTCGCGATCGAGGACGCCGGGACGGCTCGCCTGGGCGACGGCCTCCGCGCCGGGGAAGTCGTCCATCAGTGGCTGGCGGCCGCGGATTTCGTCGATCAAACGGCGTTGCCATGGTTCCAGTGGCGGATCGGTGGCCGGTGGTTCCAATAGGGATCGAAGGGCGAACGAGAGGGTCCAGGCCTGGTTGCTCTCCGGGGTGTTAGTGCCCTGAATCACGCCGGGGCCGGTGGTGGGTACCTCGCTGATTCGCAGGGGATTGCGAACATTTCCGTCGTGGTCGACATACATGAATTCATGCAGGTCACCGGTGGACGCGAGCATGCCGAGGTGGCGATGGATCACGTCTCGCTGGAGAGCGTTCAAGCCCTGCCGGGCGAGACCGGCCGCGTAGACACTGTTGGTGACTCCCCAGCAGGTGAAGACCCCGTGATAGTCGGGGTAGTCGAGCAGGCCGGCGTGACGGAGGGAGCGGCTACGAATGCCGCCCGCCGTCATGAACTCGGGGCCGTGGGCCATGCGCGCGATGCCGGAGACATATCGCTCGCTGTCGGCGTCCGGAAGGGAGACGAAGAAGCTGGTTTCGAGCAGTTCGACCGGTATGGCGGTGAGGGCTTCGATCCGGCGGGGAGTGACGCCATCGGCGGGATCGCGGTCGAACCCGGTGGCGAAGTACTGTTCGTCGTCCATCCAGAACTGTTCCAGGGTGGCGGCCCGGAGCGATGTGGCGAGCGCGCGCCAGCGGGATGCCTCGGCGGGCGTCGCGTCTTCGAGGAGATCCGCCGCCTGCGTCAGGCAGTCCCAGGCGAGCCCCTGGAGGCCAATGGTTTCGACCCGGCCGTCGCCGTTGGCGAGGTGGCCATCGGCGTGGATGATCGAGGTGGCGCCGTCCTGGAGGATTTGCCAACGATGCCCATGTGCGCGGTTGAGGCGCTGGAAGCCGAGCAGCGGACGGTCAGACCCTTCGATTTCGGCGGCGGTCCAGCGAGCCGCCGCCAGGACACTGTCGCGCAGGGTGACGATGTCGCCCGCATGGGTCTTGAGCGGGACATCGAGCAGGGCGGGGCCGTGGTGGCGACGGTATGCGCTTACGAGCCGCACGAATTGTGGCGTGGCGTCGGCCGAGCCGTAGTAAACGAGCAGGTCGCTGGTTCCGCCCCAGCGAGGCGCGAGCGTGGCCAGGATATCCGCCGGACTCCCGGTGACCTGCCGGGGACCGATAAAGCGCGAGCGTATCTCGTGCGGGATTTGCCCGGCACGGGTGGAGTCGGCGACGGGGATGCGCCCGGTGGACTGGTAGTGGGCGAGGGAGAAGATGACGGTTTCGGCCAGGTGGGGAAACCATGGGACGAGATCGAGGCCGAGCCGGAGCGAGTC
>CAZUPA010000212.1:2215-4685 GCA_964622205.1 uncultured Sphaerobacteraceae bacterium
CCGGTGCAGGGTTCGAGGATAATCGTGTTCAACCCACGCCAGCCGCCGAAGCTGCCGAAGACCCATACCGAACTCAGGATCTCCGGATCGAACGAGAGTCCGAAGCCGACCTGCCGGTCGGGGTAGGAGATGGCGGCGTACCCGGCGGTGAGGTCGACGCCATAGAAGAACCAGGCTCCGCCGCCGCCGGGATCGGGCAGGGCGGAGAGGTCCAGCGGCTCCCCGCTGGATTGGGTGGCGCGGGGCCATTCGAACGCCTGGTCGCGAAAGACTTCCCCGAAACCAGGCTCGTCGATCACGCGGCCGATCGGCAGATGCAGGCGGGCGCCCGGCGCGAGCGGCAGCGAGGGGTGCGTCTTCCAATGGACATCCAGCGATGATGCTCCCTCGTTCGTGATCTCATATTGCAGATGGAGCGATGGGGCGTCCTCCCGCAGGGTGAGCACCTTCCGGAAACGGGTGGGCAGGGCGATGCCCCGGTGCTCCAGCGAGATCGCGACCGATTCCGGCGATGCGTGCTCGATACGCCAGGCGGCGGGCAGCGACCAGACCTCCCCATGGTCGGGATACGGCTCGCCATCGATGTCGACCGGGAAGTCATTGGGGAACACGTCGTCCCAGCCGCCGCAGAACCAGTTGTCGTACGTCGCGCCGTAGTGGGCGGGTCGTGGAAGCACGCGTGGGTTGTGCCACAGCATTTCCCGGTCGTGCCGTTTCGACACGATCGACCAGATCTTGCCGCCGAGTTCGGGCAGCACGGTTACCCGCAGGTAGCGGTTCTCCACTATCAGGGCGCGAAGCCCATGCAGGGTCCAGGCATCGCTGAAGCGAACGGTCATTGGCGGTTCTCCCTATGCGCCGGTGCGCTGGATGGTGACCCAGGTCGAGGTGAGCAGCGGGCAGGTGAGGGAGAGACCTTCCGCGAGCAGATCCGCTCCGGAAACACGCTGGGGCTCGCCGCCATCGGCGATGACCTCGTACGTCGCGCCGGATTCGATGCCGCCGGGGAAGACGACCTGGGTGGCGGCGGGAGTGACATTGCGGAAGCCGAGCACGATATGGGAGCCGCCATCGGGAGCGGATACCTGGTACGCCTCCCAGGTATCCGGTGTTGGGAGTTCGCGCGAAGAGATCTTTGGCTGCGGCAGCAGATGGCGGAAGGCGCCATGGCGCAGCAGCGGGCGCCAATGGTCGCGGTAGCGGGCGACCTCCTCGCGGGCGATGGCGACGGTACGCTCGGACCAGGTGGCGAGACGGCAGGAGAACCCCATCGCGCCGAGCATCCGGCTGCGGATCACCATGCGCCAGACATCGTCGGGAAGGTCCTGGCCGTTGACGTTCTCGTGCTCCGATTCGGTGATCCAGGCGTTGAGCATTTCGGGCGGGAACATGTGGCTGGCGCCCGCGTTGTGGAACCGGGAACGATGGGCGGGCTCGCTGGCGTCGTTGAGCCAGGCGGCGGGCGTCTGTCGGGCGAGCGCGAAGTCCATCCGGGTGGCGCCACCCGCGCAGTTCTCGATTACGAGGTCGGGAAAGCGCTCGCGCAATCGGCGCATGACCTCTTGCACGCCGGCCACCTGGGCCGCTTCGGCATCGCCCACACCATGGCCATGATCGGGGCTCGCGCAGACGCCCCAGTAGTTGCTGTCCCACTTGAGCCAGCGGATGCCGAGGTCCGCGACCAGTTCACCGATCCATCCGATCGCCCAGTCCTGGGTTTCCGGGTTGCCGAAGCAGAGCCAGGCGGTTTCGGTGTCGGAAGGCCAGTCGCAGCGGACGTAGCGAGAGGGGGATTCCATCGCGAGCCACTCCGGCTTCCACGTGCCAGTGGTGGCGGTGCGGAGGTCGACCCGCTCGGGTTCGACCCAGAGGCCGAAGTGCATGCCACGATCGCGGATGCCATCGGCGAACGCCGCGGTGCCGAGGCGCGAGCGCATGAACTGGCGCTGGAACGGGGCGTTCGGGCGCCCGCCTTGTTCCGCTTCGAGGCCGAGCCGCCGGAACTCGACCGATCCGCCGCGCTCACCTCCACCATGCCCGGCATTCCCCTGTCGGAGTACGAAGGGCCGGCGGACGAGGCGATCCGGGATGCCGCGGCCGATCTCGCCAGGCTGAACGCGATACCGGTGACCGGATACGGCTGGGCGGAGACCGTGGAGGGCGACGACCGGCATCTGGTGGCGGAGCATCCGGCGCGGATTACCTGGGCCGCGGAATACGCGGCCGCCGCCGCGACCGTTGCTGGCGCGGGAGTCTTCGCTGGTCCGGTGAGTTTCCGGTTGGCCGATGCCATTGCGCGGTGGTGCGCCGTGCCGGGCGGGGCGACCTCCAGGCTCGTACACGGCGATTTCGACCCGAGCCATATCTTTGTCGATCTGGCGACGGGGGCGTACCAGGGGATGATCGACCTTGGCGAAATTCGCGGCGCCGACCGGCTGTACGATCTCGGCCACGCGCTGGTCCATGGCAT
>CAZUPA010000213.1:0-4545 GCA_964622205.1 uncultured Sphaerobacteraceae bacterium
GGCGAAACCGGACCCGGCCTGCGGCGGATTGCAGTACACCGCCTCGATCTCCAGCAGGGCCAGGCCGATGCACGCGCCGCAAATGTCCACGATCGCGTCGACGCCGCCCACTTCGTGGAAATGTACGGTGTCGGGCTCCGCGTCGTGGACTTTAGCCTCGGCCTCGGCCAGGCGCTGAAAGATCGCGATCGCCACGTCCTTGATCGCCTGGTCGAGTTCCGATTCCTCGATCAGTGCCCGGATCTGGACCCACGTTCGCGAATGCACGTGCTCGGTCAGTTCCACCACCACCCGCGTGCCGTGGATTCCATGCTGCCCGGCCTGCTCCGCGCGAATCCGGTACCCATCCAGCCCCAGCTTGCCGAGTTCGCGGGTCAGGTCGCCGAAGGGCAGCCCCGCGTCCACCAGCGCGCCCAGGATCATGTCGCCACTGGCGCCGGAAAACGGGTCGAAATGGGCAATCTTCACGCGAGGGAACTCCTGTGGGAATCGACATCGCCGGAATGGCGACCTGAGCGGTGTGTCTACGGTCGGATGTCTTCTGTATGTCTGCCCACGCGACCAACGCCCGTGGGAAGCCCATACGCCGGCCAGGAATTCGGCGCCAACACGGGTTTCGTTGGCCGGCTAGGACTTCCGTACTGGTGCATGGTTGGTGCACCAGTACGGAAACCCTAACCGGCACATGGTCGCGCCGTTCTTTTCATTGCCCGCCGGTGTATGGGTTTCCCCACGTCAGCTATAGAGAGGTCACGTCAATGCAGACATACCACTTAGCGGCACACCAGCCCGCAGCATACCAAACTCTCCGGTCCTCGCGGCTCGCGTGATACGATGCTTCGACGTGTGAAGCCGCCCGCCGCGAATGGATGTAGACGAATGTTTGGATTGGGTCGTGATGACGAACGCGCGGGAATCGAGGCGATGGCGGATGCCGCCCGCGAGCAGGGATACGGTGGCCACTCGATGGTCGCCCCTCTCCGGCGTGTCATCGTGCAGCAGCCAGCCCCGCCCGCTGGCCCCGATGACTGGAAGGCCTACGGCTACACCCACGAGGTGGACCACGGCCGCGCGATGGCCGAGTTCGACGCGTTCCGCGCCATCCTTGAAGGCGAAGGGATTGACGTAATCAAGCAAGAGCCGGACGATGCTGGCCGTCTCGATTCAATCTTCGTGTACGACACGGCGATCGTCACTGGCGAAGGCGTGGTGCTCGCCAACCCCGGCAAGGAACTTCGCCGCGTCGAGATCGAGTACGCCCAGTCGCTGTACCAGAACCTCGACGTGCCGGTGATCGGCCAGATCATGGGGGACGGGATGCTCGAAGGTGGCGATGTGTTCTGGTTGGAGAGCGGGATCCTGGCCGCCGGGGTCGGTTACCGGACCAACGCCACTGGCATCGACCAGTTGTCCACGTTCGTCCGGCCGGTTGGGGTCGATGTGGTTCGCGTCGATCTGCCACACTGGCATGGTCCGGATGAGTGCCTGCACCTGCTCTCGCTCATCAGTCCGGTCGCCGAACGCACCGCCGTGGTCTACTCGCCGCTCATCAGCACCACGTTCATGCAATTGCTGCATGCGCTGGACTGGACACTGATCGAGATTCCGGACGAGGAATTCGCCACGCAAGCGACGAATATCCTGGCTCTCGCGCCCAACCGCGTGCTGATGCTCCCGGAAAATACCCGTACCATCGAGTTGCTGGAAGCCGCCGGGGTCGAGGTGCTGACCTACGAGGGCGTCGAACTTTCGCACAACCGTCAGGGCGGACCTACCTGCCTGACCAAGGCACTCCTGCGTGACGCCTCCGCCACGTAGTTCCCCCCAAACGCCCCCGAAAGCGAGGTGAATCGTGGACAAGCAAACCGTCACTGGCATGCTCCCGCCAGAATGGTCCCACCGGCTCCGTGGAGCACAGTTCGGATTCATCGCCGGCATCGTCATCGGCCTGATCTTTGGCTGGATTTTCCATGGCATCATCTCGATGGCGTTCAGGTTCGGGTTGCTCCTGCTCCTCCTGTTGCCGCTCATCGTCATCGGGTGGCTCTGGTTCCGCTCCCAGCGCGCGCCACGCCCACAGAACATGGACTCCCAGCAGCAGAGGGCCGCTCAGTCGTGGTCCGCCGTGATCGATGTCTCCAGCTCCTCGCGTGGCTGGGCCGAAGAGCCCACCGACGTCGAATTCGTGGATGTCCCCCTCATCCGGGAGCCAACCAAAAGTACGCCAGATCAGATCGAGGCCGACCTGGAAGCCCTCAAGCGTGAACGGGAGCGTGGTTCCTGACACTCATCCTCACGCTTATCGTTACCTGCTTTGTCATCGGCGCGCTCCTTGGCTTCATTGGCGCGGGTGGCGCCGGCGTCATGGTGTCGCTGCTTACCATCGCCTTCGGTCTGCCGATCCACCAGGCGGTGGGAACCGCCCTGGCATCGATGCTGGTGGTTTCCATCTCCGGAACCATCTCCCACTACCGGGAAGGCAACATCAATATTCCGGCCGGGCTCATCGTCGGGTTCTGCGGCATGATCGGGGCGGTGCTTGGCGCGGATATCGGCCAGGCGATTCCCGAGCACATCCTGCAGCCCATGGCGGGGTTCGCCCTGTGGTTCCTCGCGTTCCTGGTGTGGCTTCGCACCCGGCTCGCCAAAAGCGGCCGCATTGGCAATAACGTCGACGAACCGCCACCGAATCCGCGCATGATCGCCGGGGCCGGAGCGCTGGGCGTAAGTGGCGGCATGGCCTCCGCGTTCTTCGGCGTGGGCATGGCGCCGTTCATCCAGTTGGGCATGCTCACGGTGTTCCGGCTATCGCTGGTGAGAACCATCGGCACGTCCATGCTGGCGCTCGTCTTCATCAGCCTGAGTGGCAGCCTCGCCCTCGCCCGGCATGGCGACGTATCGTTCGATCATCTCGTGGGCGTCACCATTGGCATGATCGCCGGGTCGTATACCGGCGCGAAGTTCACCCGCCGCGCTCCTGTCTCCTTGCTGAGGGCCGCCATCGTCGCAACCCCGTTCGTCGCGGGCACGCTGCTGATCTTTGGCTGAACCTTACCCAATTGGACTGGGCTCAAACCCGCCATCGTCTGTAGACTAGGGAAGAGCGCATCGCGTTTGGCGCTGCCTCATGCAATCCCGTCAAAGCATTTCTGGAGGAATCCTCAACATGGCCGTCGAATTCACCAGGGACGATGTCCTGGCTGGCCTGAAGAATGTCTACGATCCCGAAATCGGCATCAACATCGTCGATCTTGGGCTCGTGTACGACGCCGACATTGCCGAAAACGGGGATGTCCTCGTCACCATGACCCTCACCTCGATCGGGTGTCCGCTTGGGCCGGTCATCATGCAGGAAGTCAACAACGCCCTCAGGGACCTGCCGGAGATCGGCGAGACCGACGTGAAGCTCGTCTGGACCCCGCCCTGGTCGCCCGACCTGATGACAGAAGACGCCAAGGACGAGCTTGGCATCTGGTAACCGCCGCCGGTAACGGCCACACTCCGGGAGTCCATGGCGAGTTGTGATCCGGCCTCAAACCCTGCTGGTCATCCTGATCATCGTCATGGTGCTGGAGCGTGGCGGGAATCAGGCCACCCCGGCGCCCGATGCCGCCACCACGGTGGACGCGACGGAAATCGCCCCGCGGCTCGATCCAACCGCCACCGTGGTGGTGCCGGTCTCCACCCCTGCTCCCACTTTCACGGTCTTACCTTCTCCCACGCCTGAATCAACCGCCACGCCAACTCCCGAGCCGACGGAAGCGCCGGTCGCGACCGAGCGCCCCGTCCCGCCGGACACCGGGCAATCCACCTCTCTGGTGGTCGACCGCGGCGATTCCGGCCGTCTCGAAGTTGCTTTCACGTTCGATGCCGGGGAGGGCCGCGGCTACACCGATGAAATCCTCGACCTCTTCGCTGAATTTGGCATCATTGGTAGCTTTGGGGTCACCGGCGAGTGGGCCGAGGCCAATCCCGACTTGATGCGGCGCATCGTCGATGAGGGGCACCAGGTCATCAACCACACCTGGGATCACAAATCCTTCACCGGCGCGTCGACCGGCCTGGAACCGCTCACCGAAGACGAGCGGCGCGAGCAGATCGACCGCACCGAGCAGGCCATCGCCGAAACCACTGGCGGCTACCGGGCCAGCCCCTTCTTCCGCTTTCCCTACGGCGATTACGACCTGGCGGCGCTGGAGTTGCTTGGCGAAATGGGGTTCGACTACACGATGTGGTGGTCGTGCGACACGCTGGCCTGGCAGGGCGACGCCCCGGACGTTATCGTCGACCGCTGTGGCGTCGATTCCGACAAGGGCGGACCAGGCGCGATCCTGCTGATGCACGTCGCCCAGGAAGCCGACTGGAACGCCCTCGAACCGCTGATCCTCGATTACCTGGATGCCGGGTACGAGTTCGTCACCATCGAGCAAATCATCCAACCCTGACGATCCGTTTCGTATCCGGTCACTCGCTCGGTGGCGCTGGACGGACAACTGCCGCCTGCACCGTCCTGTCAACGGTGAGCAGATGATCGGCGGCAGGTCC
>CAZUPA010000214.1:0-4538 GCA_964622205.1 uncultured Sphaerobacteraceae bacterium
TCAGCCTTGATGGCGGCGACATCGAGCGAAGTGGAACGGGAAGTGTGAGTCGTCTCGATGGCCATGGTTCATGCTCCAGAGCTTCATCCGGCCCGCGTGGGTGTAGCCGATTGGGCCGGATGGGTGTGGGCGCGAGGCGTGACAGCGTCACGCCTCGCGGGGGATCTAGTAGCCGACCTTGGCCGCGATCGCGCCTTCGAGGAAGCCTTGGATCTCCTCGACCGGGATGCGGTCGATGACGGGGCGGAAGAAGCCCTCCACGATCAACTTCTGGGCCTCGGATCGCGGGATGCCGCGAGATTCGAGGTAAAAGAGATGCTCCTCCTCGACCTGCGACACGGTCGCGCCGTGGGTGCAGCGCACATCGTTGGCGCTGATTTCGAGATTCGGGATGGTGTCGGCCCGGGCCTCGCGGCTGAGGACGAGGTTGCGGTTCTGCTGGTAGGCGTCGGTGCGCTGTGCGCCATCGAAAACCTTGATCAGGCCGGAGTAGACCGAGCGGGCCTGCTCCTTGAGGGCGCCCTTGAACTCGAGGTCGCTGGTGGCGTACGGCGATTCGTGCAACTGCCACGTGTGGTGGTCGAAGAACTGGTCGCCATCGGCGAAGAAGATGCCGAGCATCTCGGCGAGGGCGTTCTCGCCCCGGAGGTGGGAACCGATCGAGTTCTTGGTGAACTTCGATCCGAGCGTGACCTGGAGCGACTTCAGTTCGGCGTCGCGGCCGAGCACGGCGCGCTCGGTCATGAAGTTCCAGACGTGACGGCCCCAGTCCTGGACCTGCACGTAGCGCAGCTTGGCGTTGTCGCGCAGGATCAGCTCGACAACCGCCGAGGAGAAGGTGGCTTCGTCCTGCGTGTCCGATTGGAAGGCGTCGACGAAGAAGGCTTCGGCGCTCTCCTCGACCACGATCAGCGAATGCGTGAAGGTGGCCTGGCTGGTGTTGGTGTCCACCGCGAAAGAGCGGAACGGGAGTTCCACCGCCACGCCCTGTGGCACGTACAGGAAGGTGCCTGTCTGCCAGAAGGCGGCGTGCAGGGCCTCGAACTTGCCGAAGGAGGCAGGGACGGCTTCCGTGCCGAGATTGGCCTTCACCAGCTCCGGCTGCTCGCGGATGGCGGTGTCGAGATCCATGAAGATGACGCCCTGGGCGGTCACTTCCGGGGAGACCTCGGTGTAGGCGGTCTGGCCATCGGCGGCCACGAAGATGCCGGCCCGATGCTCCGTCTCGCCGAATTGCAGCGAGTGGGCGGCGTCGGAGCCCGTGGAAAGTGCTTCGAGCGAGTCGACGCGGGCGTTTTGTGTGGCCGCTGGCGAGAACCGGTCGAGCTTCAGGCGGCGAAGGTCGGTTCGGCGCCATTCCTCGTCGCTCCGGGAAGGCATGGGCAGGGATTCGAAGATATCCCAGGCCGCGAGCCGCTGTTCGAGTACCCATTCGGGCTCGGACTTCGAGCGGGAGAGCGCAACGACGGCGTCTCGCGTGAAGTTCGCGAGGTCCGTCTTGCTGTTCGGAGTGGTTTGCAGCGTGGCTTCCATTGATTCCTCGTAGGTTGGTGGTCTGGTCGAGTGGGATGTTGGGCTTGGGAGACCGGTGGTGTGCCGGCCTTCCGGTGAGCCTCGACTATCCGACCGAGCCTTCCATTTCGAGCTGGATCAGCCGGTTGAGCTCGACGGCGTATTCCAGCGGAAGCTCCTTGGCGATCGGCTCGATGAAGCCGTTGACGATCATGCTCATCGCCTCGGTTTCGTTCAGGCCGCGGCTCTGGAGGTAGAAGATCTGCTCTTCCGCGACCTTGGACACGGTGGCTTCGTGACCGATGGACACGCGCTCTTCCTCGATCTCCATGTACGGGTAGGTGTCGGTCTTGCTGGTCTCGTCGAGCAGCAGGGCGTCGCAGATGACGCTGCTCTTGACGTTCTCGGCACCCTTGTGGACCTTCACGAGACCACGGTAGGACGATCGGCCCGTGCCCTTCGAGATCGACTTCGAGGTGATCTGCGAAGACGTATTCGGCGCGGCGTGGACCATCTTGGCGCCGGCGTCCTGGTGCTGGCCGTCGCCGGAGAACGCGACCGAGAGGACCTCGCCGCGGGCGCCTGGCTCCATCATCCAGACCGCTGGGTACTTCATCGTCACCTTGGAGCCGAGGTTGCCATCGACCCACTCCATCGTCGCGTCCTTGTAGGCGGCGGCGCGCTTGGTGACGAGGTTGTAGACGTTCTTCGACCAGTTCTGGATGGTCGTGTAGCGAACGCGGGCGCCTTCCTGGACGATGATCTCGACGACCGCCGAGTGGAGGCTGTCGGTGGAGTACGTCGGGGCGGTGCAGCCTTCCACGTAATGCACGTAGGAGCCTGGGGCGGCGATGATGAGCGTTCGCTCGAACTGGCCCATGTTCTCGGCGTTGATGCGGAAGTACGCTTGCAGCGGCACTTCGACCCGCACGTTTTCTGGCACGTAGACGAACGACCCGCCCGACCAGGTCGCCGAGTTGAGGGCGGCGAACTTGTTGTCGGCGTAGGGGATGATCGTGCCGAAGTACTGCTTGACGAGATCCGGGTACTCACGGACGGCGGAGTCCATGTCGAGGAAAATCACGCCCTGCTGCTCGAGGTCTTCGCGCAGCGAGTGGTAGATGACTTCAGACTCGTACTGGGCGCCGACGCCGGCCAGGAACTTCCGCTCGGCCTCGGGGATGCCGAGCTTCTCGAACGTGTCCTTGATGTAGACCGGCACTTCATCCCAGGTCTTGCCCTGCTTCTCGGACGGGCGGATGTAGTAATAAATGTCATCGAAGTCGATGTCGTTGATCGCCGGGCTGCCCCAGTTCGGCATCGGCCGCTTCTCGAAATGGTCGAGCGACTTCAGGCGGAATTCCCGCATCCACTCCGGCTCGTTCTTCATGTGCGAGATGTTCTCGACAACTTTGCGGCTGAGACCCTTCTCCGACTTGTAGAAGTAGTCTTCCTTGTCGCTGAAGCCGTACTGGTACTCGCCGATATCGATCTGTGGCTTGGGTGTTGCAACCATGTAGTGGACTCCTTGTGCGGATCGCTCCGGGGAACGATGCGATTGCCAGGACGGACGATCAGACGGTTGCGAAATCGGCCTTGAGCTTCTCGTAGCCTTTGGCTTCCAGTTCGTGGGCCAGTTCCGGGCCACCGCTCTGCACGATGCGGCCGTTCATCATGATGTGCACGAAATGCGGCTTGATGTGGTTCAGCAGGCGCTGGTAGTGGGTGATGAGCAGGATGCCCATCTGGTCGCTCATCAGGTTGTTGACGCCTTCGGACACCACGCGGAGGGCGTCGATGTCGAGCCCGGAGTCGGTCTCGTCGAGAATCGCCAGCGACGGCTCGAGCAGCGCGAGCTGGAGGATTTCGGCCCGCTTCTTCTCGCCACCGGAAAAGCCCTCGTTGAGGTAGCGGGTGGCGAACGAGTCGTCCATGTGCAACAGCGCCATCTTTTCTTTCATCAGCCGCCGGAATTCGCGCGGTGTGAATGGCTTCGACTGGTCACCGTCGCGCTCCGCGCGGGCCTTCTTCGTGTTGGTGACCGCCATCCGCAGGAAGTTGGCCATCGACACGCCCGGAATCACGGTCGGGTACTGGAAGGCGAGGAAGATGCCGAGGTGGGCGCGCTCTTCGGGGGCCAGTTCGAGGATGTCCTCGCCGTAGAATTTCGCGGAACCCTCGGTGACCTCATAGGCAGGGTTGCCAGCGAGCACGTTGGCCAGCGTGCTCTTGCCGGAGCCGTTCGGCCCCATGATGGCGTGAACCTCACCGGTGTTTACCACCAGGTCGACGCCCTTGAGTATCTCCTTGTCCTCGATGGAGGCATGAAGGTTCTCGATTTCGAACATGGGTGCGTTGTTGGTATCCGCCATGGTGTTTCGGTTAACCCTTCCGATGAGGCCGTGCCCGGTGGGACACGACGAATCCGTGAATGCGGGCCGGCACGCGGCGGCGAACCGGCGATCAGCGAAAAACTACGCTTGCTGAATGGTGGACGCTCCGGCGGTGACGGCCTGGTTGGCCCGGCGGGCCGCCTGGCATTCGTGGCATACACCGTTGAAGACCGTGTGATGACTGCCGATGTTGAAGCCGGATTGCTCCTCGGCGACGTGGGTGGCCATGAGGGCAACCGGGACATCGACATCGACGATGATGCCGCAGTCGGTGCAATGCACGTGATCGTGCCGCTCGACGCGCTTGTCGAACCGGCTCGCCTGGTCGGCGAAGGTCAGTTCCTGGATGAGGCCATGCTCGGCGAGCAGGTGCAGCGTGCGGTAGACGGTTCCGTAGGCAATGGTTGGATAGCGGCGGCGCACGCGCTCGAATATCTCGCCAGCGGTGAGGTGGCCTTCATAACCCTCGACTTCGGCCAGGATAACGGCCCGTTGCGTTGTATTGCGGTATCCGCTGGACTTTTCCGTTGCCACCGTGGCGTCCTTCCAGTTCCGGTCCAAACCGGCGAGGCGGGGACCGGGTCTGCCGTGTGCTGTGCTGGCAACCTGAGAATAAGTCTCGTTACCAACCAG
>CAZUPA010000215.1:0-4486 GCA_964622205.1 uncultured Sphaerobacteraceae bacterium
TGAATGCGTATCCCCCCGGACCCAGGTCGACCTGGCGCTCGCCGATGAGGACCGAGTACCTGCCCTCGATGACGAAGATGGCTTCGTCGTCGTACCGCTGAACGTGGGGCGGACAACCTCCGGACGGAGGCGTCTCCGCCTCGTAGAGCGCGAAGGCACCCCCGGTTTCCGCCGTGGTTGCCTTCACCGCGATGGCGTCGGTCATGACGGTGAAGCGCCGTCCTTCGCCCGGCGCCAGGTGGATGGGTATGATGCTTGCCGTGTCTGCCATTCGATGTCTCCTTCGTTTGCCATGCGTCCCCGTCCTGTGCGGGGGCGCCTGGTTCCCAGTCTCTGGCAGGGAGCACGCGCACCCCACACACAGCGTTCCAACAGTCATCCACCACTTCTCCAACACTTCCCCGGAGACGTGTGGAGAATGGCGTTGGCGGCTGGTACCATGCGATTCAGAGGACCTGGCCCACGTGAATGTCTCGCCGGGAGCCCCAGCCGCGCGACGCGGGAAGGACAGAGCAGTGGCGGGTGAGCGGGAACGCTACGGTGAGCACCTGCGCCATCATCGCGAGGCCGCGGGCTATTCCCAGGAACAACTTGCCGAGCGGGCCGGGCTCTCGGCGAACGCCATCAGCGCCCTCGAGCGGGGTGAGCGCAAGCGCCCCTATCCGGACACCCTGCGCCGGTTGGCGGAGGCGCTGGGCCTGAGTGACGCGCAGCGGGCGGAGTTGGCCGCCACGCTTCGAGGCGGCTCCGAAGCGCCGGTCGGGACCAGCGGCCAGCCCAGGCCGGCGGCTGACCTGCCGGGCGAGCCAACCCCCTTGATCGGCCGCGAGGGGGAGGCGAATGTGGTGCGGCGCCTGCTGGCCCATCCGGACGGGCGGCCGCTGACCCTGCTCGGCCCGGGCGGGGTCGGCAAAACCCGTCTCGCGCTGCACGTGGCGCGGTCGGCGATGGACCGGTACGCCGATGGCGTGGTGTGGGTGGAACTGGCGCCGCTGGCCGATTCCTCCCTGGTGCTCTCGACCATCGTCCGGGCAATGGGTTTGGACGAGCCGCTCGGCGGCGACCCGGGGGCCACGCTGCGCTCCTGGCTGCGCGAGCGGCGGGTGCTGCTGGTGCTCGATAACGTCGAGCACGTCCTCGACGTGGGGCGGGATCTGGCCCGGCTCCTGGACGCGTGCCCGTATCTCCAGATCCTGGCGACCAGCCGATCGTCGTTGGGGATACGCGGCGAGCAGGAGTATGTGGTTCCGCCCCTGGAACTGCCGCCGGGCGGTCCGGTGATCCAACTGGACGCGGTGGCGCGGGCGCCCTCGGTCCAACTGTTCGTCCAGCGGGCGAGGCGGAAACATCCGTCATTCGTGCTGACCGGGGAAAACGCCCCGATCGTGGCGGCGATCTGCCGCCGTCTGGGCGGGCTGCCGCTGGCGCTGGAGCTGGTGGCGGCGCGAGTCCGCGTGCTGAGCCTGCCCGAGCTTCTGGCGCGCCTCGACCAGTTGATGTCACTGCTGGTCGGCGGGGCCCGGGACCTACCGCGCCGCCAGCAAACGATGCGGGCGACGATCGGCTGGAGTTACGACTTGCTCGGGCCGGCCGAACAGGCGCTGTTCCGGCGGCTCTCCGTCTTTAGCGGTGGATGGACGCTGGAGGCGGCCGAATCGGCGAATGCCTGGGGCGACATCGCGGGCGATGACGTGATCGACCTGCTGTCGAGCCTGGTGGAGCAATCGCTGGTGACGGTCACCCAGGACCAGCATGAGACCCGCTACTGGTTGCTCGAACCGATCCGCCAATACGGAGGGGAACGCCTGCGGGCGAGTGGCGAGGCGGAGGAAACTCGGCTGCGACACGCGAGGCATTACCAGGAGTTCGCCGTGGCGGCGGCGCTTGAACTGGAAGGCGGATCCGAGCAGCTCCTGTGGCTGGACCGGATCGAGCGGGAGCACGACAACCTGCGCGCGGCCCTGGCCTGGTGCCAGGAGGGAGAGGGAGCCGACCGCGCCGGGATCGGGCTGCGCCTGGCGGCGGCGCTGTGGCGGTTCTGGGAAATACGCGGGCATACCGTGGAGGGATGCAAGTGGCTGGCCGGGGCGCTGGCTCGGAGCGATGGGCTGCCACCGGCGCTGCGGGCGAACGCGCTCAATGCCGCCGGGAACCTGGCCCGGGACCGCGCCGACTTCGCGCGGGCCACCGCCTGTCACGAAGAATGCCTCGCCATCCGGCGGGCACTGAACGACACGCACGGGATCGCGATTTCACTCAACAATCTGGGCGTCATTGCCCGCGATCGCCGCGATGCCCAGCGGACGATGGAACTCTGCGAGGAAAGCCTGGCCCTGTTTCGATCCACCGGCGACCACCATCGGTCCGCGATCGTGATGATCAGCCTTGGGGTGGCCGCCAGCGAGCAGGGAGATCACGCGCGGGCACGAGTCTGGTATGAGGAAAGCCTGGCGGTGTTCCGCGCGGCCAGGGATGGGTGGCACACCGCCTGGTTGCTCACCTACTCGGCGGAGGCGATGGTGCGGCAAGGAGATTATGTCGCATCCCGCCGGGCCGGAGAGGAAAGCCTGGCCCTGCACCGGGAGGCGAACGACGTGTGGGGAATCGCCCGGGCGCTGAGTATCCAGGGCAAGCTGGCACAGGTGGACAACGATCTCGACGGCGCGGCGAGACGGTTCGCCGAGGCGCTCACGGTACTGGTTGAAGCCGGTGTGGAGCGCGGCATTCCCGGCTGCCTGGAGGACCTGGCGGGGATCATGCTGGTCCGGGGCCAGCCGGAGCACGCCGCCCGGCTGGCCGGTGGCGCCGAGGCCCTGCGCGACCGGATTGGCGTCACCCAGTCCGTGGGGGAAGGGACCGCTCCAGTCGTGGATGTGAGCGACATGCGAACGGGTCCCCAGGCGTCGGCCTGGAACGAGGGACGAAGCATGACGAACGAGCAGGTGATTGCCGGGGCGATGGCCCTCGCCAGGGAGCTATCGCGCCCCGCCGGGCGATGAGATTCGCCATGACGTGCAACGATCCACCGGCGCCCGCCTCCAATCCCGTCAAGGCCCCCCGAAGGATGGGTTACCGGCGATGAAGCGGTGCGGGAAGACCACCCCAACCGCCCTCCGTGTCGTTTGCAGGGCCAGCCACACGCTCGCCTTCGGCGGCTGGCCTTACCAACGATACGGATGTGAGGGAGTCTTCCCTCGCCCCGATCCGCCGTCAGGGCACGTCGATCGTGACCGGATCGGAGGTCTGGAGCGGCGTCGCCAGGCCATCGTCGCCAATCACGTCGATCTTCAGCGAGAACGTCCACGCACCCGGCTCGAACCCGTCCAGCGGAATGTAGCGCTGCGAGAAGGTGGACGTTCCCACCGGCAGCGGCACGTTGCCGGCCAGTACGTAGTCCTCGACATGCTCGCCATCGCGGCTGACCACCAGGATGACGCGGGTGGCGGCCAGGGCCTCGCCGGTATTGAGCACATCGGCGCTCACGGCCACGAACTGGACCGGATTGGCGTTGGGTTCGATGCTGACGGCGGCGAACGTGACCGGATCCGCGGGTTCCACGGATTCCGCCATCGGGGACTCGCCGATCTCGACCGGCACGTCGACCAGCGACGCGCTGGAGCCGCCGTCCCGCTCGTCCGCCAGTTCCAGCGTCAACCGGTACTCGCCCGGCAACAGCGCCGACCCCAGATCCACCTGCAAGGTGGTGGCGTGTCCCATGTAGACCGACTGCATGCCGACCGGGCCCGACACCAGTTCGACGCCTTCCGGCGACTTTATCGAGACCGTTCCGCTGGGGCCAACCAGCACGTTGCCGGTGTTGCGCACGGGCACGGTCAGCGTCAGGGTCTCCTGTGTCCACTCGATCCGCGGCTCGCCAAGCTCGAACGAGGGCGTCACCGGACCCGGCACGGTGATGACGATGCCGGCGTTCTTCTGGATTACCTGGCGAAAGGTGGAGCTGCCAGGAACCTCGAACGATTCGGCGGTGCGCACGGCGAATCCGTTCACGTACTGGCCGGGCGCGGTTCCCTCCGGCACGGAGACGGGAATGGCGATGTCGTGCACTTCCCCCGGCTGGACGGTGAACGATTCCGGGGTGAACTCCATCCAGGTGGTGGGCTCGTGCAGGGAGGAGCCTTCGGTGGCGAGACTGAACCCGCCATTGACCTTCGTCACCACATCGGCCACGAATGTCTCCAGCTCGATGGGCGTGGCGGCCCGGTTCGACACCTCGGCCTGGAGCACGGTCGACTCGCCGGCGGCGAGGTCCACGCGGAACACATCGAGATCCGCGCCACCGGCTGGCTGCACCCCAAAGCTCACGGCCGGCTGGTCGTCCGAGGTGGCGGGCGGCGTGCCAGGGTCCTGCCCCAGCGCGGCTGTTGGCGAAACCAGGAGCATGCAGCCGATCAGGAGGATCGTGAAGCCAGACGGCGCCTTGCGCATACGGTGACTCTCCATTCGATACGACGCGATGACGATCCAT
>CAZUPA010000216.1:0-2398 GCA_964622205.1 uncultured Sphaerobacteraceae bacterium
GGACGTGGGACCAGCCCGGGTATGGCGAGGCCGATCCGGCGGATGTGGTGGCCCTGATGACCCCGGAAATCGAGCGCGCCCGCGCGGTGGGCGTCACGGTCATCGTCGAGCCGGGTCCGGTGGGCGTGGGCAGACGGGTGGACATCCTGAAGGCGGTGTCAGAGGCGACCGGGTTCCCGTTGGTGGTTCCGACCGGCGTGTATCGCGAGCCATGGTTGCCGCCGTGGGTTCGCGAATCGTCCCAGGGCGACCTGCGCGACTGGATGGTGGCCGAACTGACCGATCAGGTGGAGGACACCGGCGTACGGGCCGGGTTCATCAAGGTCGGCGCAACCGACGATGGCGTGACGGAGGCCGAGGCGAAGGTGCTGCGGGCGGCGGCGGGCGCCTCGGCGGAAACCGGGGCCGCGATCGGCAGCCACACCGTTCGAGGCGCGGTGGCGCGTTCGCAGGCTGACCTGATCGAGGCGGCGGGTGGCCGCGTCGACCGGTTTGTCTGGATTCACGCTCATCAGGAGCCCGATGTCGCCATCCACCACGAACTTGGCCGCCGGGGAGTCTGGATCGAGTACGACGGCATCGGCGAGCCGGGTTCCGACGAGCGGTTCATCGACCTCGTCCTGTGGGGGCTCGACGCCGGACTGGGCGACCGCCTGCTGCTGAGTCACGACCGGGGCTGGTACGATCCCGCTCAACCTGGAGGCGGCACGCCGAAGCCGTTTACCTGCCTGAGCGAACGGTTCCTGCCGAAACTGGCCGATGCCGGGTTGGACGACGCCACCATTGGGCGGCTGACCCGGGACAACCCGATCGCCGCGTTCGCGCGGGATTCGCCCACCGCCGGATGACCTGGCGGAAGCGGATCGTGACCGGGAAACGACCATCTTTCGCCGGATGGCGAAGGGTGCTACGCTGACGCGAAACATGGTGGGGACCCGTGTCTGGAGTTCCTCATTTGAGGGGATTGGCACGGAGGACAGGTGGTAAGGGGCAGGGAGCGCCGGCGGGAAACCGCCAGGCCAGTTGAGGAACCAGCGGGTACAACCGGCATGTTCCATTCGGTGCAGGTGTACCCACTGTTCCGGATGCTCATGCTCGGCACGTTGTCCAGCAGCACCGGCTTCTGGATGTACCAGGTATCGATCGGCTGGCTGGCCCTGGAACTGATCGACTCCGCCTTCTTCGTGGGCATGGCTGGTTTTGCCGGTGGCATCCCAATGCTGCTGCTGTCGATACCGGCCGGTTTGGTGATCGATCGCTACAATCGCCGCAATGTCCTGCTGACGGCCCAGGGCGGTGTGGCGGTGGTGTCCACCATCTTCGCCATCATGGTGGCGACCGGCTCTATCCAGCCGTGGTCGTTGCTGGTGCTGGTGACCATCAATGGCTCGATCATGAGCTTCATCTTCCCCGTGCGTACGGCCATCGTCCCATCGTTGGTGGAGCGAACCCACATGGCCAACGCGGTCGCCCTGATGAGCACCACCCAGAATGCGACGCGGGTGGTGGGACCATCGCTGGCTGGTATCCTCATCGCCCTGACGGGAGTTACCGGCACCTTCGTGCTGGCGGCGCTGTTCCAGGCGTTGGCGTTGCTCGGAATCTGGGGCCTGCCGGGTGGCCGCCCGGAGCAGAAGCCGAATGCCGCCCCCGGAAGCCGCTGGGAGCAACTCGCCTTCGGCTTCAAGGTGGTGGCGGCGAGTCCCGTCCTGCTTTCCCTGTGTATCCTGGCGCTCGCCCCGACCGTGCTGGTGATGCCGTACCTGAACCTGATGCCGGTGTTCGCCAAGGATGTGTTCGACATGGGCGCGACCGGTCTCGGGATCCTGCTGGCCGCGGCGGGGCTGGGGACGGTGTTCGGGTCGCTTTCGGTGGCGCGCTCCGGTCAGTTGATGACCCGGCGGGGAAGCCAGGTGATCACGGCGGTCGGGTTCGCCGTGTCGGTGGCCCTCTTCGCCCTGTCACCTTCGGTGTGGATGGCCATTCCGCTGCTGCTGGTGGCTGGCTGGATGAGCGCCGCGTTCCTGGCCATCAACCAGACCCTGGTGCAACTCAATGTTGAAGACAACGTGCGCGGGCGGGTGATGTCGGTGTCGCTGCTGACATGGGGCGTGATGCCGATCGGGCAGTTGGCCGTGGGCGCGCTGGCCGACGCGATCGGCGCGCCCACGGCGATGGTGCTGGCTTGCATGGCGGCGCTGGCCTGCATCGCCGTGATCGCCATGAAGTTCCCCTCGCTGCGGTAGGCACTCCGGTGGGGCGACGCGTGGGAAGTCCATATGGCAACCAGATCGCGGATGCGGACGTTCGTTACGCAGATTGCCGGGGGCTTCCGTACTGGCCCATGGCGTGGCGCGCATGGTGATGACGGCCGCGCCGCCATCGTTCGCCTTCGCCT
>CAZUPA010000216.1:2498-4475 GCA_964622205.1 uncultured Sphaerobacteraceae bacterium
GCCGGGGCTACAACTCAAAGAGGTCCATGATCGCCTCGCCGTTCATCATGTCGGCGATGGGTATGCCGATGAGCGCCACATCTCCCATGGTATCGAACCAGGCGTCCTCGAAATCGTCCTCGGGGGCGATGAATTCCATGCTCAGCAGGTAGTTTGTCTCCCACACCATGACGCTCTGCCAACTGAGCATGGTGTCTCCATCGGCGTTAACCCAGCTACGGCCGGTGACCACACCGTTCCTGTTGCTGCCGTTCTGGAAGAGGACTTCTACATCGCTCAGGTTGCGATTGTCCTCCAGCGCCCCGGTGCGGGCATTGGAGAACTTCTTGAAGCTCATGGCATCGATTGGCAGCTCGTGGATCAGGAGTACCGCCGTGCCATTGGCCAGGGCGATGGTGTCAAGCGAATCGTCCTCATTGAATACCCCGTTTCCATCCCAGTCGCCCTCCCACCACACCGGGCAGGAGCACTGCATGATGTACTCGCCATTTTCCAGGGCCAAGGCGCTGGCTGGGCCGCCGACCATCAGAACGGAGGCGATGAACGCGAACATGCCGGTTCGGGCGAAGGCGCGCCTCGATTTGAGGGCGCGGAGACTTGCGGCTCGGGACGCAAACGTGCGACGTTCCATGATGTGTTCTCCCAGCGCGCCGCCTGGCGCGCATGTGTGAATTGCCGGTTTCCCGTGTGTCTATAGGGAAAGACGTCCGATATCGCGACATGGTTCCATCGTCCCGCTGGAAGTGGCGGGACGATGGTGGGAACGACGCGGAGGGGCTTACCAGTCGCTAACCGAGCCATCCTCGCGATGGAGCATGTGCCAGAAGCCAGACTGGTACGGGTGGGCGAGCGCGGCTTCCTCGTCGAGTTCGACGCCGAGGCCGGGTGTGCCGCCGCTGTAGAGGTTGCCGCCTTCCAGCCGCATGTCGGTTTGCACGATGTGCGGGATCACGTCCGGGCGCCAGACCAGTTCCTGGACGGCGAAGAGTGGGGTGGAGAGGTCGAAGTGGAGGCAGGCGGCGGTGGAGACCGGGCCGAGCGGGTTGTGCGGAGCCTGCTCGATGTAATGCGTTTCGCACCACGCGGCCACCTTCCGCGATTCGGTGAGCCCGCCGCAAATGCAGAGGTCGACCCGGCAGTAGTCCATCAGGTCCCGCTCGATCAACACCTGCCAGTCCCATTTGCTCGCGAGTTGCTCGCCGGTGGCGATGGGGACGGAGATATGCTGGCGCAGGTAGGCGAACTCGGAGGCGTTTTCCGCCCGGAGCGGGTCTTCGATGAAGAATGGCCGGTACCTCTCCAGTTCGCGAGCCATCTGGATGGCGTAGGTGGGCGTGGTGCGCTGGTGGAAATCGACCGCGATCTCGATATCCGGCCCAAGCGCCTCGCGCAGCGCGCCGAAGGCTTCGACCGTCCATCGCATGGCCCGCGACTGCTCGTAGATGCCCTCGCGTTCCGGGCCGCTGCCCTCTCCGGCGCCGAAGCGGACGAACTCCCACCCCTCGGCGACGCGCTGCTTGGCGACCTCGACCATCGAGTCGATGCCGTTGTCTCCCGCGCCTCGTTGCTGCACATGGCAGTAACAACGGGCGTAGTCGCGGGTTTTGCCGCCAAACAGTTCGTAGGTTGGCACGCCGAGCGTTTTGCCGCGCAAATCCCACAGCGCGATGTCGATGGCGGCGACGGCCGCCGCGTGAATGTGCCCGCCGCGGAAGAACTGTCCGCGCCACAGGGTTTGCCAGATGTGCTCGATGCGCGAGGGGTCCATGCCGATGAGTTTGGATTCCCACGAGCCGATCAAGGCCTCGATGGCGGCTTCCTTGCCGGTGATGCCCGCCTCGCCAAGGCCGGTGAGCCCCTCGTCGGTGTAGACCTTGACGAAGGTGAAGTTGCGGCCGCGTTCGGGTGCGTAGACGACGAACGTCTTGACGGCGGTGATTTTCATGGCGTGACCAACTCCAGGGGCATGGATTCGCG
>CAZUPA010000217.1:0-4438 GCA_964622205.1 uncultured Sphaerobacteraceae bacterium
TTGAACGATTCGCTTGGAGGAGAAGCGGGATCGTATGGACTCCCGGCGTCGATGCCGTCCCAGATGATCTCGAATCCCAGCCCGGTCATCCGCGACGCGGTTTCCGCGAGATCCGGGACCTGAACGCCGATGTGGAGATAGTCGAGCATGCCAGAAACGTGCGGCGGGCGGGCGGCTCCACCGTGCTGGAAGATCCGGAAGTTGTGGAAGCCATCCGTGAGGTCAGAGTGACCTGGATGCGCCGCGACCACTTCCAACCCAAGGCCATCGTGCCAGAACGCGAGGGACGCATCAAGATTGGTTGCGCGGACTCCAACGTGCGCGAGTTTGCTGGTCATCTACACTGCTCCGGGAGCGTACCGCCTTCACCGTGGCGAAAGGCTGGAGAGTCCTTCGACGTGATTGTCCCCGGGTCGGGACGAATGCGCCAGAGCCTGGGACCGGTCAATCGCTCTCGGGAGCAACCAGCCTGTATCCAATGCCGGGAAACGTCTCGATGAGCGTTTGTTCACCGCCGGTGTCGATTTTCGATCGAATACGGCTGACCCACGTCCGCAGGTAGTGGACCTCGTCGCGGAACTCCGGTCCCCAGATCCGGCTCAGGAGTTCGCCGTGGAGCATGACCTTGCCGGCGTTGGCCGCGAGTTGCGACAGGAGTTCCCACTCCGTGCGGCTGAGACGGACTTCGGAGCCATTCACCTCCACGGAACGGGCGTCGAGGTCGATCCGTACTCCCGGATAGCGGAGGACCGAACTCCCGGATGGGGCGGCCGCGCTTGCCCGGCGCAGCAAGGCATGGATTCTGGCGGACAGCTCCTCGGGGTTGAACGGCTTGGTGACGTAGTCGTCAGCCCCATGGTCGAACCCGCGCAGCTTGTCGGCATCGCTGGTGCGTGCCGTGAGCATGATCACCGGCGCCTGGGATGTTGCCCTCACCTGCCGCAATGTCTCGAATCCGTCCATGACAGGCATCATGACGTCGAGGACGAGCAGGTCGGGCCGCTCCGTTTCCAGCAGATCGAGTGCTTCCTGGCCGTTCGACGCGGTGATGACCGCATAGCCATCGGCCTGAAGCTTGGCGCGTGTAAGTCGAACGATGGGCGCCTCGTCGTCCACGACGAGAATCAACTGTTTCGGGACCACGCTTCCATCTCCGTTCAATCATCGATCCGGGCCGGCGCCGGGTTTTCGTCATCGTACCAGCCAGTGGCGACCGGGAGCGAAACCGTGAATGTGGCGCCCTTGCCTATCCCCGCCGACGTGGCCGCGATCTTTCCACCCTGTGCCTCCACCAGGTGACGGCTGAGGTACAGTCCAAGCCCCATGCCGCGTACGGCGGGATCGGCGCCGGGGCGACGAAACCGTTCGAAGACTTCAGCGAGATGATCCGAGGCGATGCCATACCCTTCGTCGACGACCGAGATCGTCACGCTTTCGCGATCCTGGCTGGCCCGCAGGGTGATCGACGAGCCGGCGGGCGAGTATTTCGCGGCATTCTCGATTAGGTTCCTGACAACATGCGAGAGCAGTTCAGGGTCACCTTCGGCTGGCGGGATATCCATGGGAATGTCCGCCTCCAGGTGGTGGTCTGGCGCTAGCGTCCCGGACGCTTCGACGAACTGCCTGGCAAACCGTTGGACCATGATCGGTTCGGTGTCGGGATCGATGCGCCCGGCCTGTATGCCGGTCAGGGTCAGGATGTTGGTCAGGGTCCGGTCCAGCCGGCCACTCTCAATGCGAATGTCGTTGAGAATCGCCTGGCGAGTTTCAGCGTCGAGATCGTCAACTTGCGAGGTGAGCAGTTGGGCGCCGCCACGAATCGACGTGAGTGGCGTTCGCATCTCGTGGGACACCAGCGAGAGGAAATCGTCCTTGAGTTGCTCGGCCTCGCGGATCTGTGTTATGTCCTGTATGACCACCACCGCGCGATTGATCGCCCCGAAGGCATCCCTAAGCGGGGCGGACTGCATGAGGACCGGGACCTGATGGCCGTCGGGCAGGCGAAAGGTGAGCTGCTTGTTGCGGACTACCTCACCCCGCAGGGATCGGTGACCGGGCCAGTACCGGGGATCGAGTTCGCTTCCGTCCGGATTCATCAGGTGATAGTGAGTGCCAGGCTGCGGTACCCAGTGCATGGTTGGAGCCGGAGGCGACCGCTTGATCAGCGCGTAGGCCGCCGCGTTGGCGGATTCCACCCTGCCGTCTGAAGCCCTGAGGATCAGGACCGCCGCCGGCATGCTGTTGAGGATGATCTGAACCTGGTCCCGTTGTTCTTCGGCCTCGTGGCGGGCCTGCTCGGCGAGGGCGAACAACTGTGCGCGCTCGATGGCGCTTGCCGCGTGGGCGGCAAGAATCTGGAGCTTCGTGAGGTCGTCCCGGTCGTATGGACTGTCGCCCTCCCGCTCGGTAAGGTAGAGATTGCCGAGCACGCGGTTGCCAAACATGACGGGAACGCCCACCAGGGTTTTCATCGGAGGATGATTTGGCGGGAACCCGACCGATCTGGGATCGGCGGCGATGTCGGAGACCAGGAGCGGGGCGCGATCGCGGATCAGGACCCCGAGCATGCCGTGTCCCTGTGGTATGGGACCAATGGCCAGCCGGGTCGCCGCGCTGATGCCGGAGGTGATGAATTCGGTGACGTATCCGTCAGGCCGGGCGATTCCAAGCGCGGAATACCGCGATGGAACGACCTCCCGGGCCAGGTTGACCAAACGCTGGAGGACGACCGAGACGTCAAGTTCCGAAGCGAGTTCCAGGGCAGCCTGAAACGCCCGCTGTGTCGCTGGATCGGAACGCTCCGGCTCTGCTCCCTGAAACTCCTGATCGTTGCTCATCCGGTGAGCATACCATCAGGAAACAGCCGCTACCGGGCCGTGGCCACCGTCCGCGCGGTTGCGCGCTGCCTGA
The DNA here is from genome assembly GCA_964622205.1 of uncultured Sphaerobacteraceae bacterium. Classification (GTDB taxonomy): domain Bacteria; phylum Chloroflexota; class Chloroflexia; order Thermomicrobiales; family UBA6265; genus JACCYX01. The sequence continues at coordinate 2,911 of CAZUPA010000217.1, forward strand.
GGCTGTGGGGGGTCTCGCCCCTGACGACCATGACGGGAACCGAGGCTTGCCGGACCACCTGCTCGGCGACGCTGCCGAGGTACCATCTGGCGATACCGCTGCGCCCATGGGAGGACATGACGCAGAGGTCGCCCTTCCGCATGGCGCGTACGATTTCGGAGGGGGCGAGGCCATCGAAAATGGCGGTCGTCACCTCAACGCCCTGGCCCGCCAGTTCCGTTGCGTTTTCCTTGAGGTATTCGGCCGCGAGCGTGCGCTCGGTTTCTCGTTGCATGGCAACCGACCTCGCGGCATTCATGGTGTCGACCCCAAACGCGAAGTTCGTCGCGGGAGGATCGACAACCCTGACGAGGTGGAGCGGAGCGTCGAACCGGCGCGCCATTTCCAGAGCCGCCGGCAGCGCGTACTCGGCGACATCGGAGCCATCAAGCGGAACCACTATGCGCGAATACATATGCATGCCTCCAACTTTGAACTCGTTGTCGATTACCGGCATTCAGGTCCGGGAATCCTGCTGAGTCCATGGTGCATTCAGAGACATGTCGGACGCACCCGCCGCATGCGGGCGCGCATCACAAAACCGTGTCAGTTTGCTGGTAGGTGTAGACACCGATCCGGAAACGCGCGATCAGTTGGCGTAGGAGCGTGTGTGCCCCGTCATGAAGTCGCGGAGCACGTAGCTCCCGAGACGGCCCGGCGATACCGCGATCACTTTTCCGCGATTGATGCGCATGAGGTCCTCGATGAAGGTGCGCATTCTCGGCGTACTCTCAAGCAGGAAGGTGTTGATGGTGATTCCTTCCCTGGTGCAGCGGACGACTTCGCGGAGCGTTGCCTCGTAGGTTTCAGGGGTGGTTGGGTACTCGAAAACGGCCCGCCCGTGACTGATGTGCGCGGTCGGCTCACCGTCGGTAATCACGATGATCTGCCGGTTCCGTCCCCGCTCGCCGCGCAGTTTTTCGCGGGCAAGCTCGAGCGCGTGCTGGAGGTTCGTGCCGAAGGTGTATTCGTTCCACTCAAGGGAGGGGAGATCGACCACGCGAAGTGGATGCGCCGTCGCGGCGAAGCCGATCAGCTCAAGCATGTCGCGGGGATACTTGCCGCGGATCAGGGTATCCAGCGCCAACGCCGATCGCTTGGCCGCATCCCAGCAGCCGTTGTGGATCATCGACCGGCTCATGTCGATGGCGAGCACGGTCGCCGTGGATGTGCGCGACTCGCGGTCCTGGACCTCGAAATGTTCGGGCGCCAGCCTCACCGGTGTGCCCGGCCCGCCGTGGAGTACACCATTCATGACCGTGCGAGGCAGGTCCAGGGCGAACGGGTCTCCGAACTCCCAGGGACGCGATGTCTCCACGAGTTCGCCGGCGACGCCGCGCTTGGTGGTGTTATGTTCGCCCATCCCCTTCTGGCGAAGCGAGGCGAAGATGTCCTCCAGCGCTTTCTCGCCGATCCGCCGAACCGCGCGCGCCGTGAGTTCGAGACCGCGGTCGGTCTTGCGGACGAACCCGGCGTCCACCAGCTCATC
>CAZUPA010000218.1:0-4421 GCA_964622205.1 uncultured Sphaerobacteraceae bacterium
GAACCGGGTACTGGGTCGGCCCGGCCTGAGCCTGGCCACCCTGGTGTCCTGCTAATATGCATCACCGGTATCATGTCGATTTTGCCGTGGAGTTACGATACCCAGAAGGCATGGATCACATCGTTGGAGGTCAGGTTTACCTCGACTGGCCGACCGACCGGGATGACGATTTCGTTCGCGGTCACCACATCGCGATCCGGATAGCGAACTTCCCACCATAACTGGTGACCCACAACGTCGATCACGACGGCATCCGGCGACCCAAGACCAGCGACATCACGCAGCGCCTGCAAGGTGGACGAGAACACCACCGCCAGGATTACGAGCGGAAGCAGGATCCCGCCGAGCGTGACCACCCGCATCCGCCCCTGCTTCGAGAGCGCGCTCGATTCGTCATCACGGCGTCCGCGGAAGATGGCCCAGGCCAAAGCGGCGAGCACCAGCAGGAACACGGCCGTGCCGAGCGAGAGCATGAGCAGCCAGAGCCGGTCGACGGTACGGGCGCCCGATCCGGCTGGATCGAACATGGACTGTTCGCCGGTGCAGCCAGAGAGCAGGAGCGCGGAAAGCAGCACAACGAACAGGACAGGGCGCGGGCGTGGCGGGCGGTTGGGCGATGCGCGCCTTCCAGAGAATATGAACCACCGGCGGCCTTTGTTGGAGGTCGTCATGGTCTGTTGCCCTTCTTGGTGGATGCCGTGACCTGGCGGGTATGACATGGTCCCGAATTACCGTCTCTTCCGTTCGAGAATGCCTTGCAGTCCGGCAAATTGTCCCGAGAAGCGACGGTATTTGTCTGGCGCCTTCCGGTTTTACATGCAGAGTCGATGAAAGACAATCTTGCGACGACATTAATGTCACAAAACAAGGTGATAAATCAGGATTATCAAGTCCGTGTTATGTGTTATTCACAATACGACTATTCATGATATGTATGATATTCAACGCCAGAAGCGGCATTGACATCTCGTCTTCCGACCCAATTTCAACGAGCATTTCCGAAGGCATGATCCGGAGTCCGAGGAGAAGCAAAGCATTCCTGGTAGCGGCGGAGTTTATCTCTGCCTGGCGGCGGTGGTCCCGGAAATGTCCAGCCTGACCGTGGGTATGCATGGCCACCCTGGGCGAAGGCGTGCCCTGCCACTACCAGATCGTGACGTTCGTGATTTCCCGATTCCGTATGACACGGCGAACCGCGGACCAGATCCATGCCGGCGGACCGATGGAGCAACCTGGTATGGGAGCCGGATCTAGGCTGGAAGTGTGGTGCGGCTGCGGCCTGTTTTCACGCAGCGGCGCACCAACTCCAGCGCCAGCGGGAGGGGAAGCGATTCGCCCTGGACACGGGCGGCGGCGAATTCGGCTTCGGGCAACCGGGAACGGGCCGTGGCGATCCGGGTCCGGTAGCGTTCGAAGGCGGTTGGTGGATAGCGCACGCCCAAACGCTCCGCCGCGGTCAGGCCGGCGGAGTAGGCGACAATCGCTTCGGATGTGTATCCCAGCGCCAGCACCAGGCCCGCGAGTTCCGGCAGGGCGGTCGCCATCTCCTCGTCGCCACGTCCTTCCACCTCCTGGATGGTGTCGAGGCAATGGTCCCGGGCTTCCATCAGCCGGCCAAGCGATTTCAGGGCGAGCATGCAGGTCATCGTCGCCCGCCACACATGGGTGTCGTCCCCAGTCGCTCTGAACAGGCCCAGCGAGTCCTGGGCATGGACCAGCGCCTCGTCCAGATCCCCACGATCGTACGCCAGCAGCGACAGGACAAGCGAGCCCCAGGGCCGGGAATCAGCGTCTTCCGCCAGCAACGCCACGCGCTCGCATTCGGCGGCGGCCGCGCCGGCGCCGCCCGCGTCTCCGGCGACGTATCGCGCAGCAGCGAGCCTGGCCAGCACCCGGGCCTGTCCGGCGAGGTCCTCGCGATGCTGGCGATCCACCAGCGACTGTTCGAGAAGGGAGATCGGGTTCATGCTCGCGGGCCCGCCAGTGGAGCCAGCCAGGTTCGCGGCCGGCCAGTCGAGTGAGGCGGGAGCGCCAGCCGGCGACGCCGGGTGATCGGGGTCCTCTCCACTGTGCTCGCGTCCGGAACCGGAATCACCGCTCATCGTCGGTCTCCTGGGTTGGGAGTGCCGTGCTCCCGCCCGGGCCATGCCCGCGGTGGCGGTGCCCGGCGCGCGGTTGACATTGGCATGTCTCAGAACATGCACACAGCTTACCGGAGGCTGCTGAGAATCGGAACACATCGCTCGAAAAGGCTGCCCGATTGGGCCACGAGGAGCAGTTTCCGGCAAGCTGGCGGGTTTTTCCGGGTTCAATGCGTTCACTGGGTAGCCGGAAATCCAGTCCGGCACGTGCAGCCAGCGATGTACCCAGGAGACGCTCCGACATGATCGACCCCATCGACCTCGAGACCGCCGACGAATCCAACGCTCCCACGCCGGAACCCAGCGCCGCCCCGGCGCCACACATCGACGCCGTTCGCGACCTGGTGCTGCGCGCCTACCCTGACGTTATTCCAGAACTCGTCCGCGGCGATACGCTCGACGACCTGCTCGCCAGCATCGAGTCCGCCAGCTCGGCCTACGCCAACCTGGCGGCGCGCTTCGGCCAACCAACCGTGGAGACGCCGGAACCGGTTCCAGCCGGAGCCACGCTTCCCGCGCCGATCGATATCGAGCGGATTCCGACCGCGGAGAAGCTGCGGCGCGGCATCAGTGAACGCCTTCGCCAGTCCCGGTAACCATCCACCGCCGCTCGATAATCGCCAACCCCAAAGGAGCATTCCCCATGGCCCTCACCATCGCCGACGCCGGCCGCCTCTCCAACGACATGCTCATCCGCGGCGTCATCGAAACCATCGTCAAGGACGCCCCCGTCCTCCAGTACCTCCCCTTCATGGAAGTCACCGGCACCGCCGTCCGCTACGCCCGCGAAGCCACCATGCCCGCCGCCTCCTTCTACGCCCCAAATGGCACGTGGTCCGAGGCCGCCCCCACCCTCACCCAGCACCTCGCCTACCTCTCCGTCCTCGGCACCGACGCCGACGTGGACAATTTCCTCCAGGCCACCTACGCCGATACCAACGACCTCGAAGCCGAAGTCATCGCCCTCCGCGCCAAGGCCGTCGCCCACAAGTTCGCCGACACCTTCGTCGTCGGCGACGTCGGCGTCGACGCCAATTCCTTCGACGGCATCCGCAAACTCGTCACCGTCGGGCAGACCGTGACGAACGGGACCAACGGCGGGGCGCTGACCTTCGCGAAGCTGGACGAGCTGATCGACAAGATCAAACCCGGCAAGCCGGAATTGCTCGTCATGTCCCGCCGCTCCCGCCGCCAACTCAAGGCCCTCAGGCGTTCCGACGGGATCTCGATGGAGATCCAGTTGAGCCAGTTCGGGCAGCAGGTCGAGACCTACGACGGTATCCCCATCGTCGTCGACGACTTCATGCCCGATAACGAAGTCGTCGGCTCCTCCGGCGCCACAACCAGCAGCATCTACGCCATGAAACTCGGCATGTCCACCGGCCTCATGGGCCTCCAGCATGGCGGGATCACCGTCGAGTCCGTCGGCGAGCTGGAGACCAAGGACGCCACCAGACACCGCATCAAGTGGTACACCGGCCTCGCCCTCTTCTCCGAACTCGGACTCGCCAGGCTCAGCGGCCTCACCGCCTGATGCGCTGATCGGCCCGGCGACCCACCTCTCATCCATGCGAAAGGCTCCATCCCGAATGTGGGATGGAGCCTTTCGCGCGTTGGGCGATAAGGGTCACCGGGATCGAAGCCCTGGATGCCAGGGGAGTCACAATCTCCGGCGAGCGGTCATACCATCAGGGCGATGGCTGTAACCAGGGCCCCGGCCACCGCCGACCAACCGGTGATCTGGAGGGCCTTCCCGCGATCCTGTCTCCGGAACTCGGCGGTGGTGACATCCTCGGTTTCGCCCGCCGCGTTGAGGACATTGAACACCCCCCGCATTCCGAATCCAGCGCAGAAGTGGGTGGCATCCTGCAGGAGTCCCGACGCGGCTCCGAAGGCCGGGATGAACAGCAGCAGTCGCCAGGGCCGGGGAGCGTGCGTGACAACCAGCACCAGCAGCAGCACGAGCGTCGCGATGGCGGAGACAATGCCGGACTTTCGCCGCAGCGCGCGCTCCTCCGGTCCAATGTTGCACACACCCGGGATGTAGGTCTGGTGCTCCGGATTGCCGATGGTCATGCTGGGGCCCTTTCGTGAACGAATGCTGACTGCGGGCATCGTACACCGGCTAGACGGAACCCGGCTGATCACTCACCGTTCCCGCATTGGAATCTGCCTGGAACTCGCGGGGAGGAGCTAATCGCGGGCGAAGGCCGCCATGGCTTCCACTTCGAGATCGAGATACTGGTCGTCACCGACGTCGATGCCAACGCCGAGGATGCG
>CAZUPA010000219.1:0-4414 GCA_964622205.1 uncultured Sphaerobacteraceae bacterium
TCTGGAAACGCAATCATTTCGTGAACGTGTGGTCTCCCGGGAGATCGACGACCTGGTCACGGCGAGCGAGGCGACCGTTCCGGATGCCAGGTGGGTCGATCTGGCGGAACTCGGCGTGGTGCTGGCCTGATCGCCAGCTTGGCCGGCGGTCGAGAGTTACTTCAGGCCGCTGAGGGCAACGCCTTCGACCAACTGCTTCTGGAAGAAGAGGAAGGCGATCAGGAGTGGGAAGGTGGCCATGTTGGCGGCGGCCAGCAGGATGGCGTTGTTGGTGAAATACTGGCCCTGCAACAGGGCCAACCCGACCGGCAGCACACGCATGTTGGTGTCGTTGGTGACCGTGAGGCCCCAGAGGAACTCGTTCCACGATGAGAGCAGGGCGAGGAAGCCGAAGGCGGCGAGGGCAGGGCGGGCCAGGGGTAGGTAAATCTGCCAGAAGATCTGGGCCGGGTTTGCGCCCTCGATGGTGGCCGCTTCCTGGAAATCGCGTGGAATGCCGAGGAAGTACTGGCGGATGAGAAACACCCCGAACGAACTGAAGATCAGGGGGATGATCAAGCCCTGATAGGTGTCGAACCAGCCGAACTCGCGCATGATGATGAAGCGGGGAACAATCAGGACCTGGTCGGGCACCATCAGGCCAGCGAGCAGGACGAAAAATATGGCGTCGCGGCCGGGGAAGCGCAACTGGGCGAAGGCGAATGCCGCGACCGAGGCGATGGCGACCTGGCCGAGGGTGCGTCCGATAGTGACGACCAACGAATTGAGATAGAAGCGCAGGAACGGAGCGTTGTCGAAGACGTCGCGGTAGTTCTCCCAGCGGATTTCGCCGGGGATCAGGGTGGGGCGGACCTGGAAGAGCTCGTTCATTGGCTTGAGCGAGGTGGAAATCGACCAGATGAACGGCAGCATGAAGAGGATGCCGATCGACATCAACAAGGCGTGGAGGGCAACGCGGCCGGCGGTGTGCCTGAGGTTCTGGTTTGGGTTCATGAGTAATTCACCCATCGCTTTTGCAGGCGGAATTGAATGAGGGTGAATACCAGGATAATGACGAGCAGAACCCACGCCAGTGAGGTGGCATAGCCCATCCGGAAGTTGCGGAATCCCTCGGTGTAGATGTAATAGACGGCGGTTGGCAGCTTGTTGGTCTGGTCGAGACGGGTCATGACGTAGACCAGGTCGAACACCTGGAGCGAAAAGATGATGCCGATGACCGAGAGGAAGAACGTGGTGGGTGTGAGGAGCGGCAAGGTGATGTCGCGAAACTGCCGCCAGTTGCCCGCGCCATCGAGGGACGCGGCGTCGTAGTAGTCACGAGGAATGGCCTGGAGCCCGGCGAGCAGGATGATCATGTCGTAGCCGATGCCACTCCAGAGGAGAACGATGACGACGGCCATGATGGCGGTGTTCTGGTGAAGCAGCCACTCGGGCTGGGGGAGACCGACGCGGCCGAGGAACGCGTTGATCGGGCCGAAGCCGGGATCGAAGAGCCATTTCCAGATCGTGCCGATGGCGACTGGCATGGTCAGCACCGGCATGAAGAAGAGAATGCGGTAGAAGGTGCGGAACCTGATCTTCGAGTTGAGTGCGATGGCCAGGCCCATGGCGAGGGCGATGCGCAGGAATACGTGGGGGATGGTGATGGCGAAAGTGTTGAACATCGCGGACCGGAAGTCATCGTCGCGCATGACATCGCGGTAGTTCTGGAATCCGACCCAGACCGGACTTTCGAGCATGTTCCAGCTGGTGAAGCTGAGATAGAGCGAGGCCGCGAGGGCGACGAGGAAGAAGACGGTGAACCCGATGAGCATTGGGGCGATGAGCAGGTAGCCCCAGCGTGCCTCGGTGCGGGCCTGGGAGCCGCGCCTGGCATGGGGAGCCCGCGCCTTGACGCCTTCCGACAGGTTGGCTGTGCTCATGTTCATTCCCGCGATGGGGCAGGTGTGCCCCAGTGGTGTGGTGGCGAGGGCATTCGAGGCTGAGGCGCCCAGGGAGCGACGGCGCGATGTGGAACAGTGCCGTCGCTCCCTGGGGTGACCGACTGGAATCCGGCGAGGTGTCCTAGAGCTTTTCGGTGGCGGCCGCGGCCCCCTGGGCAGCGATTTCGGCGACGTCGATGTTGCCGGACCAGCCATCGATGATGACTTCCTGGAGGGCTATTTGCCATTCGAATCCGCTGGGAGGGTTCTCGACGCTGACCGAGTATTCGGCGGCGTCGATGAAGGTCTGGAGATTCATGTCCGGGTTGGCATTGACCCAGATTTCCTGCAGGCCGGAGAAGGCCGGGATAGTGGCTCCGGATTCGCCGAGCAGCGTCTCAGCTTCTTCGCCGTGCAGGAATTTGACGAACTCGAGGGCCGCGCCGGGCGCCGCCGACCCCGACCAGATGACGTTGGCAAGGCCGTGGATGGCCGTGGCCTGCTGGGCGCGTTGCGGCATGGGGGCCACGTCGATGTTGGCATCGGCCTGGGCGTAGGTTCCGGCGCGGAACGAGCCGCCGGTCATCATCGCGACCTGGCCGGCCGGGAAGAGCGTATCGGCGACCGGGTTTGACTGCTGGATGGCGATCGATGGGGTCAGTTCGTCAGTAAAGAAGCCAGTGAGGTATTGAATGGCTTCGTCGCCTTCGGGCTCGTCGACCACGCAGGCGGTCAAGTCATCGTTGAGGAGGCGGCCGCCGTTCTGCCAGATGAAGTTGTAGTAGTTTTCCTGCCAGCTGGTTTGGAGGCCGGAGCCCCAGATGCCATTGCCAGCGTCGGTGAGGGCTTCGGCGGCGGCGCGGAAGTCGTCCCACGTCCACTCGCCGGAGGGGTAGTCGTGGCCGGCGGCATCGAAGAGGTCCTTGTTGTAGAAGAGGGCGATGGTGTCGTAGTCGCGGGGGACTCCGTACTGCACGCCTTCCCAGGCGTACGACGCGACGAGAGGAGCCGGGAGGTTGGCGGTGTCGATGGCGTCGGCGCCGATGATGGAGTCGATCGGGAGGAGCGCGCCAGCCGTGGCGTAAACCGGGAGGCTGGCGGTGTTGATCCAGAAGACATCGAAGGTTTCTCCACCGGCGACGGCGGTCTGGAGCTGGGTCCAGTAATCGGCCCAGGGGACGATCTGCTTTTCGACCGTGATGTTGGGTTGGACGGCCTTGAACGCTTCAATTTGGGTATCGATCGCGGCTTCCTGGGCGGCATCCCAGAAGCCGTAGGCGATGGTGACTTCCTCGCCGTTGTAGGGCGTGACTTCAGCGGCGGCGGGAGAGGCGTCCTGGGCCGCGATGGCGGCGGGCAGACTGGCCAGGGATGCCGTGGCGAGACCAGCGCCGGCGGCCTGGACGGCGCGACGGCGGGTGAGGGTGCGCCCGGCGAGCGTCTGGATACGAGATGACGATGCGCGACTGCTGTTGCCCATGACGATCTTCCTTCCTGAATTGTCGTGCGACTGGGACCCGACATGGGCACGCCGACCGCATAGACAGTTGAGTTATTGGGATGATTGTACCAGTGGTTTGATCGCGCACAGGGCTTATGCGTGAGCGGCATCTTTCCTCGGACGTGACTGGATTTGGCGCGTTGGCGCAGGTCATCGACACCAATCGGACCGTCGATCCGGGCCTTCCGGTCTGGTTCGTGGGTGGATCGCGGGTTCAGACAACGCCCTGAGCGACGCGTGGTGACCGTATCGAGGTCTCCGCTCGCCGGAATCCGGAAGGCGGTCCACTGGTGCATGGGCCCCGCATGTTGGATGAGGGGAAGTCAGTCGCTGGGGATGGGGATGGGGGTGGGAGTGGAGAGGTTCCTGGGGTGGTATTGCCATTCGCCGCAGACCCAGAGATCGGTGTTTTCCGGCTCGGAGGATGCGAGCGTGGGCGTGCTTTCGGCGGAGAGCGGGTCCGATCCGGAGTAGTGCTCGATGCAATCGCTGGCGCCATCGCCGTCGGTATCCGGCGAGGCGGGGTTGGTTCCGATGCGGGGGGCGAGTTCCTGGCCGTCGCTGAGGCCGTCGCCATCGGTATCCCACGTCCTCGGATCGGCGCCCGCCTGGAGTTCCTCGGCGTCGGAGACGCCATCGCCGTCGGAATCGGGGCTGAGGGGATTGATTCCGAGCTGGATTTCCTCGCGGTCGGTCAGGCCGTCGCTATCGGTGTCCGGATTCTCGGGATCCGTGCCCGCCAATGCCTCCATCGCATTGGTGAGGCCGTCGCCGTCCCAGTCCTGGTCCCCTTCGTCCATGGCGTCAACCTCGGTTTGGGCCTGGGGTGCGGGGGGCGATTGGGCGGAGCCTGAGGCGATGGCCGGGGCGGGAATGGCGAGCACCAGCAGGAGGATGGCGATGGTTCTGGTGAGGACGCGGATGGAAAGCATGAGCGCTCCTGCCCTTCGGGGCCAGTGATGCGATGATGTGTGTGCTGGGACCCCATTAG
>CAZUPA010000220.1:0-4352 GCA_964622205.1 uncultured Sphaerobacteraceae bacterium
TACGGCCAGGCGCTGGCCTGGATCGGCGAGGGCGACCAGGAGGGCGTCGTCTTCCTCTCGCGGCACGGCGTCGAGCACGATGTCTCCCCGCATCGCATCAACTACCGCGCCAACATCAAGGCCCTGCAATTGCTCGGCGTCGACCGCGTCGTCGCCACGTTCGCCGTTGGCGGCATCGCCCCGGACATCCCTCCCGGCGGTGCCGTCGCCCTGAGTGATGTCATCGACCTCACCAGCGGCCGCGAGTTCACCTACTTCAACGGCGGCGAGGAGGGGCTTCGCCACACTCCGTTCACCGAGCCCTTCAGCCCCGCCTTGCGCCGGGCCATCATTTCCAGGGCCCCGGCCCACGGCCTGACCATCCGTCCCGAGGGCGTTTACATCTGCTTCAACGGGCCGCGCTTCGAAACCGCCGCCGAGATTCGCATGAGCAAGCTGATGGGAGCCGATGTCGTTGGCATGACGGCCATGCCGGAGGCCATCCTCGCCCGCGAGCTGGAAATCCACTACGCCGGAATCGCCGTCTCGGTCAACTGGGCGGCCGGAATCGAGGGTCTGCTGGATGTCGATTTCAGCGTGCTGGAGGACATGCGCGGCAAGCTCCTGCCGCTGATCCTGGAGGTCCTGCGGGAAACCGAACTCGACGCCTCGGTCTGGAGCGCCGAGCACGCCTGACCTCAGGTAATGATGCCGGCCCGCAATGCCCGGGCAACGGCCGCCGAGCGGGCGTTGACCTCCAGCTTGGTCAGCAGGTTCGCCACGTGGCTCTGCACGGTGCGCACGCCGATGAACAGTTCGTCGGCGATGTCCTTGTCGGTCTTCCCGGCGGCCACCAGCGTCAGCACCTCGATTTCCCGCTCCGAGATGCCCAGTTCCTTGATGAGCGAGTTGATTCTCACCTGGCGCGCCAGCCGGGGGCTCGCCTTGGTCGGAATCGGGTCGTCGGTCAGGATCTCGTTGGAGAGGATCTTCACTTCCTCGAACGACAGCGCGCGGTCGGTTTCCCAGATCGGGTCGAACGAATCGCCGAGTTCCTCCCGCAACGTCTCGATCATCACGTTCCAGGTATCCCGGTCGATCGGCGCGATCGGGTGGTTCACCGCCTCGCGCAACCCATCGGCCGCCGCCAGCAGCGAAGCGGCCCTCGGGAAGTCGCCCATCCCGATCGCCACCTGGGCGATCCCTTCCAGCGCCTCGGCATAACCCGCCCTGTCACCGAGTTGGTCGTACGCTTGCAGGGCTTGCTCGAGGTTCGGAACGGCCCGCTGGTAATCATGTTGCTGGGCCGCGATCCGCCCGAGGTTGGTCGCCGACCAGGCAACGCCGCGCCGGTCGCCCGCGTTGGTGTACAGCACCCGGGCTCGCTCGTTCGTCTCCACCGCCTCGTCCAGCTTGCCCTGGCTCCAAAGCAGGTTGCCGACGTTGGTCATCACGGCCGCGATGTTTCGCTGGTCGCCAAGCGAGCGGAAGATTCGCTCGGCCTGCTGGTAGTGATGGGTGGCCTGCTCGAAATCATGCCCGGTGGCGGCGCAGTCGCCAAGCCCGATGTGCGCCACGCCGCGGAGCCGCCGGTCGTCGATCTCGGTCGCGATCTCCAGCGCTTCCGCGTGAAGCTCCCGGGCGTGGCCCAGGTCGCGCTCCATGTTGGACAGGATGCCGGCCCCGTTCAACGCCGTCGCCCGCAGGCTGGTGCGTTCCGGCGCCCTGGCCAGCGCGCCCTCGATCCACTCCCGGCCCTGTCGCGTATGGCCTCGCGTGTACCCGAACCGCCACAGCGATGTAGCCAGGCCCAGCGCCAGCTCGGGCGGCTCGTTCCGCATCGCCCAGCCAAACGCCGTCTGCACATCGGGGAAGACGCCAGCCAGGCGGTCGAGCCACACGATCTGGTTCGGACCGATCAGTTCGGGGCTGGCCGCCTCGGCGATCTCCATCATGTAGTGGGCGTGGCGCCGTTCGAGTTCGGGCCGCTCACCGGTCTTCTCGAGTTGCTCCAGGCCGAATTCGCGCAGCACCTGCAGCAGGCCGAAGTGTGGGGACTCCGCCTCCGCGTCCACCTGCTTGATCAGGCTCTTGTCCACCAGCGACGAGATCAGGTCCAGCACGCGGAACTCGTCGAGCGACTCGTCCTCGCCGGGCCCGGCCGCCACCTTCACGGCGGCCTGCAGGGTCCACGTGCTGGCGAAGATCGACACACGCCGGAAGACAGCCTGTTCATCCGGATCGAGCAGGTCGTAGCTCCAACTGATCGCGTTGCGCATCGTCCGCAGCCGGTTCGGCACATCGCGGGGGCCATCGTCCAGCAGCGGCAGGCGGCGCTGGAGTCGCTGGGCAAGCATCTTCGGTGAAAGGATGCCGATCCGGGCCGCCGCCAGTTCGATCGCCAACGGCAGGCCATCCAGCAACCGGCAAATGGCCGCGACATCCATCGCGTTCTCGTTCGTCAGCGCGAAGTCGGATCGCGACGCGGTCGCCCGCCGCACGAACAACTGCACGGCGTCGGACGCCAGCAGCGACCGGGTGAGGGCGTTCCCTGGCTGGGCATCGTCCGGCACCAGCGGAATGGTCATCGGCGGCACGGGGTACACGTGCTCTCCATACACCGAAAGCACCGACCGGCTGGTAACCATGATCGTCAGCTCAGGGTTGGACATCAACAGGTCAGGGAGCACCAGGGCGGCATCCGCCACGTGCTCGAAGTTGTCCACCACCAGCAGGATGCGCCGCGACCGGATCGTCGCCGTAATCGCCCGCATAAGGGGGATGTTCGAACTGCTGCGAACGCCCAGGCCGGCGGCGATGGTCGGCAGCACATGGTCGGGATGGTTGATTGGGGAGAGGTCGATGAAGAACACGCCATCCGGGAACGACTCCCGCACGGTGTCGATCACGCTGAAGGCGAGCCGCGTCTTCCCGACGCCTCCCGGGCCGGTCAGCACCAGCAGGCGCACCTCCGGGTTGCGCAGGAAGTCGCTTACCGCCAGCCGTTCCCGCCGCCTGCCCACCAGGGGAGCCAGCGCTATCGGAACGAAGTGCTCGTCGCCCTGTGCGCCATCGCGTTCCAGGGGAGACCCATCTGAGTCGCCGGTCTCGTCGAGCGAGCTATTGCCGTCGATTGCTGTATCGGATGAAGTGGACATGCCCACGCGCCTGACATTCACTGCCAGCAACCACCTTCAGGATACCCCTGTCCCGTGTAGCGGCCAGCGCTGGCGTAATCGTACCTGAAATCCAGGAACACAGGCGGGAAGCGACCTCCTGATGGGCACACCATGCGGCGCTGGTTATCCGCCGGCGCCTGTCGAAACGTGCTACAACGAGCGGGCATGGTGGAAAGGTTTCTCGATAGCAGGCCACGCCAGGCGCTACCGCCTCGCGGATCGCTCCAGCACGGCGGGGATGCGGACCAGATAACGACGGCGCGGAGGCTACAGGTTCAGCACGGCTGGGGCGAGCGCGGTGAGGATCGGTGGGTCGATCGACGATGGCATGCGGAGTTCGATGCGGGCCGGTCGTGGGGCGTGCCTGGTGTCGACCACCACGGGCCTGGGGTCGGAGCCAACCAGCAGCGACCGCCCTGGCAACAGGTGAATCAACGGGTCGTCGCCATAGGGGAACTGGGCGGCGAGCAGCCGGTATGTGCCAGATGGCACGCCGTTGATCCTGAACGGTCCTGGTCCGCGTGTGAGCGTGCCCGCGATGGGCGCGCTCTGGGGAATCGCGGTTGGGAACAGTCCGATGAACAGGTGTCCCTTCCGCGGCATGGCGGAGAGCACCGATCCCGAGACCGTCGCCCCCGGCGGCGGTTGCATGTTTCTGAGGTTCGTCGCGAAGCATGGCTCCAGGTCGGGCAGCCGGTAGTGCAGGGACTCGGGGAGGTTGCGAAGCTCGGCGGGACTCCGGCCAACCAGTTGCTTGAACCGGGCCGAGAACGTGCCGAGGCTGGAGAACCCCACCTCGAAGCAGATGTCGGTGATGCTCGCCTCGGTCGTGAGGATGAGGCGCTTCGCTTCCTCGAACCGTATCGCCGCCAGGAACTCGCCCGGCGGAACGCCAACAACGTTGCGAAACAACCGGGAGAAGTGGAAGGGACTGTAGTTCGCCATTTCGGCGAAGGTGTCGAGCGTGAAGGGCTGGCCAGGGTTGGCCCGCATCCGCGAGATAACCGATTCGACCGCGAACTGGTGGCCCGCCTGGACGGGCGAGACTGTGGGCGGAGGAGGGGAGTATCGCTGGATGATCGTCACCATTCGCTCATGAACCTGCCTGCTACGTCGCGGAACGTCACCGGGGAATCATACTGTACGTACAATAGTACAGATGTTCTGATCTTTGTCAAGTGGTCACACATGGGA
>CAZUPA010000221.1:0-4296 GCA_964622205.1 uncultured Sphaerobacteraceae bacterium
GGTCGTTTGTAGAGGACGACGAGCCTGTCCTGAGCGCCAGCGAAGGATCGTCCTGGAAAAACGATTACCTGACTCGTTTCATGGCGCTATCCCTTGCGGAGCCACGGAAAAATCCCGCTCGGCGCGGATGGAGGCGAGTTCGCCTTCGGGATCGTTTCCTCCCAGATCGACGATGGCCGAGCGGCGGCTCTGGATGCCGCTTCCGACCAGCACCGCCGCGTTGCGCACGGCCCCGTCTCGGTCGCTGGGCAGGATGGGTGGCCAGATCGTGGCGGTGCGCCGCACGCCGTGGAGTTCGTGATTGCCAAACCGCTCCAGCAGGTCCAGCAGCATGGCGTTGCGGCGGGCGAAGACGCCGTTCCACATCCGGCGAAGCCGCTCCACTTTCTGTACGAGCGGCTGGATTTCGACCTCGAGCGCGGCGCCGGAGAGATCGCGGCCGGAATCACCGAAGGCGGTGCGCGGCGTTTCACTGAGGTCGTGGAGGATGCGGAACAGCTTGTCGATGTAGTCAAGGTGAATCTGCGACCCTCCACCCTGGAGAAGATCGAGCAGGTACGCCTTCGCGCCCTCGGGAAGCTCCCACTTGGCGCCGGGTCCCACCGAGATGCCGTCGGAACCATGCACGTTCTCCAGCACGGCGATGGGCGCGCCAGAGAGTTCGAGGATGCGGGAGAGGACGGTCATCCGCTCGTTGATCTCCCGGCAGACATCGACCAGATCGACCAGGTCGGACTGGCCCCAGAAGCTGAACGGGCGCGGGCTGTTGGCGATGACCACGTACGGAATCCAGCCGTAGGGATTGGCGACATCGTGGACCAGTTGCCCATCGATCCGCACCGTCCACCGCTCGCTGGTCCAGGTTTCCACCACGGGACTTGTGCGATCGGGGTCGAGCGCATCGAGCCGGAAACGCGGGAACAGCCGCCGCGCCTGGGAACCCGTGAGGCCATAGGCGTGCGTCATCGTTTCGAGCGCGCGCGGATCGTCGGGCGCCCAGTGGGCGACGAGCGAGCCGGGATCGACCGGGGCAACGCGAGGGCGGCCCGCGCGCTCGTCCCAGGTGACCTTGATCGCGGCATCGCCAAGCACCGCCGCGTCGATCGCGAGGGCCTGGTCGAGCCGGTCGAGGTCGAGATCGGCGGCCAGCGTGGCGAGCGCCTGTTCGGCGAGGTTCCCGGCCTCGCGCTGGGCGGGATCGTTGCCCGGCGTGGCGGCGAACCGAACGGGGCCGGGGAAGACGTAGCTGGCGGTTTTGCGGACGAGCGCGCGGGCATAGTTCAGCACGAGGCGGGTTTCGCCCCGGCGCGCCCTGTCCCGCCACTGGTCGCCGTGGTAAAAGGCGAGCGCATCGGCATAGGCGGCCACGCGGGCATCGTCGGCGGGCGTGCGCACCCCCGGCGGCCAGAATGTGAGATCGGTTCCGGTGAGATGGGTGGTCCAAGGTCCGGCGACAAGCATGGAGGCTGCTCCCTGGTGGTTCTCGATGGTGTCCCGTGGCAGAAAATAGAACATATGTTCGTATTTCTACCACAGTGAACGCATCGAATACGGGAAACCCCGCCATGTGTCATGAAACTGGCCTGAATCCGGGATGATCGAGGCCGTCAGGCGGCGCCTGGTACGAGAGAAACGCGCATGACCCTCCAGCACTCCATGCCGCCTCAGTGGTAGTGGTGAAGCTCGTCTTCGCCTGGCGGCCATCTCCACGCTCACCTCTGACATCGCACACCCACCTATGGTCGTCATTCCGAGCTTGCGAGAAATCGCCGGACGAAGTCCTTGGTGGCGCAGCCGCCTCTTGCCATGGCTAGGCAATGCTGGAGAAGGATGTGGGCAAACCCCATGCTCGTGCGCAACCATGCGTGTCCAGGCGGCGAACATACCGACTCCAACCACCAGGCTCTTGAACGAACCCGAGCAGTCGGCCAACGAATGGGGCAACGATGAACGATGCCAGGAATGGGCATTCACGGATCGACCTGATGCGCCAGTTTGTGCATCAGAAACTGGAACCATGGCCGGAGTTCGTAGCCGCGTTGATCGTGGGCAGCATCGCCCACGGTGAGGCGAGACTCGACTCCGACGTGGATTGCGTGCTGGTGTTCGACCCGCTGGATGAGGCCATCGTGCCCGCCGAGTTCGTGTGGATACCCGCCACGGACTCCTTCCACACGATCTTCGAGGTGGAAGCCTCGGAAACCGGCGGCATCCAGATCGACGCCACGCGCGTTGCCCTGGATGACTTCCGGCTTCAGGAATGGCCCGAGAGTTTCAAACACGAACTCGCTCACGCGGTGGTGCTCTTCGACCGCCACCAGTCCGTAAGCGAGATCCTCAAGGAGCGTGTCGCATTTCCGGAATATTCGCGGCTGGATCGTATTCAGGAACACGCCGGTTGGGCAGCCTACTTCGTTGAAGAGTGGCGTCTTCTGGCCTGGCTCGAAAGGGGCGGTATCGGGAGCGCTCACGATCAACTCACAGCCGCCCTCGAAGAATTGCTCAAGCTCCTGCACGCCTACAACCGGGAGTGGTTACCCTGGCGATACCGCTGGATGATTTCCGCCGAGCGGCTACCGTGGCAACCCGAGGATTTCCGGCGGAAAACCGTGGAAATCACCAGCCAGGCGGAACCAACCAGGGAGAGCATCCTGAAACGGCGGGAAACGATCATCTCCCTGCTGGACGACACCCAGGCCAGACTTCAATCCGAAGGACTCCTGGCCGATCCCGACGAAGCATTCGTCGCCACACATCCAGGCCTGGGATACGCCCACAATTTCGACGCCTGGAAAGAAGCACATCAGGCATTACCTGCAACGAAAGGCCCACCGGGGAACCTGGAGTGACCGCAAAAGTGAGCGTGTCAGGCGACGGACGGGATGCGGCTCCAGGAGCCACACGGAAAAGGGCAGAACGCCCGCAAACCCATGCTATTCTGTCATCACCATCGAATGGAGAAAGGCGACACAACGTACATACGCCAGGGAGTGATCGATGAAGGTCCACCCTCGAACGACGATTCTCGTGAGTATGGTGGCCGCGCTGGTACTTACCGCACTTGCCGGGCCCACGGGGGCGCTCGCCCATACCGATGAGCACCGGTTCGGCGCGTGGATCAACGCCGGAACGGTCGATGACTTCGACAGCGATGCATCCGTCGGCAGATTCGGTCCACTGGAGCACGAGGACGATCGCGGCGATATTGATGATTTCGACCTCACTGGCGTCGACGCGGCCGAATTCTGGGAGGCGGACGAATATGTCTACCTGACCATCGACCAGTTGCTCGCGGAGCCTCACGTAATCGTCGTGCGCGCCGAGAACAACCAGGCATCACCGGTGATCGCCATTGGGTTGATCGATGGCGAGGTCGACGCGCGGGGGGCGCTGACGATCTCGCTCCTGCCAGTGGATGACTCAGGGTTCGCCGGGCTGGCGTTCCTCGAACAGGATGAGCCCAACGAGACCGACATCGACATCGTGATTTGGGAAGGTGTACCGCTCGAAGTAGGCACACCCGTGGCCTGATCCGTCGCTTGCAATCAGACCAATCCAGTTCTCGACCGCCGATTCACGTCATCCAAACCCCACGACGCCGCCGATCTCGCTCATGTAGGCGGACCGGCAGCGTAACGTAGGTGCATTCTCGGCCGGCAACACAAGGACCTGGAGGACGCGCTCCCTGGTGAATCGTGCCACGGCTTGACAGCCGTGCCGCGATTCACCCCACGAGTGAACTATCCAGAGGAGGAGGCGCGCGGGATGTGACCGCGCATCGATCTCAATTTGCATATTGTGGACTGCAAAACGAGTCACTTGGAGCAGCTCCCGCGCTGTGGCGGAGCCAATGTCGGAACCGGGGTGGCTACCCTGGCGGTTACCGATCGTGGAAACAGCCCACATGCGTCGAGGTTCCCCCCCTCTGAGTCCGCAAGAACACCGCGCCACCACACACCTCAACGCAGGCGTGAACTGAAACCACGGTCAACCCCATTGGCCTATGACCAGAGACGTGATAGCATGACTATTGGATCATCTATTTGTCACATCGCGGCCCAGGCGCTTCATGTCGCGATGTCGTCCAACCGATGTTCGCCGTGCGTCATGCCAGAACATCCCGGAGTCATTGTGCCTTGCGCGTAGCCATTCCTTCTCCTTATGTCATTCCTGCATCGCGTCGAGATGGGCTGGTGGTCACCCAGTCATCGAACGAACTGCTGGTGTACGACAACGAACGTGGGGAACTGCATCACCTCAACCAGACGGTCGCGGCGGTCTGGAACCTGTGCGATG
>CAZUPA010000222.1:0-4296 GCA_964622205.1 uncultured Sphaerobacteraceae bacterium
CCGGCGTTCTGATCGCGCATGCGCCCATCGCGCGGGCTTCCCAATCCGGTATCGTGTACGTGGCCAGCTCGATACGCGAGCGCCAGCACTGGAGTACACCCCATGGTCTCAATCGGAATCGTCGGATCGGACAACTCCCACGCCCTCGCCTACGGCGCCCTCGTAAACGTCGAGAAGATCGCCGGCGATAGCGCCCGCGTCGTCGCCATCTGGGGCCAGGAAGCGGAGCGCACGGCTGAGGTCGCCAAAGCCGCTTCCATTGAACACATCATCGCCACTCCGGAGGACATGCTCGGCGTCGTGGACGTCGTCTTTGTCGAGGATCGTCACGGCGGGCTCCACGCCGAGCATGCCATCCCGTTCCTCGAACGCGGCATCCCGGTGTTCGTGGACAAGCCGCTGGCCCTGACGCTTGAAGACTGCGGCCGCATCCTCAAGACCGCCAACGAGAACAACGCCTGGGTCACCTCGTTCTCCTCTCTCCGCACGGCCGAAACCACCAACGCCCTCAAGCAGCGGGCCGCCAGTATCGGCGACATCCGGTCGGCCCAGTTCGCCGGTCCCTGCGACTTCGAAAGCATCTACGGCGGATCCTACTTCTACGCCACGCACACCGTCGAAATCGCCCTCCGCCTCGTGGGCGAGGATGTCCGCACGGTCAGCGCCGTCCGCTCCGGCCCGATGGCCGCCGCCAACATCACCTGGGAAGACGGCGCGCTCGGCTCCTTCTCGTTCGTCGGCGACGCCGAATATCACTTCCACGCCACGCTGTTCGGCACGCGGGGCATGGTCAGCGGCGAGGTCCTCGCCAACCACGACGGCTACCGCGTCTCGGCCAAACTGATCCTCGACGCCATCGACCGCCAGGAACGCCCTCACACCGACGAGGAACTCGTGCGCCCAATCGCCATCGTCCACGCCATCGAGCAATCCCTTGCCAACGACGGCGCCACCATCGAGGTCGAACCCCTCATCGAACAGGCCCTCAAGGGCTGACCGAGAGCCGCTGACTGCTCGACGCCGGAAACCGTACGGGCGGACCTGTCGAACCTCGGAAGGACCGTCTTGACTTGGCGCTCCTGGTTCGACTGTTGTCCGCCCTGTTCCTCGCGCTTCGCGCCGGCGCTTTCCTTGACATCGGTCGCTTCAGATTGGATAGTCCTGTATCGAACCATCCGCGGCTCGTCCGATCGACCGGCCGCCCGAGGAACCAGCGCCCAATGCCGAACGTCACCGCCCGCCAACCCCAAACCCCCGGCATCGTCACCGATCTCGACTCGGTGGCGGTCGTTCGCGCCATCGGCAACACTCCTTTGCTGAGGCTCAATCGCCTCGCCGCCAACGCCGGTCTCGCCCCTGACGTGGAGATCTGGCTGAAGGCCGAGTGGACCAACCCCGGCGGCTCGGTGAAGGACCGTCCCGCCCTCGGCATCGTCCGCGCCGCCCTCGCCACCGGCGAACTCCAGCGCGGCAAGGTGCTCATCGACTCCACCTCCGGCAACACCGGCATCGCCTACGCCATGCTCGGCGCGGCCATCGGCTTCCCGGTCGAACTCGTCGTCCCCGGCAGCGCCTCGATCGAGCGCAAGCAGATCCTCGCCGCCTACGGGGCCACCGTCATCGAAAGCGACCCCTACGCCGGCTCCGATGGCGCCATCCGCCACGTCCGCGACCTCGTCGCCGCCAACCCGGATCGCTACGTTTTCGCCGACCAGTACGGCCACGAGGCCAATCCGGCCGCCCACTTCGCCACCACCGGCCCCGAGCTCTGGAGCCAGACGGAAGGACGCATCACCCACTTCGTGGCCGGGCTCGGCACCACCGGCACCCTGATGGGCGCTGGCCGCTACCTGAAGCAACAGAACCCCGGCGTCCAGCTCGTGGGCGTGCAACCGCTCGAAGCCTTCCACGGCATCGAGGGCCTCAAGCATCTCGATACCGCCATCGTCCCGCCGATCTACGACGCCAGTTTGCCCGACCACCACATTGGCATCGACACTGGCGACGCCTACGACCACACCCGATCCATCGCCCGGCTCGAAGGCATCTTCGCCGGAACATCGACCGGCGCGGCCCTCGCCGCCGCGCTCCAGGTCGGCGCCAGCGCCACGAATGCGGGAGACCCCGCCGTCATCGTCGCGATCGCGCCGGACAACGGAAGCAAGTACCTCTCAACCGCCCTCTGGGAACTCGACTAACCTGTCACCACGAAAGGACGATCACCCATGACACAGACCGGAACCGTCAACGTCCTCATCCCCACCCCGCTCCGCGCCTACACTGGCGGCCAGGCCCGCGTTGAGGGCGCGGGCGCGTCCGTCGGCGAAGTCCTCGCCGACCTCGACACCCGCTATCCCGGCCTCAACGAGCGCGTCAGCGAATCCGACGGCGAGATCCGCCGCTTCGTCAATGTCTTCGTCAACGGCGAGAACGTCCGCAAGCTCCAGGGCGCGGCCACCCCGGTCAACCCCGGTGACGAAATCGGCGTGATCCCGGCGATGGCGGGCGGCCAGTGACCCAGGCCACCGAAACGCTCGTCCTGCCCGGAGCCGCCCGCGCGGAGATCATCGACCACGCCCGCGACCACACGCCCCGCGAGTGCTGCGGCATCGTCGCGGGCCGCGACGGCCAGGTCACGGAGGTCCACCGGCTCACCAACACCGAGCCAGGCAATACCCGCTACCTGTTCGACGACGAGGAGTTCTTCAAGCTCTACTGGGAGCTTGAGAACCGCGGCGAATCGCTGCTCGCCGTCTACCACTCGCACCCGGCCACCGTCGCCTACCCATCGAAAACGGATGTCGAGTTCGCGTTCTGGCCGGAAGCCGTCTACGTGATCTGCTCGCTGGAACATCCGGATGCTCCGGTCATTCACGGCTTCCGCATCGTCGAAGGCGAGATCACCGAAGTCACCCTCGCCTGATTCCGCGCCGGGCGCAACCAAGAAGAGGCCTCCCGGCGAACCGGAAGGCCTCTCGCGCGTGTTCGGCGCTATGCGGACGCGGCCGCCAGCGATGGCACCGCGCAGGAGATGTCGGTGTAGGTGATGGCGTCAAGCGACTCGATGGTCGATGTGCCGCAGACCGGGCACTCCGAATCCTTGTGCAGCTTCATCTCACGGAACGTTGTATCCAGTGCATCGTAGAGCAGCAGGCGTCCGGTGAGCGGGGTTCCGATGCCGGCCACCAGCTTGATCGTCTCGGTCGCCTGCAGCATTCCGACCGTTCCCGGCAACACGCCCAGCACGCCGGCCTCGGCGCAGTTCGGCGCGAGATCGGGCGGAGGCGGGTCCGGGAAGAGGCAACGATAGCACGGCCCGTTGGCCGAATCGAAGACCGTCACCTGGCCCTCGAAGCGGAAGATGCTGCCGTGGACGTTCGGCTTCTCGAGGATCACGCAGGCGTCGTTGACGAGGTAGCGGGTCGCGAAGTTGTCGGCCCCGTCCACGATCACGTCGTAGTCCTTGAAGATCTGGAGCGCGTTCTCCTTGGTGAGCCGCACCTCGTGGCCCACGACGGTCACATCCGGGTTGAGCGCCGTGATCGACTGTCGCGCCGACTCGACCTTCGACATGCCGATCCGGTCGGTGGAATGGATCACCTGCCGCTGGAGGTTCGAATCGTCGACCACGTCGTCATCGATGATGCCAAGCGTGCCGACACCGGCCGCCGCCAGGTACAGCGCGGCGGGCGAACCGAGACCGCCCGCTCCAATGAGAAGCACCTTCGCGTCGAGCAGCTTCCGCTGGCCCTTCTCGCCGATCTCCGGGATCAGCAGGTGGCGGGAATAGCGCCGCTGCTGCTCGGGGGTGAACTGGAACGGCGTCTCCCACGGCAGCCCGGCCGACTTCCACGCGCCGAAGCCGCCGATCATGGAGACGACGTTGGTGTAGCCAAGCTCGTGCAGCGATTCGGTGGCGAACGCCGACCGCGCTCCACCGGCGCAGTACAGCACGATCGGTTCGTCCCGATCGCGCACCGTATCCTCGATCCGCGACTCCAGGAACCCGCGGGGAATCGCCGTCGCCCCAGGCACCACGCCCTGAGCCACTTCGTCCGGCTCGCGGACGTCAATCGCGTGCGCGCCGCCCGCGATCAGCTCCTGGGCCCCGGCCGCGTCGACTTCCCGGATCCGGGATTTCACCTGGGCGAGGAGGTCTCGATATGTAGTCGCCATCGACCTATGCTCCTTCGTATCACAAGGGCCAGCGCCACCCCGCCAATCTTCCGGCGATGATGGTCACGCAATGACCTGAGTATGGATGAGCTACTTCTGGAGCGCAACTGGCGATACCGG
>CAZUPA010000223.1:0-4225 GCA_964622205.1 uncultured Sphaerobacteraceae bacterium
CGTGGCCCTGCTGGCATGGGTGTTCCGCGACGAGCTGCTGACCGCGCTCAACTGGATCGTCGAGAAGTTCCGCGAACTCAAGACAGTGTTCGACGAATACCTCGCCATCAGCGGTGACCCGATGCTCGCCGCGCTCGGTGCCCTGCAGAAGGTATTCCCGGCCCTCACCGAGGTTGTTGGTCATCTCCGCGATGCGTTGAACGCTTTCCGGGCCGGCGACTACGCCGGCATGTTCGCGGCGCTCCTGGGCGCGATCCAGGCCGGGGTCAATGCGGCCGCTGACGCGATCACCAACCGATTCCCGGCACTGAGGCCGATCTTCAACGCCGTTGCCATCGCCGTTGGGTGGGTCGTGGACGCGATCACCGGACTGGTCAACATGGCAATCGACTTCGGCGCCCAGGAGTCCACCATCAATGCCTTCAAGGCGACATGGGCATTCCTGGAGAGCTCGATTCGCTGGGTCATCAGCGCCATCAGCGCGATCGTCGGCCACGTGATCGACTTCAGTACCCACGAGACAACCATCGCCACGTTCCAGGCGGTCTGGGACGCGCTCAAGGTCGCGGTGGAAGCCATCGTGCCCTCGATCGCCGAACTGGTGAAATTTGCCTTCGACTTCGCTACGAGCGAGGCCGTTGTCAATGCATACAAGGCGGTCTGGAACAGCCTGAAAGAGGTCATCTCCGCGATCACGGACGACATCGCCGCCGTCGTTAAGTACGTCATCGACTTCTCCACCAGCGAAACCACCATCAACACCTTCAAGACAGTCTGGGACAACCTGAAGACCGCGATCTCCGCGATCCAGACCGCCATCGACACCGTGACAGCACTGGTCCCCGACTTCAGCTCCATAACCGGGCCGATTGATTCCATCATCACCAAGCTCCAGACCGCGATCGACCTGTGGAACCAATTCAGTGGGCTCTTCGGCGGTGGTCGCAGCGGCGCCGGTGAGCGGGAATCCGTCGTCAACAACGAAGGGAACCTCCCGCCCTCGAGTAACCCGGGGCAAGGCGAGGGCGCGGGACAGGTTCAGGGGCCATGGGGCTGGTACAAGCCCACTCAGGGCCTGCCGAACTTCGGGGAAATGCCTGCCTTCGCCAGCTCTAATTTCACCGAGATGTTGGCGGGTCTCCAGTCGCTCAAGGACCGGATGGCCGAGGTCAAGGCGTCCTACGACCTCAACATCCCGCCCATTGGCCTCGGCTTCGGCACCGCCGCCACCTGGCCAGCCGCGCCGCTCGCCGCCCTCGCCAGCATCAAGGGCGGATTCAGCGGCACGCTGCCCACGGTGGCCAGCCTCACCCAGAGCAACTTCGACCGGGCGAAATCATCCGCGATCTCGAGTTCGGAGTCGATGCGCTCCAGCGTGGTGAAGTCGATTGGCGACATGTCGTCGTCGGCGATCTCCACGGTCGGGGCGATGGCGCTGAAGCTGATCGACCGCGCCAGCAACATGACCAGCGCGGTGAAGACCGAGTTCATGAACATGAACACGGCGGCGGCGACCCAGACCAGCATCATGAACACCATCGTCGGGGCGGCGTTCACGACGATGACCACCCGGACCGTCTCCGCCATGGCCTCGATGCGGAGCGCCGTGAGTTCCGGGATGTCGGCTGTGGTTGCCTCGGTCAGCAGTGGGATGTCGGCCGCGGCGAGTGCCGCGGCGGGCATGTCGGGCCGGTTCCACGGGGCAGGGGCCGACGCGATCCAGGGGCTGGTCAACGGCGCGGCCAGTCGCCTCGGGGCGCTGCAAAACGTTGTGAGCCAGGCCATTGCGATCATGTCCCGAATCCCGGCTCTCGGGAACTCACCGTGGCCCATGATGATCGGCGCTGGCCATGACGCCATGGATGGTCTGGTCATCGGAATCGACGACCGAAGGAGCAGGCTGAATCGAGCGATCGACGGCGTGATCGATGACTTCGCGAGCGCCAACCCTTCGCTCAGCGGGAGTATCCATGGCGCTGGCCAGGGTGGCCAGGTGGTGAACGTCTACTACTCGGTGACGCCGGAGGAACTGCGCAAGCTCATCCAGGATGCCGAAGCCGGCGGCCAGTTGGCCCGCAACCTCGGGCCTGAGCTGGCCATGTACGGAGGAAAGCCGTAATGGCCGGCGAGCTGACGATCAAGTGTGGCGGCTGCGGGGAGGAATTCTCCCCGGATCACGCGGATTACGTACGCGGAACCTGGCGCGTCTGCCCGGCCTGCCGCGATGGGCCAGAGGTGCAAGGTATCGGGAGTCATGAGGGCACGTCCCAGACGCTCTCAGGGGCAAATAACGCGTCAAGCTGGGAGCGGGATTCACACACCAGGGAAGGCGGGGCACCATGACCAAGACGGTTCGCGCATACGCGGTGAGGGCCGGTTCGACCGGACCGATCACCTTTCTCGCGTCGACACACAACCTCGCCCGGGACGGGCTGATCATCGAAAAGGACGCCTGGAACCTGGAACCGTATCGCCGGAACCCGGTCGTGCTCTGGGGGCATGATTACCGGGGTGACCGTCCGCCGATCGGCAAGGCCACCGATGTGCGCCAGGAAGCCGCCGGCCTCGTGGCCGATCTCGTGTTCGACCAGGGCGACCCGTTCGCCCGCGACATCGAGCGCAAGATCCGGGAAGGCTATTTGAACTCGGTCAGCGTGGGCTGGGACACGATCCTTCAGTCAGGGAATCGGGTGACGAAGGCCGAGCTGCTCGACATCAGCGTCGTGCCCGTTCCTGGCGACTCGAACGCGGTCGCGCTGGCCCGGAGCGCGTTCGAGTCGGCTGGCGACTTTGAACGGCGGTTGCGAGAGCTTGGGCGGCAACCCGGCGGTGAAGCAACCCTGCGCGGTATCCATGCCGCGCTCCATGGGTCAACGCCGCTTCAACGCATCATCGCCGAAGCGGTCGAACAGGAGCGTCACCGACGCTTCGGGAAGGGAGCATAACGATGGTCACCATGTTTGGACGGAAGTCCGGAAAAGCGGCGGCGCCGACCGTGGAAGCGCGGAAGGCGGACGTGGAGTCAATCGAGGTCGTTCGCGGCCACCTGACCACCCTGCAATCCAGGCACAAGGAGCTGGAGTCGGAGCAGCGATCCATCAACGATCAGATCGGCGAGATCCTGGCCGCCAGGCTGATGGGCGTGAAGGTTGCGACCGATACCCTCCAGGGCCTTGAGATTCGCAAGCAGGAGAATGCCGAGGCCCTGGAAGAAGCCCGGCTCGCGATCGACGGACTGGAAGCCCGGAAGGCGATCCTGGCCAGCGAGCAGAGCGCCAACATCGCGGCGATCCGGCGGGAAGAGCTGGCGCCACTGAGCGCCGACGTGTTGGCCCTGCAACGCGACGTGACAGAAAAGATCATGGAACTGGGTGATCTCTACGACGCATTCTTCGCCAAGCGTGAGGAATTCCGGCGCGTGGAGGGCGAATTCAACCGGTGCGATACCGGACACGGGCATGGCCTGGAACGCGCCCAGGAGCCGATGTTCATCATTCCCGAGAGCTACATGAGGCATGGGCATCACTATGGTCCCAGCCTGCGCCAGCAGGTCGAGACCTGGCGAGCCGAGCCTGCCCGCAGGTCGGCCGAGTTCCTGGCCCGCGTTCAGGAGAGCGCCGCGGCGATCGAAGAGCAACGCAAGCGAGAACACGAGGCGACCGAGCGCGCACGGAAGCAGCGGGAACGCGCGCGGGCGTCCGGAAGCGTGGTCATCGATTCACACGGATATGCGAGGTTGGACTAATGGGCACGACACCGCCACAAGTACACGGAAGCATCGATACCCCGCTCGGACTGGCACGGTCGAATCTCAACGCGGTTCACGCATTCGCCGGACCGATGGAACGGGCCTACATTGACGCTCGGTTGGCGTTCCTCATGGCTGCCCGGGATTTGAAGAGTCAGGGTGCGAAGTTCGCCAAGCGGGCAGCGGACCTGGAGGCTCTTGGGGGGAGTCACGAGCTCGATCCGCCGATGTCAGTCGTTCTCGTGACCCAGGACGAGGTCGACGCCGCGGTTGCCGAACTGGGCTGGTGAGCGATGCGGCGTGCATGGGGGTTCCGTGTATGCATGGGTGTTCGATCATGGAACGCCGCTCGTGACGTCAGAGTACCGGTGTCTCGATCAAGACACCGGTACTCCGCGATTCTTGGCTGGGGCCGGAAAGGAATGTCAGGGGCCGGTTTGTCGGCGCGGGTTGCCTATCCAGAGCAGCTGGAGTCGA
>CAZUPA010000224.1:0-4205 GCA_964622205.1 uncultured Sphaerobacteraceae bacterium
CTCGAAACGTGGCCCCGGAACCCGGCGCTTCTCCGGACTGGGGTGGGAAGCCTTCTTATCGTACTCTGGCGGTCAAGGACTTAGCGAGAGGCGGGCGATCCGCGCCGCCTCGGTGGCCATATCGAGAACCGGAGGTCAAGACGAGCGATGGCGCAGGTGAAGATCCATGGGTTGCACGACCACCTGAACCGGCACCGGGCCGGAATCTCGGATGCCATCCACCACAGCGCGATGGACGCGTTGGGGCTGCCCGAAGAGAAACGGTTCCACCGGTTCTTCGGGCTGGATGCGGCCGATTTCATCTACCCAGGTGACCGGAGCAGGCAGTACACCATCATCGAGGTGTCGATGTTCGAAGGGCGCTCGACGGAAGCGAAGGGCAACTTCATCCGCGGGATATTCGCCCGGCTGGAAACCGGGTGTGGAATATCGCCGGGAGATGTGGAGATCACCATCACGGAGACGCCGAGAGAGAACTGGGGGATTCGCGGGATGCAGGCGAACGAGCTTGCCCTGAACTACCGAGTTGAAGTTTGAGTGGACGACGCGGTCCCGGCCGCGCCGGAGTCCCACGTTCCGGAGTTGACCCTTCCCGCGCGTGTTCGCGGCGTGAATCGGCTCCATCGCGTCGCCGGAGGACCGGCCCCCTTGTATGCTTGACGCCAGCATGCCCAAACGTACCCTCGCACCGGGCATTTCGATCCAGGAGTGGCGCATCCACTGATGTCTGATCCGCCCGTTCGCATTGGTCCCCCGGTCCCCCGCGGGATGGCCGGGGAGAAGGCGCCAGCCGATCCAGGGACGCACGTCCTGCCCGGACCGGTGTTGTCCTCACCCGAGAGCCGGCGGGAGGGCCGCCAGGTTCCGGAGCGCGCGCCGGCGCGGCTCACGCGTAAGGAAGCCCAGGCATCGGGCGGGCTTGGCGACATTCGCCTCCAGGCCAATCGCGCATCGTCCACGCCGGTCGCCAGGTGGCCGGGAATCGATATGGGACGCCTGCTCAGTGGCATTCTGGTGGCCATCCTGGTCGTGGCCACGATCTGGATTGGCTGGGATGCGCATGAGCCGGTGGCCGGATTCGGCATCGTTGGTCCGGACGGGGCGTTGATTTCAACCAATGGAAATGGTCTGGAAGCCGGCGACGCCTTGCCGCCGTTCCGCCTGCTTTCGACCACGGACGATGTCGTCGAGCTGGCCGATTTCGAGGGGCGGCCGCTGGTCATCCACCTGTGGAACACCTGGTGCCTGGACTGTATCGCGGACCTGCCGGTGATCCAGCAGGCCGCCGATCAGTGGGATGGGCAGGTGGCCGTGGTGGGTATCGCGCCGGACGAACCGGTGGACCGGGTGGCGAAGGCCGCGGATCGCCACGGCGCCTCCTACACCATGTTGCTGGACGCCGACGAGGCGGTGGCCACCCAATACGGAGCCACAACCGTGCCCGTGACGATCGTGGTGGACGCCACTGGCACGGTTGTGGCGATTCATCAAGGCCCGATTGCCTTCCAGGATATCGAGCGCGCATTGGCTCCCCTCCTGCCCTGACCACCCGTGTCCGCTCTTGGCGATCCGCGAGATCAATGCTGGCCAACCTGCTTTACAATGGGAAGTCTTGACATCATCGCGCGCCGCCGCCATCCGTGAAGGTGGAGCGCCAAAGCCCAGGAGGGCGCCATGACGACCGGCACTACCCATCCCGAAGCCGTAGCCCAGATGAAGAAGGTTCGGCAGGCGCGACAATACCTCGATCAGCCAGTACACGAAGACGTTGTCCGGGAACTGCTGGAGGTGGCCCAATGGACGGGGAGTTCGCGGAACACGCAACCCTGGCACTTCGTTGTGATCCAGGACCCGGATATCCTGAAGGCGATCAGCGAGATTCGCGCCCCGATCAATTGGGTGGCGGACGCGCCCCTGGCGATCGCCGTGGTGCTCAATGGCAAGAGCCAGGTGAGCGAAGCCTTCGATGAGGGTCGCGTGACCGAGCGGCTGCTGGTGGCGGCCCGGTTGCTCGGCCTGGGCGGGGGAACCGCCTGGTTCGGCGACGAAGCGCAACAGGCCACGGGACGTGCGATCCTCGGCGTGCCAGACGACAAGTTCGCCCGAGCGGTGGTTGTGCTGGGATACCCGAAGGCACTGAAGGATCACCGGCCGAACCCGGCCCAGGCGGGCCGCAAGCCGTTGAGCGAACTTGTCAGCCACAACAGGTACGGCGGCGCGTCCTGAGCCTCCTCTTCCGGAAGGCTTCGTCCGCGTGGGACCCGGTCTTCCCGCCAACCAGTATCGATTCGGCCCCGGGATGAAACAGTCATCATCAGGAGTACACGGTCATGTCCATCGCATCATCGAACGATTCCTTCATCGCGGCCTTGCGTGGGCTGCGGCAGTCCCGGCGCTTTCTGGACACACCCGTGCCAGAGGAGGCGATCGCGAGCATGCTCGAAGTCGCCCGGTGGACAGGCAGCGCCAAGAACACCCAGCCCTGGGAGTTCATCGTGGTCGACGACCCGGAGACCAACCGCGCCCTTGCCGGGTACGGAGCGTTCACCCAGTTCCTCGATAACGTGCCGCTTTCGATCGTGATCGTGCTGAATGGCGCATCGCCGCGAAGTGAGGCGTATGATGAGGGCAGGCTTTCGGAGCGGATCATGCTGGCCGCCGCGCACCATGGGCTGGGGAGCGGGACAGCCTGGTTCAGCACCGACGACGCCAAGGCTCAGGTAAGGGAACTGCTCGGGATACCGGCCGACCGTGACGTGTGGTCAGCGATTGGTATCGGTTACACGGATACCAGCCAGCAGCAGGCGGCCCCAACGTTGCGCGGGCGCAAGCCGCTCCAGGACATCGTGAGCCGTGGCCGGTATGGCCAGAGACCCAGCTAGCGACATGCGAACGACGCCAGGGATATCGGCGGCGCCTGGCGAGAAACGGACGAATACCTTTCATGCCTGAACATGGCGACGCACAGGATTCGAACTCACTCCTCAAGGGGCTGCGCCATACGCGGCGGTTTCTCGACAAGCCCGTGCCGTTGAAGATGATCGACGATCTGCTGGCGGCGGCCAGGCTGGTGAGCACCGAAGGCGACTCGCCCGCCAGGTTCATGGTGGTGGACGATCTGGAAACCAGGGATGCGTTGACCACCGCCGGGACATTCACCGGAGGGATGGCTGGCGCCGCGGTGGTCATTGTCGCGATCCAGCAGGGATTTGAGGTGCGGAGCACCTCGAACCTGGAGAGCAGGATAGCCGATGCGGTCATGCTGGAAGCCAACCGGCACGGGCTGGGGGCGGCCTACGGCTTGTTCACGACCCGCGAAGCGCAGGAACACGTGCGGTCGATCCTGGGAATACCGCGTGGCGGCAAGGTGCTGGTGGGAGTCGCGGTTGGGTATGTAGAGGACGAGCCCGAGCCCACTGGCTCATCCCTGGAGCGCGTTCTCGCCTCGCTCGATGGGCTGGCGGGCAACCGCGACCGCCGCGACGAGCCCTGATTCCAACCAGTCAGTCCAATAGTTTATTTCTAAACCCAACTTCCCGAAACTCCTTGACATCGGTAACGGACATACTTATAGTTAGTAACAGAGACGCAATTGAGGTCACCGCTGGGGTGGACTCATCGCGCAATTCAGGGCACGAAAGTCGCGCCCCCACCATCAAGGAGTCTTTATCCCATGACCGATACCGCTACATCCACCACCACCTGGACCATCGATCCTTCTCACTCCGTGGTCGAGTTCTCCGTCAAGCACATGATGTTCGCGACGGTGAAGGGCCGCTTCACCGAGGTTTCGGGCGCGATCAACCTGGACAGCGAGAACGTCGCCAATTCGAGCGTGGACGTGACCATTGGCGCGGCCAGCATCGACACCCGCGACGAGAAGCGCGACGAGCACCTTCGTTCGGCTGACTTCTTCGATGTGGAAACCTTCCCCAGCCTGACGTTCAAGAGCACCAGCGTGGAAGCCAGGGGCAGCGACCTGAAGGTAACCGGCGACCTGACGATTCACGGCGTGACCAGGCAGGTTGTGCTCGACACCGAACTCAACGGCCAGGGCGCCAACCCGTGGGGCCAGCAGGTGATCAGCTACTCCGCCTCGACCAGGATCAACCGCAAGGACTACGGTCTCAACTGGAACACGGCCCTCGAGTCGGGCGGCGTGCTCGTCAGCGACGAAGTGAAGATCTCGATCGAGATCGAAGCCA
>CAZUPA010000225.1:0-4183 GCA_964622205.1 uncultured Sphaerobacteraceae bacterium
CGGCGGCTCACGCCGGGCCAGTCGGTCGAGGCGCTCGAAGAAGCGATCACGATCATGAAGGACATCTGGGACACGGACACCCGCGGGGGAGTTCGTCAGGAAGGCGAGTTCTACCAGGTGAAGGGCGCCAAGCGCGGTCCGGCTCCGGCCCACGACATCGGAATCTGGGTTGGCGCCTACAAGCCCCGCATCCTGCGCATGACCGGCAGGGTGGCGGATGGCACGCTGCCGTCGCTTGGCTACCTTCAGGGCGGCCCGTCCGACCTCATCGAGTTGAACAAGCATGTCGACGAGGGGGCCCAGAAGGCTGGCCGCGATCCATCGGAAATCCGGCGGTTGCTGAATATTTCCGGCCAGTTCGCCCGCGAAGGACGCTCCCTGCTGGTCGGGCCGCCGAAGCAGTGGTCCGAGGAACTGGCGGAACTGACCTTCCTCTACGGCGTGACCGGCTTCATCCTGATGGCGGACGACGCCGGCACGATCGAACTCTTCGCCAAGGAGGTAGCACCGGCCACCCGCGAACTCGTTGCCTCCGCGCGAACCACGTCTGGAGTGCCGTCGTAACGCCGCCGTTGCGAGACAGGCCAGCGAATCGTCGCTTCCCTGCCCGTATCAGAGACTCGAACGTCCGTCTGGAGTGGATGTTCGACGCTATGCCTGGCCGCCGTGAGCCAGCACTGCCTGCTCGGCCGCCGCACGCTCGTCATAGGCGTGGCGAGCGGCGGCGATCTCGGTCTGGTGCGATTCGGTCCAGGTGACAAGCGCCTGGATCGTTTCGTGCAGCGACGACCCCAGTGGAGTCAGCTCGTAATCCACGCGGGGCGGCACGACCGGATGGACCGTGCGCTTCACGATGCCGTCCCGCTCGAGCTGTCGCAGCGTGAGGGTGAGCATCCGCTGGCTGACGCCGTCGATCTCCCGGCGGAGTTCGCTGAACCGCATCGACCGGTTGTCCAGCAACGCGATCACCAGCAGCGACCACTTGTCGGCGATCCGGTCGAGGATCTGGCGCACCTCGCAATCCTCCCGCGTATCCCACTGGAACGGGTCGGACGGGTTGCCGGTATTCTCCCAGTAACCTGGTTCCTTCATGGTGCCTTCTTCCATATTCAGGATTGACTCGGCATACTCGGCGATGGTTACAAAACGGAACTTGCTTCCGTTTCCATTCTGGCTTCCACTATACAAGCCACCGCAATCCCTGGGAGTATGCCGATGTCTTCACACAACCTCCCCGCCGCCACCGACGCCGCCGGCCGGATGACTACCCGCGCCTGGGCCATGCTGCTCGTGCTCTGCGGCGCCATCTTCCTCGAAGGACTCGACGTTTCGATGATGGGCGTCGCGCTTCCGTCCATCCAGTCCGACCTGGGCATGTCCACCAGCTCGTTGCAGTGGGTCGTCAGCGCCTACGTGCTGGGCTACGGCGGATTCATGCTGCTGGGTGGACGGGCGGCAGACCTGCTTGGCCGGCGCAGGATGTTCCTGCTGTGGCTGGGCGTGTTCGTCGCGTTCTCCGGACTTGGAGGCATCGCCACCGGGGGCTGGACGATCATCCTCGCCCGCCTGGTGACCGGCGTGGCCGCGGCCTTCATGACCCCGGCCGGGCTCTCGATCATCACCACCTCGTTCCCCGAGGGATCGGTCCGCAACCGGGCGCTCCTCATCTATTCCGGCACCGGCGCGGCCGGGTTCACGCTTGGCCTGGTGGCCGGTGGCGTCCTGACCGAGTTCGGCTGGCGGCTCGTCTTCTTCGTCCCCGTCATCGTCTCGCTCGCTGTCCTCCTGGCCGGTATACGGCTGATTCCGAACAACGACCAGCGGGCGCGCACCGATGGTTTCGACATCGCGGGCGCGCTCACCGCCACCGCGGCGATGGTGGTGTTTGCTTACGCCGTGGTACACGCGACCGAAACCGGCTGGGTCCAGACGGTGCTAACGGCGGCGGCCTCGCTCGTGCTGCTTGGCCTGTTCGTGGTCATTGAGCGACGCTCCGCCCAGCCCCTGGTGCGCTTCGGTATCCTGCGATCCAGCGCGCGGGTCCGCGCCAACCTCAGCGCCGCGCTGTTCGCCGGATCGTTCATGGCCTTCCAGTTCCTGCTGGTGCTGTACCTGCGGCAGGTGCGCGGCTGGTCCGCCCTCGAAACCGGCCTGGCGATGGTGGTGGCGGGTCTGGACCTGATCCTCGCGCCGACGTTGACACCGGTTCTGGTGAACCGCTTCGGCGTGAATCGCGTCATCCTTGGCGGGCTGCTTTCGGCCGCGCTCGGGTTCGCCCTGTTCACCCGGATCGACGCCACCACCCCGTATGTCACGGGCATCCTGCCCTCGCTGGTGCTGATCGGCCTCGCGTTCGCCTTCGCCTACGGCCCGCTCACGATCACCGCCACCGATGGCGTGACCTCGGAGGAGCAGGGGCTTGCCGGTGGGTTGCTCTACACCTCGTGGCAATTCGGGACGGCGATCGGGCTGGCGGTGGTGACGGCGGTGCTGGTCTCGTCCAGCGGTGACAGCGAGGTGGCGGGCGCCTCGATGGACCACTTCTCGACGGCGCTGTTCGTTCCCGTCTCGATCGCGATCCTGAGCGCGGCCGTGATCGCGTTGGGACTCCGGAGGCATGAACGCGCCGACGATCCGGTGCGCGCCGACGACACGGTCGAGGCCCGGCCCACTTTCGTTCCTGGCGGGTCGCTGGGAGAATGAGTTAACGTGACTGGCGTGGCGCTCAAACCTGGAGGCAAGAACCGTGCGGATCGAGGCGAAGCTGGAGGCGATGGGGCTGGTGTTGCCGGAGGCGGCGAAGGTTCCCGAGGGAACGCCGGTCCCGCCGTACTGGATACGCGTGCGGAACAATGTGGCCTACGTCTCGGGCCAATCGGCTCGCAACGCCGATGGCACGGCCGCCGGTCCGTTCGGCAAGGTGCCATCGGAGGTCTCACCGGAGGACGCCAGGATCGCCGCGAGGGGATGCGCCCTCTCGATTCTTGGCACCCTCCAGCGGGAACTGGGCGACCTCGACCGGATCACCGCCTGGCTCTCCGTCACCGGCATGGTGAACGCCGATCCCGGATTCGCCGGCACCTCGGGCGTGATCAACGGCTTCTCGGATTTCATCGTCGAGCTATTCGGACCGGAGGTGGGAGCCCACGCCCGGACTTCGCCGGGGATGGCCGCGCTGCCGAGCGCCAGCGCGGTCGTTATCTCCGCCATCGTCGAGGTGGATGGGGGCTGATCAGAGCTTGAGTAGCCGGGCCAGGTTGTCGCCGAAGATGAGCGGCTTGTCGGCCCCGGCGATGAATGTCATCTGAGACCGGATCATCTCCATCGCCTGGCGATAGGTGCCGGAGGCGCGCAGGACGGGGTAGTCCGATCCCCATACCAGGCGTCGCGGCCCGAAGTGCTCGTAGAGGTTCCGCACGATCCAGTGGACATCGGAATAGGGGAAGCTCCACTTCACGGGCGAACTGTAGTTGTAGCCCGAGACCTTGATGTTGATGTTCTCCACCGCCGCCGAGGCGAGGACTTCCTTCAGGCCATCCAGGTCGTTGGACGGGATCATCGCCAGGTGGTGGCAGAGGATCGGCACCTCCGGGAAGCGCTGGGCGATCTCCCGCAGGGCCGGGTGCTGGTGGGGGTGACCGGCGATCGAGGCGATCAGGCCATGCTCGCGCGCGACCTCGAACACCGCGACGCCCTCGTCCGAATGCAGCCACGCGCCGTCGTCGTCCTCGCGCAGGTAATGCGTGAATCCGCCCAGTGGCCACTTCCGCGCCATTTCCCGCAGCCGTTCAGCCGCGCCCGGGACGTGATACGTCCGGGACCAGAACGAGTCGAGATCGGCGCACTGGACGATCCGGTCCGGATGCCTGGCCGCGGCCTCCGCGCCATAGGCATTGTTCTCCGGATTGTGCTCGATCTGGGCGCAGACCAGAAACGCCTTGTCGACGCCGTGCAGATCCATCTCGTTCAGCAATTGCTCGATGGTCCCGCGGGATTCCGGGTCTGGAACCGGGGGATCGTAGGGCCAGTACGACCAGGCATGGCAATGGGCATCGATAATCATGGCGTCTCTCCAGAAGGATGCTTGCGACATGGACGGGCGCCGGATGGCGGGCGGACATCCCCGCGCCGCGCGGTATTGGCGTGGACATCATCCCCGTCTTCGCCTGGTTCGACAATGGCT
>CAZUPA010000226.1:0-4159 GCA_964622205.1 uncultured Sphaerobacteraceae bacterium
CTGGATCGGGCGGTCGGTGGAGAACCTCAGCTCGACCCGCTCGCCGCGCCGCACAAGCAACGTGTTGTTCTTAGACTCGAGCCGACCGTTCCTGAGCGACAGATTGAAGGCTTTCTCGCCCGGCCTTTCGGCGAGCGCCGCGTGGGCGACACCGGCCGCGGCACAGCCGCCCACGAGCCGCTTGAACAGATTTCGTCTCGAAAGATTCATGGGCCGCAGGCCGAGTAAGGCGCTTCAGACGCGAGCGGCCCGCCCTCGCGATGTGGGCAGGCCGCCGGTTGAGTTGGATCAGTTGCCTGTTCCAGTGTGGGGGATTACGGGTCCAGTGGCGGGACCGGGGGCTGGGGGTTCACTACGACATTAGGCGAACCCACGGGAAAGCCGCTGATTTGAACTGCCGTCGAGAACCCAGCACCATCGTGCGACCATTGGTGCGAGCGGCCCTTCGGGACATAGACGATATCGCCCGCGCCTGCGACAAAGGGGTTCCGGCCTTCGATCGAGGAGGTGATCTGACCTTCCATGACGAACCAGAATTCACCACCATGGAGATGGAAATGCGCCGGGTCTGTGGGGGGAGGCATGCCGCGGATGGCCTGAATCAACAACTGAGGATCGTCTACCATCAGGAAGCTTCCGGGGGTAGTAATGAAGTTGCGGGAAACCGGCTCGCCCTGTACCGAATAGGCTTGGGCGCGCGAGCCGAAATTTTCGCTGGTCTGGTACCACACGGTGCCCTGGGGGGGCCGTGGCAGACTATTTGCTGCGTCTGCCGGGTAAATGACGACACGCGTTCCATTGAAGATCTCAAAGTGCAGCGACGGCGTTGAACCCACGTTCGTCAGCGTAAACGTGTTGCGGAGCGGAACCCGGATGATTTCACCCTTGGTGGCGGTAAACGTCGTCTGACCCGCGATGGCGACTTGAACCGACCCTTCCCAGACGATGAAGGCGCTTTGGTGATTTGCCACCCGCCTCGTCCTCGTCGCATCACCTGGCTTCAAACCCACCCATGCGGCTTTCAGGCTGGAATCATCGACGACTTGGTGGCGCCAGCTCACCGATTGGTCTTTATCCGCGAGTACCTCACTCACCTTCGTCAACGGCTTGTGCCCGTTCACGTACGGCGCCAGCACTGTCGGCGTTGGCGTCCAGGCCTTGGCCTGTGCAAGAGCCTCCGTGACCCCCAGCGTGTTGATCGCGATCACACCCAGGATGGCCAATCCACATTTCCACATATTTCTCACGTTCTCCTCCTTACTTCGTAAACGAATCAGCTCGCCGCCATTGCGGTGGCGTACTGAGCGCTGGTGTAGACGACAGATGCAGCGTTCGCCCAGATCATCCGGAAAGCTATGCAACCAACTACCAAGCGTTTGAACATTCTGCTTTTTCCGGCCGAACTCGCTGACTATCGCTTCCAAGGTCGGAACGATCCCTGGCCGGCGACGCGCCGGCCAGGGGGTCAGTGCCTAACGGATTACTCGCACGAGAGTGCTTGCCACCAGCGGCGCCTGCGCGCCGTTGTAGTTGAATTTCCCGGTGACCCTGATCTTGACTGCATCGCCGGCAGGGACGTTTGTAAAAGCCGCCCTGTCGAAGGTCGCGTTGATCTGTCGGCCGTCGACTGAGTACTCCGCGGACACTGCAGGCGAACCTTCGGCGCGGATATCGGCCACCGCCCATGCCCGCAGGTCGTAACCCTCAGGGACGCTGATGTGCATGGCAACCCGGCCGCCGCTGGTGCGAAGATTCAACGTGCTGGGTGCGCGCAGGGTGAGCGGCGGAAGATTGATGACCCCGATCGTCACCGTCTTGGGATCCTCGACATTGCCCGCCTTGTCCACCGAACGGTACGTCAGCGTGTGCTGGCCGTCGCCGCTGATCTGGAAGGGGCCGGTATACCGGGTCGGGGTCGCAGCACCGTCGAGCCAGTACTCGGTGTAATCCATGCCATCTTCGGGGCTTTTCGCGTCCGGATAGGCGGCCAGCTTCACCTTCGGCCGGAGGTACCAGCCGTCCGCCGTCGCGGGCGGGAGTATCGGCGTGGTCGTCGGAGGCGTGTTTACGACCGTGAACGCGAATTGGTTGTCGCTGGCGGTGTTGTTGGGCCGTGGGAGGTGATGATCACCGTAGCGATAGCCGTTGATGGCAATTCGCGTCCCGAAGTTGGTCCCATAGGTCCCCATCCTGTGCCAGCGCATCGGCGGGTTGTAGATGATATCGCCCGCTTCTGCGAACGAGTATGGGGAGCCTTCCTTCAAGAAGCCGACCGTACCTTCGATGACGAACCAGAATTCCTCACCATAGACGTGAAAATGTCCAATATCTGGGTTCGTGGGAGCGTTTGCCTGACCCCTTTCGCGGATGGCGTTCATGAAAAAGCGGTCATCCCTGACGAATTCGCCGGATGAGGGGCTGTCCAGGTAGTGGCGGAAAAAACTAAAGTTCGCGTTCTGGGCGGGCAATCGCGTAAAGGTATCGGGGGCACCAATTTCACTCAGGGTCCACTGCTGGCCCGACGGTGGCGCTGGCAAGGTTGCCGCGGTTTCCGGGTAAATCAGGGTGGGGAAATCTTCCATTTCCTTGGGGAAGACCTCGAAGTGCAGCGACGGCGTCTCGCCCACGTTCTTCAACTGGTACTCCAGGCGGGCCGGAACCTGGATCATGGTCCCCTTCTTGGCCATGAGCGTCGGCTGACCCTGGACGGTGACTTCAACCTGTCCCTCCCAGACGATGAAGCCAATGCGGTGATCCGACGACATCCTCTTCTTCGTCGAATCGCCTACCTTCAAACCCACATAGTAGGCTCTCAGGTTCTGGCCTTCGACGACCTTCTGGCGCCAGCTTTGCGCGGGGTCTTTGTCGGCCACTACGTCTGCCACCTTCGTAATTTCCTTGTTAAGGAAACCATTCATCTCGTATGGCGACGCCACGATCCTCGGCGACCAGAAGTTCTGGGCATGAGCTTGCGTCATCCCCACCGTGCTGATCGCTATCGCACCCAGGATAGCCAATCCACCTTTCCACAGATTTCTCACGTTCTCCTCCTACTTTGTAAACAAATCAGCGCACGCCCGACTCTGGCCACATCATTCGGGTTTGCGATTGACAAGAGAGTCAAAGGTTCAGCTTCCTTTCGCGACCGCTGTAGAGACTTGGCCGGCAGCAAGTGATCGCAGTGTTGCAGTGGGTGCCTTCGCGGCAACTAAGTGTTTGCCCGCGCCGCCACCTGAGAAGATTTAATGTCGCTATAACATCTGCACAACCCAGGCATGACTTCACCACTCCACTCGATCATCTCCGGGCGCCACCTGAAACAGCTGTAGCTTCTGGTCGCGCTGGGCGAGCACGGCTCGCTCCTGAATGCCTCCCAGCAGATCGCGTCGTCGCAACCGGGGGCGAGCAAGGCATTGCAGGAAATCGAGACGACCTTCGGCACGCCGCTGCCCGGTCGCGCCAAGCGGTGATCGAGGAAAACGCAGGGGGCCAGTGGGGCCGTGATGTCGGCCGGCTCGTGCTATAACCGACGCTCAATGCGCTACTTGCACTGGTGCTGTCAATTGCGCCAAATGCGTCAATTGCATCAATTGCGTCAATTTGCACTTCGCCATGGCTTTCATCAATTGCATTACCCAGATCCAGGTCGAGTTCGGCGCCATCGGCCTGCTCAAGCAGCAGTGTCAACGGGTTGGCCTCCGCCGTCAGCTGATCGTGACGGACCGGGGCGTGACGGCAGCCAGCATCATCGACGCCGTGCTGGACGCTTTCGGGCATGCGGCCGCCCGAACGGGCACCGTCGCCCTCTATGTCGGCCCGCCACCGAACCCGAACGAGGCTGCCGCGCGCGAGGCGGTGGGCGCGTACATGAGGGGCGATTGCATCGTCGCCGTGGGCGGCGGCTCGTCCATCGATCTGGCCAAAGGCGTGGCCGTCTGCGCCACGCACGACGGCCCGCTGCAGAGCTTTGCTGTCATCGAAGGCGGGGCCGATCGCATCACTTCGCGCAGGGCCCCCGTCATAGCCGTCCCGACGACCGCCGGCACCGGCAGCGAAGTGGGCCGATGCGCGAGGAGGACAAGCTCGATCGGATGGCCCAGGCGGTGGGCCTGGCCAGCGGGGCCGAGGTGGGGCCGTCCGTGCGCGCCATGACCGAGCG
>CAZUPA010000227.1:0-4144 GCA_964622205.1 uncultured Sphaerobacteraceae bacterium
GCTAGCCGCGTCGCAGCCACACCGTCATCGGCCCCGCGCCCCGGTTGGCCCACGCGAAGTACGGAATCGCCGTCAACGTCACCTGCGACCGGCCCGGCCGGTCCCCATCGAGCGACTCCAGCGGGCGGTACAGCGCGCCTTCCCAACCAGGCGCCGCCGACTCCACCTCGGCGTCCGCAGTCAGCACTTCCACCCCACCTTCCAGCAGGTCGGGCCGGAACGCCGCGACGATTGGAGAGTCGTCCGGCAGTACGAAGTCCCGCACGTCGCCCACAGGGTGATCCGCCGCCTCCACGCAGTACAGCAGCGGACCGCGCCGCAACGCCACGCGCCCAGCATCCTCGGCCACGCGCGGATGGGCTACCACACGCACGACTGGCATCGGCAGCGACACCGTCACCACATCGCCCACCTTCCATACCCGGCGAATCGTCGCGTACTGGCCGTGGGCGGCCTCGCTGGCTGGCAGCGACTCCCCATTCACTCGCACCGAGGCGCCGCGGCTCCAGGCTGGTATCCGCAGGTTCAGGGTGAAATCGCCGGTCTCCACGAGATCGGTAACCTCAATCGATATCTCGCCATCCCACGGATAGCGCGTCACCTGCCGCAACCCCACCGAGGCGCCCGCCGCCAGCGGGATGGCCGCCACGCCATCGGCGTACAGATGCACCCAGATCGACTCGTGCTGGCCGTCGGATTCCGGGAATCGGCGGGCCGTCACCGAGTAGAAGTAGCCCGGCAACTGCGACATCACCCGGGCGATGTTCGGCGGGCAGCAGGCACAGCCGAACCAGGCCTGCCGCCGGTGCTCGCCATCGTCACTGAGGGGGTTCTGGTAGAAGTACGATTGCCCATCCAGCGACAGACCTGGCAGCATGGCGTTGTACAGCGAGTGCTCGATCCAGTCGGCGTAGCGCGTGTTGTCCTCCACCCGAAGCATCAGCATCCGCCAGGCCCACATGATCGCGCCAATCGCGGCGCAGGACTCGGTGTAGGCGCGCTGGTTGGGCAACTCGAAGTCCTTGCCGAACGCCTCGCCTTCCCACCGGGAACCGATTCCGCCGCTAACGTAGCTCCGGCGGGTGGTCATGTTGGCCCACATCCGGTCCAACGCCCGCCGCAGCGCGGAGTCCTCGCCCTCGAGCAGGAGATCGGCCGCCCCGGCGTTCAGGTACACCGCGCGCACGGCATGCCCGACCATCTCGTCCTGGTCGCGGACCGGGGTTCCGTCCTGGTGGTAGTCGCTCCCGCCGATCGTTCCCTTGCCGCGCACATCGAGGAAGAACCTGGCCTGATCCAGGTATCGCCGTTCGCCGGTTTCCCGGTACAGCTCGATCAGCGCCATCTCGATCTCTTCATGGCCGTCGGCTTGTTCCAGCTTGCCCTCGGAGGCGGGACCGAATGTCTCAACGACGAGATCGGCGAACCCGCGGGCGACCGCCAGCAGGCGTTCGTCGCCGGTCGCGCGTCGCATCGCGATCGCCGCCTGGATGAAGTGTCCGCCACAGTACAGCTCGTGCTTGTCTCGCAGGTTGGTCCAGCGCTCGTGAACGAGGTCCACCGAGAAGTAGGTGTTCAGGTACCCATCGTCGTCCTGGGCGTTCTCGATCAGGCCGGTGACGGTGTCGATCATCGCCAGCAGGCCGGAGGAATCCTCGTCCGGATAGGCCGCGATCGCCGAGGCCGCCGCCTCCAGCCACTTGTACACGTCCGAGTCGTTGAAATAGATCCCGTCGAACGGTCCATCGAACTCTCCAGCCACCCGGCGGAAGTTGCGGAGGCGATTGGTGTCCTCCAGGTGCTGGAACTGGGAGGGAATGGTTACCTCCCGGTTGATGCGCAGGCGTGGCGCCAGGAAATCGTCGGTCAGCCGCACGTTGCCGATCGGCACGGGCCGGTGCGCGGCGTTCGGTCGGCCTTTCGTGTCCACCACCACGGCGGCGTGTTGAAGGGAAGTCGAGGAAGCAGTCATGAACCCCATCCAGGCTACGGCCGGAACATCGCCCGGCCAGGGCATCCGCACGTATCCCCCGCATTGTCCCACCGGCGGCGTGGCGACGCACCATCCCCGGCATCACGTCACAGCCCGGCGGGCGACGGGGTAGCGGGTGTCGCGGGCGACCTGGCGGGGGCATTCGCCATCATGTATCACATGCAACCTTTGTTACCATGACAGCACACCGAATCCGGAGAGCATTGGGACCCGCGATACCGGGCTCCTCCCAGATGCCGTCGGAACCGCACAACCCACGAGGAGTGGAACGCAATGGGACCGAAGACACAGGATGCCGGCCAGACGGATCGCCAATCGCGGCGGGGGCCCAGCGCAAGTCGCCGCGAGTTGCTCGGTGGCCTGGCTGGCGCCGCGGCGGTGGCCCTGGCCGGCCTACCGGGAACTGGCGTCGCCCAGACGCCCGTCGCCGAACCGTCCGCCACCGCGTCCGGACTTCTCGTCTTTCCGCGCCACGGCACGCGGACGGCTTCGCCGGGAACCGAGATCAGCTTCCGTGGGGAAGCCATCTCCGATATCGGCACGGTCAGCGTCATCGGCTCCGTCAGCGGCAGCCATTCGGGCGTCCTCATCCCCCACTCCGATGGGATGGGCGTCAGCTTCGTGCCCGATTCGCCCTTCCAGCCCGACGAATGGGTCACCGTTCGCGCCGGCATTCCCCTCCGCCCCACCCCGAGCGGATCGGTCACGTTTCGTATCTCCATTCCCGGCGTGCCGGTCCAGACCCCGGCGGAGCGCGAGGTCGACCAGCCATCCCACCCGCCCCAGGAGTTTCAGTCGCGGCTCGACCTGCTGCCGCCGGAGATCACCATCACCGAGTCCAGCAACGAGGTCGCGCCGGGCTACGTCTTCGTGGGCGCCAAGGTCACCGACGGCCAAACGGGCGCCATGATCATCGACAATCGTGGCGAGATGGTCTGGTTCTCCCCGCTCGATCTCGATGTCGCGGCCCACAACGATGTCCGCGTCCAGCAGTACATGGGCGAACCTGTCCTCACCATGTGGGAAGGCATCGCCCGCCAGGGAACCGGTTTCGGCCACCTCCTGCTGCTCAACCAGCGGTACGAGGAGGTGGCCAGGGTCCAGGTTCCCAACGGCTTCCCCGGCTTCGACCAGCACGAGTGCAAGCTCACCGACCGGGGAACCGCGCTCGCTATCGTCTACAACCCGGTTCGCTGGGACCTCTCGGCGGCTGGCGGATCGGCCGATGGCACGGCGCTCGATGGCGTTGTTCAGGAGATCGACATCGCCACCGGCCGGATGATCTTTGAGTGGCACAGCCTCGACCATATCGCTCTCGAAGAGAGCTACAGTGCGCCGACCGACGAGGAACCGTGGGACTACTTCCATGTCAATTCGGTCGATCTCGATTCCGAGGACAACTTCGTCCTTTCGGCCCGCCACACCCATGCCTGCTACCGCATCGAGCGCTCCACGGGCCGCGTGCTGTGGCGGCTGAACGGGAAGCGCAGCGACTTCGAAATGGGCGAGGGGACGCCGTTCGCCTACCAGCATGATGCCCGCGTTCACGCCAACGGCGAGCTTTCGCTGTTCGACAACGCCGAGTCGGACCAGGACGCCGACGATGTCGCCTGGTCACGGGGGCTCGTGCTCCATCTCGACGAGGACGAGCAGGTGGCCACCCTCGCCCGGGAATACGTCCACCCGACCGAGGTCCTCTCGGTCAGCCAGGGCAACATGCAACTGCTTCCCAACGGGAACGCCTTCGTTGGCTGGGGCAGCGCCCCGGTCTTCTCCGAGTTCGACGCGGAGGGGAACCTGCTGTTCAACGGCCGGTTCCGGCAAGGAACAAACTCCTACCGGGCCTACCGCTGCGAATGGGATGGCCTGCCCGCGGCGCCGCCCGATATCGCGGTCGAGCCCGGCCTTGGCGACAACGTGACGATTTACGCGAGCTGGAACGGCGCCACCGGCGTCCGGATGTGGAGCGTGCTTACCGGTCCGAACCCCGATGCGCTGGAGCCGGTCAGTTCCAGCCAGCGGACCGGTTTCGAGACCGCCATCCACGCCAGGGCCGCGGGGCCGTTCGTCGCGGTCGCGGCACTCGACGCCGATGGCGAGGAACTGGGGCGGTCGGGGGCCGTCCAGGTCGGATAGCGATCGCCACCCGAA
>CAZUPA010000228.1:0-4133 GCA_964622205.1 uncultured Sphaerobacteraceae bacterium
CAAGGAGCCGATCCCGGAGAGCGAGTACGAGGTCGTCGCCAGGGTCGGCGCGGACAGCCACCAGCTCTACATGCGCGACCCGGCGAAGAACGCGCCCGGCGCGAGCCCGCGCGTCGACTACAGCGTCTTCAAGCTCGGCGAGACGGCCCGGCGCGAGGCGCTGCGCTTCCGCTGGCGGCGCACGGCCGAGGGACCGTGGTCGGCCTGGTCTCCGACGGCCAGCGTTCCGCCCGTCGTCGTCCCCGAGACGCAGTCCGCGTGGATACCGGCCTCGCCTCGAACCAAGGAGGCCTACGAGGCCAATATCGTCGGCTCCCAAGGCCAGCAGTACCAGCGCTGCCGCACATGGAACCTCGGG
The DNA here is from genome assembly GCA_964622205.1 of uncultured Sphaerobacteraceae bacterium. Taxonomy (GTDB): domain Bacteria; phylum Chloroflexota; class Chloroflexia; order Thermomicrobiales; family UBA6265; genus JACCYX01. The sequence goes on from CAZUPA010000228.1 coordinate 359, forward strand.
ATCATCGATGCGAGCAAGCGCGGGTGGGTGATCACGCAGCAGGACGAGAACGGCTGTCGCCTCACCAAGAACGGCAACGGCGGTGGCGATGGCGATCCGGTTCTGTGGGGGCACCCGCGGCTCGACGGCTACCACGGCGGCAAGAGCGGCGGCCTCTACCTGAACACCGACGACAATGCTGGCCAGGGCCTCTTCGTTGGCGTCACCGGCGCTTACATCGGCGCCGGATTCGGCACGACGGCCGAAGCGATCGGCGTCTACGTCGGCGACGGCACCCTCAACTGGGCGAAGCGCGTCGCCATCACCCGCCCGTCCGGCCCGGGCCCCTACGTGTCGGGGTCCTCCGGCCCGAAGAAGGCCTTCACCAACGGCAACGGCACCACGCTCGACTACTTCGGCAACACATTCGACCGCCGCGGCAATTTCGTCGCCCGCCGCCCGCAGGTGCCGGAGATGCAGGCCTGCACGGTCTTCAAGGCGACCAAGGCGCTCCTCGACGCGGACCTCGCCTATCCCGCCAACACGAAGGCCTGCATCTACGCCGACGCCACCCAGAGCAACTGCGCGGTCTACACCAAGAACGGCGCCAGCGGCGCGGGCTCGTGGACGAAGGAGATCGCGCTCCTGACAGATGCGCAGCGGCCGATCTACGTCGTCGAGCAGCATGGGGCGCGCGCCGCGGGCAGCACCATCACCTATCAGGCGCTCTTCAAGAGCACGGATGGCGGCGTCAGCTTCTCGTTCGTCCGGGAGTTGCCGATCGCCACCTTCGCCAGCGGCAACGAGGGTATCTACTTCGTCCACGTCGCGCCGAACGGCGACGTAATGCTCGCCGGCCGGATGGGCATGCACCTCTCAACGGACGAGGGCGCGACCTTCACCCAGAAGTTCACCCGCGAGGTGAGCGTGGCGCACTTCTTCGGCGGAAGCTCGACGGCGGTCTCCGGCGCACGAGTCGGCGACGCCAGCGCGAACAGCAACGGCGGCGTCTGGGCGACGTCCAACGTCCGCACGACGACCCTCGCCAAGCCGGACAATGCCGGCCTGCCCGCGAGCTTCAACATCTGGGACATGGAGTGCGCTCCGAGCAACCAGCACCGCATCCTCGTCTGCTCCGACACGGCGGACGCCTATCTCTCGACGGATGGCGGCAAGAGCTGGGCCAAGGTGGCCTCGGAGATGGTCCCGGGCGACGAGCAGTGGCGCTTCAACTTCAACGGGAAGGTGACCGGCGGGCACTCCGGCTTCCTCTTCTGCCCGACGAACGAGCAGCGCGTGGTCGGCTTCACCTTCCAGACGGTCACGCAGAGCCTCGACGGCGGCGCCTCGTTCCGGGGCCGCCGCGCCGCCTACTTCGACGGGATGCACGTCAAGGGCACAGGGACCGGCCAGATGACCGGAACCAATCCTTGGAAAAGGATCCTGACCATCAGCCAGGACAGCCTTGCCGCGACCGGGCTCGACGGGCTGAACTGGGTCCAGCGATGCGCCCTGAGCACCGGGGACGAGGTGTTCAAGACCGCTCTCAATACCGCCGGCGGCGGGGACAAGCCTTACGTTTCGGGCGCGGCGGGACTCCTGCTCCCGAACAACCGGGTGGTCTGCTGCGCCAACCGCAATGCGGCCGGGCAGTCCAACGTGATGATGATCCTCTACGAACGCCAGTCGAACGGGAAGTATCCCAACTACCTGATCAAGAACCTCTCGGCCAAGAAGACACGCGGCCTCAACAGCGCGTGGTCCCTCAAGGACCCTGACGGCTACGGGTTCATCGGGCGCTGGGGCGTCGGCAACGTGGATGCCGCCGAGCCGGCCGACATTGCCTTCGACGACCACGGCGGCCACGAGTTCATCGACCAGATGCTCGACGGCACGACGCAGCTCTCGTATTGGGGCGATTTCGCGAGCGGTTCCGAGGCCGGCTCGGCCATCTATCTCTCCGACCACGCCAAGGGACTGAGCGGGCAAGGCACGGCCTGGTGCACCACAACGGGCCAATACCTCTGCCGGGCCATCTGCATCGACCCGCACACGCCGGAGCGGGTGCTCTACGTCTCGAACGGCAACAGGGACGTGATCCGCGAGATCAGGCGGGTCGGCGGCAAGCTGGTGGACGGGCCCCTCAAGGACGCGAGCGGGAATGACGTGAACCTGAGGACGCGCATTCTGGCGGACTTCAATTCCCGCATCCCGGGTGGTGCCACGCTGCCGGCGAGCTTTTCCTACATCTCGCAGCTGATCTCCGATCCGAACATGCGGGGCCTCTTCTATGCGGTCGTCGGCATCCACGGCGTCCCGAACATGTGGATGACCGTCGACGATGGCCTGACCTGGAGGAATGCCGCCGAGAATCTGCCGCGCACGCTCTGGTTCGGCAGCGTCCACCCACTGACCGGGGACGTGCTGCTCGACAGTTCCATGGGCCGCCATGTCCTGCCTCCGCCGAAAGGCTATCCGGACGTCACCTACAGGGGTGCTCTCTCCGCCCAGCTCGCGTCGTTCTACAGCCTGTCCGCCAGACCGCCCGTGTTCTGAAGAGCCTGGAGGCCATCGACTTCGGGGGAGCTTTCCCTCAGGAGGATACGCTATCTGCGCGAGGGTATGCGTCGGTGTCGCGGGCAGGCCGGTTTCCTTGGGCAGGCCCTCCTCGAGGGCCGGTAGCGGCCGGGATGGATCCGGCGCAGCCGGGCAAGGGTCCACGGACCTTGCCCGGCTGCGCCGGATCGCCTGTCTCGGTGGTGTTCCGTCAACGGCCGGGCAAGCTTTTGTCGATTCCGGCGGCGGGGTAGGCAAGGCCGTTCCGGCAGGGGCTCGAGGTGTTAGGATTTGAGGTGTTAGGGTTCGTGGCGTCGGGATTCGAGGGAGAAATTCGAGATGGACCTGATAACGAGCCGGCCAGCAATGACCTTGCGAGGGATCGTGCGCCGATTGCGCGCAAAATATGCGCCTATCAATAAATTATTTGGAAACAAGAGAGAGGTGATCTTCGAGAGAGAGCTCGTAAATGAGGCGAGGTCTGGCGACATTTTCTGGGACATTGGAGCCTTCCTTGGGAAGTATACGAAGAAGCTGTCGCAGGGAGTCGGCCCTGAAGGGCGGGTGTTTGCCTTCGAGCCCAACCCGCAGAGCCGCGAGCAGCTCCTTGAGAAACTTGCCGCGGAGAAGAATGTGACGGTCCTGCCGGTTGCGCTAGGAAGACAGCGCGGATCGGTCAACTTTCTCCTGAGCCGTGGGAGAAGCCGTGTCGTTGGCGACTCCGGCCACTCCGATGTCGCTGTCGTCAGGATGGAAACCGGCGACGCGATCGTGGATGTCGGAGAAGCGGCCCAGCCCAACCTCATCAAGATAGACGCCGAAGGCCTCGAACTCGACATTCTCCAGGGACTCCGTCGGACGCTCGAACCCCCGGCGCTCAGGGCGGTGTTCATCGAGGTGCACTTCCAGCTCTTGGCGGAGCGGTATCCGACGGACAATGTGCCCGCGGAAATCGTCGAGCTGCTGAAATCGTATGGCTTTCGAATCCGGTGGGTCAGCCCGTCACACATTGCGGCGCGGCGACCCTCCTGAGGAGCTGGCCGCGCCCGGGTGCATCCCCGGAACAGGGCTCCGAATCCAAGTTAGGCGGGGTGTGAAGAGATGAACCGCCCCCGGGTTTGCCGGAGGCTCCAACTCTTGAGAGGATGGAGCGATGGAACCGAGGAAGACAGCGAAGACATACCCGGACCCCTCCAAAAACCCGTGCGTGACGAGGGCTTTGATGATTCACTGTGTCAGG
>CAZUPA010000229.1:0-4058 GCA_964622205.1 uncultured Sphaerobacteraceae bacterium
CGGATGAAGAACCGTCCCAGCAGGACATACAGGATGAGCGTCGGCAACGCCGCGATCACCGCGCCCGCCATCACCACGTTCCACGCCACCGAAAACGATCCGCTGAGGTTGTTGAGCGCCACCGTGATTGGCTGTTCCCGCGGGTTGGTGATCACCGTCAGACCGAACAGGAACTCATTCCAGATGTTCGTGAACTGGAAGATGCCAACCACCACGAACGCCGGCAGCGAAAGCGGCAGCATGATCTGCCGGAAGATCTGCCACATACCCGCGCCATCGATCCGGGCCGCCTCCACGATCTCGTAGGGGATGTTCGCGAAGTAGTTGCGGAAGATCAGCGTCGTGATCGGCAGCCCGTACACCACATGCACCGTGATCAGCCCCGCCATGGAGCCGTACAGTCCGATCGTGTCCAGGAACTGGATGAGCGGGATGAGCACGCTCTGGTAGGGGATGAACATCCCGAACAGGAGGAGCGAGAACAGGATGTCGGAGCCAGGAAACCGCCACTTGGAGAACAGGTAGCCGTTCACCGCGCCGATCAGCGACGACAGCACCGTCGCCGGGATCACCAGCAGGAAGCTCTGCCACAGGTTTGGGCTGAGCTGGTCCCACGCCGCGCGGAACCCTCCCCCCGTCAGGCTGTCCGGCAACTCCCACATCCGGCTGATGGACACATTCGTCGCGTCCTTCAGTCCTGACGCGATCATCACGTACATCGGCAGCAGGTAGAACGCCACCGCGAACCCGATGGTCAGGAAGGTTGCAACCTTCTTCCACGGAAACGACCGGCTGGCCGGTCCCACATGCGTGTGCGGCGTGATCGTCTCGCTGCTCATCGCTCAACGTCCCGCAACGAGCGCGCCAGGTAGGGAATCATCACGCAGGAAACCAGGATGAGCATCACGACCGAGGCCGCCGCGCCGAGGTTGTACCGCGTTGCGCCAAATGTCTGCTCGTACACGAAAATGCCCGGCACGTCCGTCGCGAACCCCGGCCCCTTGCCCGACATCGCGAACACCAGGTCGAAGATCTTCAGGGAGATATGCCCAAGGATGATGAGGGTACTGATCGTGATCGGTCTCAGCAGAGGGATGATGATGTGGCGATAGGTCTGCCAGGTGCTGGCGCCGTCCAGCGCCGCCGCTTCCCGGATGTCGTTGGAAATCGTTCCCAGTCCGGCCAGATACATCGCCATCGCGAATCCGGATAGCTGCCATACCGCCGCGATGATCACCGGGATCATCGCGATCGGGATGCCGATTTGGGCCTTTACCGCGTCCGGCATCGGGAGATTGCCCCAGACCGTTGGGTCGATCAGCCAGTCGATCTTCACCGGACCAAGCCCAACCAGTCCCAGCAGCCAGTTGATGCCGAGGTCTTCGGCGAGCTGGGTCAGGCCTGATTCCGGGTTGAAGATCCAGCGCCAGGCCACGCCGGTCACCACGAAGGAGAGAGCGTAGGGGAAGAGGAAAATGTTCCGGATCAGCGCCCGCGCGGGCAGCGACTGGTCGAGCGCGATCGCCAGCAGCAACCCCACGCCCACCGAGCCGATCAGGAAGATGATCGTGAAGATGATGGTGTTGCGGATATCGATCTGGAACCGGGTGGTCTCGAACAGCCGCTGGTAAGTGGACATCAGCGGATCGATCAGGCTCAGATCCTGCTTCGGCGATCGCCAGTTGGAGAACGATACCCAGATGGTGAACCCGATGAAGCCGTAGACAAATACGAACACGGCGATCAGGCTCGGCGTGAGCACCAGTGGCGAAAGCCACCGTTCCGATATTCCCCGGCGTTTCTGTGTTGTTCCAGAACTGATTGGTGGTCCAAGGTTCCCCTGGGCCATGCACGCTACTCCTTCAATTCCGGATGTGGCGAGTCAACCCGCGCTTCGAGTTTGGGAATGGGCGACACATGAGGCGCGCCCTACACGACCCCGCCTCGCCAGTGACGGCTAGCCGAACGCTTGGTGACCAGCGAGGTATCGAGAGCGTGGCGAGGGTTCCGTATTCACCTGACGCCGGTTTTCCGCCAGGCCCGGGAGCGACTAGGTCCCAGGAGCCCGGTACCCCACGTTCGCGGCCTTGCCCAGAGCTTCCAGGGTTTCGTCCACGGTGAGGAGAACGGTGGTTTCCAGCGTGCTGATAGCCCCGCCACCGCCGAGCGCGATCGCGGCCATGGATACGTCGTCTGGGGCTTCCCACAGGTTGTATCCGTCGTGGGCGCCAAAGGCGTACCAGAACCCGTGGAGTTTTCCGCCAACGGACTCGATGTACGCCCGGGCCGCTTCTCGACGATCCTCGGGATGCTCGATAAGCCTCGCCCATGTCTCCGGTGTATAGCTGAACTTCGTTAGGTAGAGTGACATCGTCCATTCCTCACGTTCAACGACCATGGAGCGCCGTCATTTGACGCCGTATGACCTCACTTGGGAAGTAAACAGTCACGTGTGACGCGGTGGCGGCGGGGAGTCCGGCTGAACTCCCCGCGTACCGTGAACGATTTCCGCTGGTCAGGAAGCCGCCTCGTCTTCGGCGGCCATCACCAGCGCGTCCTGGAACGTCGCCACATCGAAGTCGACCACGAACGACACGATCGCATCGTTCACCGACGACTGGAACTGCGGTGACGCAGCGCCTCCGTGCGCCAGCGACGGCACCACCGCGTCGGCGCTGAACGAACCGGCCGACCATTGCATGTACTCGTTGAATCCACTGGCGTCGGCATCGCTGCGGGCCGGAATCGCGCCCTTGAACGGCGCGAACGCCGCCTGCGCCTCGGCGGAACCCACCGCCACCAGCCAGTTCTTCGCGTTCACCGGGTGCGGCGCGCCCACCGGCATCGTGAAGCCGTCGATCACGGCCACGAACGAACCGCCCGTGCCCGGATGGTTCACCCAGCCGATGTTCGCGTCCTGCTCCTTGGCCACGGCGTCGCCGTACAGCCAGTCGCCCATTGAGGTGAACCCGATCGTGCCGGCGTACACGCCATCCGCCGCGCCATCCCAGGTCAGGGCGGCGTGGTCGCTGTTGACCGATTCGAAGTGCTTCGCCAGTTGCTCGATGGCCTGGGTCACGCGCTCGTCGTCCCAGCCAACCTCGCCCCGCCAGATCGCGGCGTAATCCTCTGGGCCAAGCGTCGCCAGCAGCGTGTTCTCGAACAACTGCACGATCGCGAAGGTGTCCTTGGAGCCGATTCCGATCGCGGCGACCCCCGCCGCCGTGAGCGTTTCGGCGGCGGCGTTGAAGTCGTCCAGCGTCCAGTCGTCGGCCACCTCGATCCCGTTATCGGCCAGCAGTTGCTTGTTGTAGAACATCACGTTACCGCGATGCACACCCACCGGCACAAGGTGAATCTCGCCATCGAACGTGATCTGGTCGATGACGCCCTGCGGGAACTTGTCGTTCCAGCCCTGCTCCTCGTAGAGGGCGGTGACGGGCTCGGTGTAGCCTGGCTCGACGTAGCGGGCCCACAGTTCCGCGCCCGGGTGGCTCTGCCAGGAGTCGGGCGGCTGGTTGGCCGAAAGGCGGGTCTGCAGCGCGACCTGGGCGTTGGAGCCAGCGCCACCGGCCACGGCCGCGTTCACGACCTCGACGTCCGGGTTCTCCGCCGAGAACGCGGCGAACAGCTCTTCGAGACCCGCCGCCTCGCCGGCGGTGGTCCACCACGAGAAAATCTCGAGCTGGTCTTCCGGCGCTTCGTCCTGGGCCGCCACGATCCCGTACCGGGCGACCGGCGCGGCCGCGAAGACCGCCGCCGAGCCAAGAACGACCTTGCGGCGACTCGCGCGAGTGGAATTCATGAATGACATCTGTGTAACCCTCCTGAAATCAAGGTCTATCGGACGACTGGCACGTACCCACGATCCGCCTGGGAAGGCAGCCCTGGTCCAGCCATTGAATGAGAACAAAGCACTGCGACGACGATGTCTGCTGCTCCTTTCACACCATGAGATAGAGACCACGCCCGCGACCAGGCGGATGGATATTGCCCCGAAAGAGAAGACTTGAAGTATGCGCTGTTCCGCCCCTTAACTCAAGGGAGCGCTCCCACGC
>CAZUPA010000230.1:0-4037 GCA_964622205.1 uncultured Sphaerobacteraceae bacterium
TGAAGGCCGAGCTTGAGAAAACCGGCGTCTCCAGCGAATCCGCCGCCCGCGTCGTCGAACTCGTCACCCGTACCGGGCCGAACGCCGAACTGCTCGATGCCGCCGAGCGCGACCTGGCCGCCACCCCCGGCGGCGAGGAAGCCGTCGCCGATCTCCGCCAGCTTGTCGGCTACATCGAATCACTGGATGTCCCGTCCTCGTCCTGGAAAATCGACCTCTCCCTGGCTCGCGGCATCGACTATTACACCGGCCCGGTCTACGAAGCCGTGGTCGAGGAACCGAAGGTTGGCTCCGTCTCCGGCGGTGGCCGCTATGATGGCCTCGTTGGCACGTTCCTTGGCCGCGACATCCCGGCCACCGGCATTTCTCTCGGTCTGGAACGCATTCTCGAAGTCATCCACGAGTTCGACCTGATTCCGCGCAAGGCATCGATCGCCGACTTCTTCGTCGCCTCGTTCCCGGACACGCTCCGCGAAAGCGCCCGCATCGCTTCCGAACTCCGCGCCGCCGGCCTCAACACCGACCTCTCGATCCTCACCAATCGCGGCCTCGGCGACCAAATGAAGTACGGTGCCCGCCGCGGCATCCCCTACGCCGTTATCGCTGGCTCCGATGAAGTCAACCGCGATGTCATCCTCATTCGCGATCTTTCGACCGGCCAACAGGAGGAAATCCCCCGCGCCGACCTCGTCTCCAAGGCGAAAACCCGCCTATGACCTGCTTCGTAGGGGAGGAGCAAGCCGCGTAGCGGCGCGTGTCCTCCCTGGTGCTCCACCGCTACTCACGTTGAAAATACGACACCTTCTTGTAGGGGCGGATCCCCGTTCATGACGAACCATCCCATACCGCGCCAAGGGTGTCCGCCCTGGCGTTCCTCCCGCGTCCCACTGCGCGCACAAATGGAGAAGCCACAAACCCGATTTGGCGATAGGATAGTCCCCACGAGCCGGCCCATCGCGGGCGTTGATCACTACAGGAGACATCATGGCAGCGGAGAACACCAACGAGCCCGAGCACCAGACATTCATGTGGGTCGTCGCCCACCCCGACGACCTGGAGTTCGGCTCCGGCGGCACCGTCGCGAAATTCGCCCGCGAAGGCAAACGCACCATCCTCGTCCAGGTCACCTCCGGCGACCGTGGCACCCAAAACCTCGAATTCACCCCCGACTCCCTCTCCTCCGCCCGTGAGGACGAGGAACGCGAAGCCGCCAAGTGTCTCGGCATCTCCGAGGTCGTCTTCCTCCGCGAACCCGACGGCGCCGTCGTCCCCGATCTCGCCCTTCGCGAGCGCATTACCCGCCAAATCCGGACATTCAAGCCGGACGTCATCATCACCCACGACCCGTTCCGGCCCTACGCCCTCCATCCCGACCACCGCGCCGTCGGCATGGGCGCCCACGACGCCGTCTACCCCGCCGCCCGCGATCCGCTCTACTACCCCGAGCATCGCGAAGCCGGGCTCGAAGCCCACAAGACCGCCGAAATCTGGTACTTCGGCTCCGAGCAGCCCGATCTCTTCATCGACATCACCGATACCTTCGCCATCAAGATCGACGCACTTCGCGCCCACTTCACCCAGGTCGGCGAAGCCGAGGAACTCGAGGTACGCCTCCGCGAGCGCTCCGCCGAACTGGCCAAGGATCAGCCCTTCGAACTCGCCGAGGCCTTCAAGGTCATCAAGATGCGGCGATAGCAACCCATGACCCACACCAGCCCCAGCCAGCGAGCCCTCGACGCCGGACAGCTAACCTACGGTGGCTCCTGGCGGCCCAACCGCCTGGCGACCGCCCCTGGCCGTCTCGAACTTCTCGGCAATCACGTCGATTACAACGGCGGACTGGTGCTGGCCGGCGCCATCGACCAGTCGGTCGCCATCGCCATCTCCGAAACCGGACGCGCGGACGAAATCGACCTGCTCGCGATCGACGTGTCACCCGGGATTGACCGGTTCACTGTGGGCGAGTCACGCGACTGGCGAAACGCCTCCGGCCACACTGGCCCCGGCGAGTACGCCCGTGGAGTCGTTGCCTCACTGCTGGACCGGAATATCCCGGTCCGGTCGGGTCTCCAGCTTGCCATCGCCGGAAACGTACCACTCGGCTTCGGCATGAGCTCCTCGGCGGCGCTCTGCGTCTCGCTTGTGCTCGCGCTGGCGGATGAAGACCTAGACCAGGTCACCATCGTCAACGTCGCCCGCCAGGCCGAACACCGGAGCGGCAGCCCGGTTGGCGCCATGGATCAGTCCGCATCCGTCGCGGGCGGTGTCATCCTGTTCGATGGCCGGGACACCAGCTTCACCGCCATCCAGCCCAGCCTCGACCCGTATGTCTTCGTCGTCGCCGATTCCGGCATCACCCACGCGCTCGGACAGTCCTCGTATCCGATCCGCGTCCAGGAGTCGGAAACCGCCCTCAATGCAATTCGCTCGCTGCTCGATGAACGGCCCCGGTCGCTTGGCGAGGTGTCGCCTGAAACGTGGGATTCCATCCGTCCCGCCTTCCTCGCCGCCAACGACGCCACGCTCATCGCTCGCGTCGATCACGTCGTCAGCGAAATCGACCGGGTCCGCCAGGGCGTCGATGCCGTGACCGCCGCTGACTGGTCAACGTTCGGCGAACTGATGACCGCGAGCGGCCGCTCCTCCGACCGCAACTACCAGATCAGTCATCCAGTCGTCGAGGAGTTGGTCGCCACGCTCCTTGACCATGACGGAGTTCTGGGCGCGCGCATGATGGGCGGCGGCGAAGGCGGTCCCGCGCTCGCCCTCGTCCACCGCGACGCGGTCGACGAGATTCGCCGGCTCCTCGCCAACGACTTCTTCACCCGCCATCCGTCGAAGCTCACAGGCGATCGCTTCCAGGTCGCCGCCTTCGGCCCCGGCGCAACCGTCACTATCCCTGCCTGACGCCGCTTGCGCGCGTACCCTGAACACATGGTGCTCCGGGTACGGGCGGACCCGCCGCCGGTGACTCCAAAACCTTCCCACGCACTGCTCAGGCGGCTGTTGTCCGCCCCTGGGGCGTGCAGGCTCGCCCATCCCACGCCCCACACTTCAATACCCTCGCGTCACATCCACCTCGTTGATCAACGGCCGCCCATCCTGGTACCGCGCGATATTCTCCGCGAACAACTCAATGAGACGCTTTCGGAACATCGGCGTCGCGCCCGCCGTATGCCCGGTTATGAACACGTTCGGCGCGTCCCACAGCGGATGCCCGATCGGCAGCGGCTCCGGATCGGTGACGTCGAGCCCCGCCCCGCCTAGATGCCCTGAGTTGAGCGCGGCGATGAGATCGTCCTGCACCACGCTCGTGCCCCTGCCGACGTTGTAGAAATACGCGCCCTCTCGAAACTTCGCGAACCTATCCGCGTTGAACAGGTGGCGCGTCTGGGGTGTGGATGGAACCGAGCTGATGACGTGGTGCCCCTCGCCCAGGACAGAGTCCAGGTCGTCGATCCCGACCACCTCGTCGAAGTACTGGACCGCCTCACCGCTCGGGCGCGAACGCCGCACACCGATCCTCCGGACGCCAAACGCTTCAAGACGCCTGGCCGTGGCAATCGCGATATCGCCCATTCCAACCAGCACCGCCGTCTGGCCGCCAAGTTCGAACAGCGTCTCGGAACCAACGCCCGCCTTCCACTCCTGACGGCGTTGCGCGTCCCGCAGCGCCGGGAAATTCCGGGCGAACCCCAGCATCATCCCTATCACATGCTCGGACATGTTCTCGGACATGACGCCGCTGCCGTTGGTCAGCAACATGCCTTCCCGCACTACTCCACTTTCGATGAAGTTTTCCACCCCCGCGCCCTGCGACTGAATCCATTGCAGGTTCGATGCCTTGTCCCTGAACAGCGCTGGTTCGAGGAACCCCAACCCGGCCGCGTCTGCTTCTTCGATCACATCTCGCAATCCGGTCGCGTCGACACTGTCGAACACGATCCCCGGAAACCGCTCACGCAGGACGTCGATTTCCGACGACTCCTGCCCAAAGGCGACCGCGATTCTCTTGAGTGGACGACGATTGACCATGG
>CAZUPA010000231.1:0-1998 GCA_964622205.1 uncultured Sphaerobacteraceae bacterium
CGTCCGGCGGACTGGTTGGGAGCGACATCGGGAATATTGATACTGGACATGGTTCCTCCACTCGAGAAAGGTGCTGGCGAACCGGGCCGAGGGCCGGGCGGGGTCGCCGCCCGGCGCCCTCCCTTATTCGCCGCCTCGCTCGAAGCCGCTCAGATTAATGCGATCGAGGTTGGAGAGCAGGTCGCGAGAACTGTCCTCCGTGAAGTCGACCGTCTGCTCATCCTCGTTGATGACGTCGATCGACAGGCCGAGACTGCGGAGCTCCTTGACGAGCACCTTGAAGGACTCTGGCACACCGGCTTCGCCGATCTCCTCGCCCTTCACGATCGACTCGTAGGTCTTGACGCGGCCCACGATATCGTCGGACTTGACGGTCAGCATTTCCTGGAGGATGTGCGCCGCGCCGTAGGCTTCGAGCGCCCACACCTCCATCTCGCCGAATCGCTGGCCGCCGAACTGGGCCTTGCCGCCCAGGGGCTGCTGGGTAACGAGCGAGTACGGACCGGTGGACCGGGCGTGAATCTTGTCTTCCACGAGGTGGGCCAGCTTCAGCATGTAGACCATGCCGACGGTGACCGGCCGATCGAACTTCTCGCCGGTGCGTCCATCGTAGAGATCGACCTTGCCGTCTTCCGGCAGGCCAGCCTCGATAAGCGCTTCGCGGATTTCATCTTCCTCGGCGCCGTCGAACACCGGCGTGGCGACCTTGAAGCCGAGCTTGTCGGCGGCCCAGCCGAGGTGGGTTTCGAGCACCTGGCCGAGGTTCATGCGGGATGGCACGCCGATTGGGTTGAGGATGATGTCGACCGGCCGGCCATCCGGCAGGTACGGCATGTCCTCCATTGGCAGGATGCGGCTGATCACGCCCTTGTTGCCGTGGCGGCCGGCCATCTTGTCGCCCTCGGACACCTTTCGCTTCTGGGCGATCATGACGCGGACGCTCTGGTTCACGCCGGCCGGCAGTTCGTGGTCCGAACTGTCGTCGCGCTGGAACTGCTTGACGTCGATGATCTTGCCGTGGACGCCGTGGGGCACGCGGAGCGAGGTGTCCTTCACCTCGCGGGCCTTCTCGCCGAAGATGGCGCGCAGCAGGCGCTCTTCCGCGCTCAACTCGGTCTCACCGCGCGGGGTGACCTTGCCGACGAGGATATCGTTGGGCCGGACCTCGGCGCCGATCCGGATGATGCCGGTCTCGTCGAGGTTGGCGAGGCTCTCCTCGCCGACGTTCGGGATATCGCGGGTAATCTCTTCGGGACCCAGCTTGGTGTCGCGGGCCTCGCACTCGTACTTCTCGATGTGGATCGAGGTGTACACGTCGTCGCGCACCAGCCGCTCGCTGAGCAGGATGGCGTCCTCGAAGTTGCCTCCTTCCCATGGCATGAAGGCCACGAGGAGGTTCTGGCCGAGCGCCAGCTCGCCATTCTCGGTGGACGACGAATCGGCGATCACCTGGTTATCCTCGACCCGGTCGCCGATGTGGACGATCGGGCGCTGGTTGATGCAGGTGTCCTGGTTCGAGCGAATGAACTTCTGCAGGTGGTAGAGGTGCTTCTTGCCGTCGTCGTCGACGATGGCGATCTGCTTGCCGGAGGCCGAAACGACCGTGCCGTTATGCCGGGCCACCACGACCTGACCGGAGTCACGGGCGGCGAGGTATTCAACGCCGGTGCCGACGATTGGCGACTGGGGCCGGACTAGCGGCACGGCCTGGCGCTGCATGTTGGCGCCCATCAGCGCGCGGTTCGCATCGTCGTGCTCGAGGAACGGGATCAGCGCGGTGGCGACCGACACGACTTGCTTCGGCGTCACGTCCATGTAGGTCACCTGCTCGGCCGGGACTTCCGGGAAGCGGTGCCCATCGGAGCCGATCCGGACAACGACATTCTCGACATCGATGCGGCTCTGAGCGTCCAGCGGCGTATTGGCCTGGGCGATCATGACATTGACCTCGCGGTCGGCCGGGAGGTAGACGATCTGGTCGGACGCGAGCGGCTTGAT
>CAZUPA010000231.1:2098-3961 GCA_964622205.1 uncultured Sphaerobacteraceae bacterium
TAGCCGATGAGACCGATGTTCGGACCTTCCGGGGTCTCGATCGGGCAGATGCGGCCATAGTGGGACGGATGAACGTCGCGAACGTCCAGTCCGGCCCGGTCACGGCTGAGACCGCCAGGACCGAGGGCCGAGAGTCGCCGCTTGTGGGTGAGCTCGGCCAGCGGGTTGGTCTGATCCATGAACTGGGAGAGCTGGGAACCGCCGAAGAATTCGCGAACGGCGGCCATCACCGGGCGCGTGGTGCTGATCAGGCCCTGCGGCGTGACCGCCTCGGGGTCCTGGATCGTCATGCGCTCGCGGATACCGCGCTCGAGGCGCTGGAAACCGGTGCGAACATGCATCTGGATCAGTTCGCCCACGGCGCGGGTGCGGCGATTGCCGAGATGATCGATGTCGTCGCGCTTGCCCTGGCCGTTGTTGAGCCGGATCATTTCCTTGACGATGGCAACGAGGTCGTCGTTGCTCAGGATGCGGCGAGCGCGTTCCTCGTCGAGATCGGCTGCCTCGGAATGGCCACCGTGGAGCCGCTCGTCGAGCTTGTAGCGACCGACCTTGGCGAGATCGTAGCGACGCTCATTGAAGAACAGGTTCTCGAGCATGGTGCTCGCGTTGTCGCGGGTCGGAGGATCGCCCGGCCGGAGTCGCCGGTAGAGTTCGATGAGGGCTTCCTCACGAGACTTGGTCGGCTCCTTCTCGAGCGTTGACGCGATGTAGCGGTGATCCTCGTTGGTGTCGACATCCTTGAAGGTGTCGAGCAACTGCTCGTCGGTTTCAATGCCGATGGCGCGGAGCAGGATGGTGATCGGCATCTTGCGCTTGCGGTCGACCTTGACCGAGAGGATGTCGCGGTTGGACGTCTCGAACTCGAGCCAGGCGCCGCGGTTCGGGATCAGCTTGGCGGTGGAGAGCCGCTTGCCGGTGCCGGGATCGAGACTCCAGTCGAAGTAGGCGCCCGGCGAGCGGACGAGCTGCGAGACGACGACGCGCACGGCCCCGTTAATAATGAAGGTGCCGTCGGAGGTCATCATCGGGAAGTCGCCCAGGAAGATGCCTTCCGGGCCGGTTTCCTTGATCTCGCCGGTTTCCTTCATGACCAGCTTGGCCGAGACGTAGAGTGGCGCGGCATAGGTGATATCGCGCTCGCGGGCGTAGATCTCGGCGATGCGCGGATCGGCCATGGCGCGATCGCGTTCCTCGCCCTTCGGCATGCGCTCCCAGGTTGGCTTGAAGCGCGGGTTGAAGATGGAGAGTTCCATCTTCTTGTGATGGTCGGTGATGGGGGAAATTTCGTCGAGAAGTTCGCGGAGTCCCTCTTCGACAAACCACTTGAAGGACTCGATCTGGACCTGAACCAGGTTGGGCATTTCGAGCACGGTTGGGATGTGGGCATAGGACTTGCGGCCGACCCCCAGATTCGAGAGCACCTGTCGCTCTGCAACCGCGTGCGTCGCGACGCCTGTCCCAATTTCACGGTCTACAGCCATTTAACGCTCCTCATGCTCGGCGAGTATCCTGAGAATCAAGACACTACGGCCAGACAACACACCATGTACACAACGCCAATGATGTATGGACATTTGACCAGGCGAACCTGGGCCGGTGGAATGTGACGATATAAAAAGGAAGAGAGAACAGGTGGGAGGGAATTCAAGCGAGCGTCAGGTGAAACTGGACCGCGGCGGCAGCCCCTCGCGGCCCCCGGACCGTGCCCAAACCAGTGGTGACGGCGGGAGCCAGCCAGCGCGGGAGCGACCGCCTGGCGGTTGAGGCCACGCCAAAAGCGGGAGGGCATGAAGTACCCCTCCCGGCTTGCCAGGTTCTTGCCAATTGGTTGGAATCAACTGCACGCGCCGTCCAGTCCAA
>CAZUPA010000232.1:0-3904 GCA_964622205.1 uncultured Sphaerobacteraceae bacterium
AGTCGATCCAGTTCGAGCGAATCCAGGAGACGTTGCGGGCGTTCAGGACCGATCGTGGCTGGGAGATGAATCCCAAGAACGTGGCGATGGCGCTGAACGTGGAGGCGGCGGAGTTGCTGGAACTGTTCCAGTGGCTGACGCCGGAAGAAGCGTCGTCGTTTGGAGACCATCTGCCGCGTCACCGGGTGGAAGAGGAGATGGCTGACGTGCTGATCTACCTGCTCAACCTGGCGGAACGGCTGGATGTGGACCTGCTGGCGGCGGCCGAGCGCAAGATCGAGATGAACGCGCGAAAGTATCCGGCTCCGGAAGGTGACCCCGAAACGTCCTGAGGCCGCCGGATGTCACCCAACGCTGGACAAGAGTAGACATTGGCCGCTATCGGACATGCGTTGTCCTCCGGCTACATGCGCAGGAGGAAGCGTTCGCGTTGGAAGGAGCGAACGACCAACCAGAATGTGGCGAGGTCGATGAGGGCGACCGCGACGATGGCGATGGCCACGACCGTAACATCAACAAAGAGCAGGCCCGACGATTGGGAAACCACCAGGCCGATGATGGGCAGGACCATGAAAACGGATGCTCCCTGGGCGGATTGCATGGTGGTTGAGCGCTGGGAGACAGCGACGATCAGCAGAACTGACAGGAAGGCGACCAGCGGCACGAGGAAGACCGTCATCACGGCCCAGGTCCAGTTCGGAAAGAACGGGCCATCGAAGAGGTTCCAGGCGAGTCCGTTCACCAGCACCGTGAAGATGATGAAGGACGCCCAGGTGAAGAGCACCGCCGGGATGAACGAGGCAAGGACCTTGGCGAGGACAAGCTCACGGTTGGAGAGCGGGCTGTAGAGCAACCCTTCGAGCGTGCGCCGCTCCTTTTCGCCGACGAAGCTGGACGAGGCGGAGATGCTGGCGATCATGACCGGGATGATCAGGAACAGGGGCGCGAGCATATAGGTGATGGCGGTGTGGACGAGGGTTTGCTCCGGCGAGTAGCCCGCTGGAACGAGCGAATCGGGAAAGATCTCGGCGAATGCCTCCAGGTCGCTAGCCGGGAGCGAGATGATCGAGGTGTTGCCGGCGAGGATGATGAGCGCCGGCATTACCACGACGAAAATCAGCGGCACGATGATGACCGGTATAAGTGCCTGCCGGTTGTGGAGCAGTTCCAACCAGTCCTTGCGGGCGAGAGCCAGCATGCGAGTCTGGTTCATGCAGCCCTCGATTCGGCGCCAATGGTATCGAAATAGAGATCGTGGATGGACCGGATGACCGGGATGACGGAGCGAACCGGTAGACCGGCTTCCACCAGGTGGCGGACGACGGCGGCGATGACCTCACGGTCCGCGAGTTCGATGGCGACTTCGCTACCGGAGATAAGTTCGGCGGTGGCGACGCGGCCAGCGAGGAGGGCGATTGCACGCTCGCCCTGGCCGCCGATGTCGAGCGTATACCGGGCCATCGGCCAGGCACGGGCGATCAAGTCGTCGACCTCGCCGCTGAGCTTGAGGTGACCGCGTTCGAGGAAGCCAACCTGGGTGCATAGGCGTTCTAGCCCATAGAGCTGGTGGGTGCAGATGACGACGGTGATGCGAGTCTGGTCGATCAGCGCGCGAAGGTAGGCGATGAGTTCCTCGCTGGCCTCGGGGTCGAGCCCGGCGGTGGGTTCGTCGAGGAAGAGGAGTTCGGGCTGGTGGAGGATGGCGCGACCGACGGCGAGTTTCTGACGCATGCCCTTGCTGAGCGTGCCAACGGGGGTGTGGCCGCGGTCGCCAAGATCGAAGATATCGAGGACTTCGCTGATGCGCTGGGCCTGTCGAGTCCTGGGAATGCCAAAGAGATCGGCCCAGATGGCGAGATTGTCGTGAACCGACAGGAGCTCGTAGAGGTTCGTATCTGTCTGGACACCGATTCGCTGGCGGAGGTGGTCGGCGGTGGCGGGCGTGACGGGTTCGCCAAATAGCTTCACGCTGCCGGTGGTGGGCGTAAGCAGGCCGGTGAGGAGACGGACAGTGGTGGTTTTCCCGGAGCCATTGGGACCAAGCAGCCCGAATGCCGCGCCTCCGGGCACGGCGAAGGTGACATCGTGGACGACTTCCCGCCCATCGATCGTTCGGCCCAGGTGGGTGCATTCAACCGCGAACACGATGCTCCCCTACAGTCAAGTTAGTACAACGCTGGGCGCCACTTCGCCCAGCGCGACCCCGTGATTCCTGGCGGAAATCCACTCGATCCCCGCCGCGCCGGGACCATCCGGTCAGGAAGCGGAGCCAGTTTTGTGGCCAGCGATGGTGACGGAATCCGTGCCGGCCCAGGAGACGTTTGGCGCGAATTCGAGGCTCAGCGAGTCGCCGGTGAAGCGCAAGCGGAATATCGGGCAGAACACGCCTTCGTAGAAGCACGCGCGAACCTCGAACGTGTCGTCGCTGGTCCAGGCGCCAGCGGCGGCGACCGGTTCGTCGCCAAGGGCCGGGCCGGGTCGGCCTCCGTCGCCGGGCATGGTCGAGACGCCGTCCAGCCACGAGCCGTAGCCGGCCTCGACGTGGTGATCGGTTCCAGCGATACGGTAGCCGAGCGTGGCATGGTCGTCCCCGAAGGTGGCGGTGACGTTCTCGATCCCAAGATCGTTCGAGTCCAATTCATACGTAACTCCCGAGACCTGCTCCGTCGTGATTGATGTGGCGTGTCCCGCCGGCAGCGGCATGGCGAGGGAGGCGAGCGCATCGCGCAAGGCGGCCACGGCCTGGTCGTTGGCGGGCAGGGCATCTGACCCCATGGCCGGAAGCAGAATCTCCCACACCAGGTCGAGCACGGCCTGCATGTCCATGAGCCCACTGTTAATGGCGAGCACGGCGTCCTGCTCTGGGAGGACGAGGCAGTACTGGCCGAAGGCGCCATCGCCACGATAGGCGCCGTGGCGGGCGCGCCAGAACTGGTAGCCGTAGCCGACCATCCAGTCGGGGTTGGTTTGTGTGTTGCTGTTGTCGGAGTGGGCCTCGGTCGCCTCGGCGATCCACGACGCTGGAACGAGTTGCTGACCTTGCCAGTTGCCGTTCCGCAGGTACATCTGGCCGAAGCGGGCGATGTCCTCGGTGGTGGCGTGGAGCCCGGTGCCGCCCTGCGAGATGCCCCTGGGATCGGTGTCCCAGGTGGGATTCTCGATGCCGAGTGGGTCGAACAGGCGTGGGCGCAGGTAGTCGATGAGGGGTTGGCCGGTGAGTTTGGTGATGATGGCCGAGAGCATGTAGGTGGCGCCGGTGTTGTAGACGAACCAGCTACCGGGTTCGTGCTCGACGGGCAGCGAGAGAAACGCGCGGGGCCAGTTGTCGTGGTCGCCGCGAAAGACCTCCCCGGTGGTGTCCTCGTGGTGGCCGGTGTTCATCGAGAGCAGGTGCCGGACCCGCATCGCCTTCAGGTTCTCGTCCGGGTTTTCCGGCGCATCGTCCGGGAAGAAGCCCAGCACGGGATCGTCGACGGTGAGCAGCCCTTCCGCGACGGCGAGGCCGATGGCGGTGGAGGTGAAACTCTTGCTGAGCGAGTAGAGCATGTGCGGGGCGGTGGGCCGGTAGGGCGTTCGCCAGCCCTCGGCCACCACGCTGCCGTGGCGCAGGAGCATGAAGCCCTGGACGGCGTCCAGCGGGTGCTCGTGCTCACGTTCGATGGCGCGGACGAAGTCGAGGATCGCCTGGGAGGAAATGCCCTCGGATTCGGGGGTGGCGCGCTTGAGTTGGGTTTCGACTGCCACGGGTGTATCTCCTGGGTTCGGGTTGGCTTGTCAGGTGATGGCATTATGCGGCCATCCGGCGATGTTGTCTGCCACGAGCGTCCTGACGGGAAGCCAGGGCGGACACCCTGGGCGCGGGAATGGAGCGATATCCTCAAGTACGGGGGTCTGCTCCTACCAT
>CAZUPA010000233.1:0-3894 GCA_964622205.1 uncultured Sphaerobacteraceae bacterium
CCGAACCATCGGTCACCGCCGTCATCGCGCACCCCCTCGACACCCCTCCGCCAGGGAGGAAACGGGTTCGCCGCCGGTTCCGCACCGCCCCTCCGGTCGGCGATCCGGGCGCGTTTAGCCCAACCGCCTGGCGGCCACGAATCCAGCTTCCCAACGTCCTCAACGACCCGCCTTACCGGCGCTGGTGGTCGGCCCAGATCGTCGCCTTCTTCGGCGCCTGGACCCAGAACACCGCGGCCCAGCTCGTGATCCTGTCGATTACGTCGTCCGCGTTCCTGATCGGCGCCATCAATATCGTGTCCGCCATTCCGCTGCTGTTGCTCAGCCTTGTGGGCGGGGTCCTAGCCGACAAGGTCGATCGCCGCCGGATCCTGATGTGTACCCAAACCGGCATCGCCCTCTTGTCGGTCGGCTGGGCGGTCCTCATCCTCTCTGGCGCGCTCTCCTACTGGCACATTCTCGTCCTCGCCGCGCTCGGAGGCACGATCGCCTCGTTCGACCTGCCCGCCGGGCAATCGTTCCTCGCCCAAATCGTCCGGCGCGAGAACATGCCAGAAGCCATCGCCCTCGGGTCCGCCTCGGTGAACGCGACCCGCTCGATCGGCCCGCTGATCGGCGGCCTGATCATCGGCGCCTTCGGGACCGCCGTGGCGTTCCTGACTCATTCGCTGGCGGTCGTTGTGTTCGTGCTGGCCATCTTCTCGCTTGGCGCCATGATCCCGAAGCGCATCCCGCCCACATCCGGAGAACGCGGCCTCAGCGCCCTCCGGATCGGGCTTGCCCATATCCGGCATAGCGACGAACTGCTGGGCCTGGTCGGCACCACCGCGCTGTTCTCGTTTTTCGCCGTGCCCGGCCTGCTCGTGCTGCTGCCCCTGTTCGTGACCGATACCCTCGGCGGGGGCGATGCCTGGGTCCCGATCACCACCTCCGTATTCGGGCTGGGCTCGCTCACGGCCGCCATCATCGTGTTTCGAGGGGGCAAGAGCGAACTCCTGGCCGGCAGGCGGCTCCGCGTCACCGCCTTCGCCCTCGCCGCCGGACTCGTGTGGCTGGCAATCTCGCCCAGCCCATGGGTCGCCATGCTCGGGGTCTTCGCCTGCGGCTGCGCCTTCGAAACCGGGCTCGTTCAGGTCCAGACCCGGCTCCAGCAACTCGCGCCGGACGACATGCGGGGGCGTGTCCTCAGCGTCAATGGACTGGCCTTCAACGGCGTCATGCCCGCCTCGACGCTTTCCATCTCCGCCGCGTCGACCGCGTTCGGCATCCCCGTCATGCTGTGCGTCTGCGCGGCCGCGCTGGCGGCCGGTTCATTCGCGCTCTGGCGCCGCTTTACCTGGAAGGCCTTCGTCCCAGTCCCGGCCTGACCTCAGCGATTCAGGCAGGCTCGAAGGCACAATCGCCACGACACTTCCACTTTTCCCGATCCCATGAGAACATACGATCTGGTCGCGGGCCTCCCATATCGAAGGGGCGCCCACTCCCTGGACACGTCACGACACCCGAAGGTTAGGCGTCGATGCGACGAGACTCCATACGGCTGCTTCCCAGCATCGCGGCGATTGGAATCACGCAGATCATCGGCTGGGGCTCGACCTTCAATCTGCCGGGCGTTCTTGGCGATCGCATCGCCGCCGACCTTGAATTCAGCCTCACGGTCGCCCTCCTGGGGCCGACGGTCATGCTCGTCGTCCTTGCCGGTGTTTCGTGGTTCCTCGCTGGATCGTTCGAACGATTCGGCGCCCGTCCGGTGATGACGGCCGGCGCCCTGCTCGCCGCGTTGGGACTGCTGCTGCTCGCGGGGGCGCGGGGACCCATCACCTATTTGCTGCCGTGGCTCGTCATCGGGATCGCCGGGGCCGGTATGCTGACCACCGCCGCCCAGATCGCCGTGGCCGAGATCGCGGGCGAGCATGCCCGGCAATCGATTGGCATTCTGGCGCTGTTCAGCGGCCTTGCCTCCACCATCTTCTGGCCGCTCACCAATGCGCTTGACAATGCCATCGGCTGGCGCGCGACGCTGGCCGTCTTTGCCGCCTGCTTTCTCGTTATCTGCCTTCCACTGATCCGATGGGCGATTCCACCACAGCCGCCGGTCTCGAAAAACACCGGCTCCACGGCCCCGAACGCGAATACCACCCTCGACTGGACAGCGTTCTGGCTTATGGCTGGAGCGATTGCCGCGAATGGCTTCATCACCTGGGGGTTCTCACTCACGCTGATTCCGCTTTTCGAGGATCGTGGACTCTCGCGGACCGAAGCGGTCGCGATCGCCTCGTCGCTCGGCCTTATTCAGATCGCCGCCCGGCTGGCGGACGCGCTCGGAGGCAAGCGATGGAGCGGACTCACCACCGGGCTCATCGCCTCGGCGGTCCTGCCGATCTCGTACATGCTCCTGCTGGCCGGCAGCGGAGATACCGTGATCCTGGTATTCGTGGCGCTCTATGGCCTCGCGGGCGGGGCGATGGCGATCGCCCGGAGCACGATCCCGCTCGCGGTCTTTCCCATGGCAGCTTATGCCCGCGCGTCCACGCGACTGGCGCTCCCACTGAACCTGGCCTTCGCCACCGCCCCACCGGTCTTCGGCGCGATCCTGACGCACGCCAGCGCGGATGTCGCCCTGATCCTGGCGACGACTCTTTCGACACTCGCCTTGTTGCTCCTGGTCGTCCTGGCGCTCCGGGTTCGGCCCGGGACCGTGGCCGGAGGTTCCTGACTACTCCCCGGTCTCGCCATCCACGAATTCGCGGATGAGATCGGCGTGGCCATTATGGCGCGCATACTCCTCGATCATGTGCGTCACGATCCAGCGCATGCTCGGCGCCTGGCCATTGGACCAGGGAGCCTTCGCGAGGGAATCCATCCCGCCCTCGACTAACGCCTCCGCCACCATCGACCGGGATCGCTCTACCGTGGCCTCCCACAGCGCGAACAACTCGCCTGGCGAATCGTCCACCGCCGAGTGCCAATCCCAGTCGTAATCCGCCTTCCAGTCGGCGGTATCCCACGGCGGCTGTGGGTCGTTCCCACGCAACCTCACCGAAAACCAGTCGTCCTCAACCAGCGCCAGGTGCTTGAGCATCCCCCCCAGCGTCATGGTCGAGGCGGCAACGGCAGTGTTCAGGCCATCGGCGTCCAGTCCCCGGCATTTCCAGGCGAAGGTCGCCCGCTGGTAGTCGAGGAAACCCAGCAGCGTCTCAACCTCGCCCGCGGCCACCGGAGGATGTGGCCGCCCATGCTCGTCGATTCCGGTCTCGCTCGGCGTCATCGGGTGGGCTCCAATCCGGTCGAGAAACGCAAGCACGCGCTCTGTCATCAGCGAGGCGGCCTCCGGGTCGTACGCGGCGAGCGAGCTGTCTCCGAACAGGTGTTGCTCGCCCGGATAGACGAACAGCCGGCCGTCCCTCGCCTCATCGACGATCGCCTGGGCGGCCGGAAGATCCCATCCGTTGTTGAACTCGGGATCGTCCGCCATGCCATGGACTTGCACCGGCACGCTGTCTGGCCAGGCGTCTCCGAACTCCGAGCGCGGCAGGCAGGCGGACATCAGCACGGTCCCTCTTGCGCCCTCACGCGTCTGGGCCAGTTGCTGGGCCGGCATCACGCCCATCGAGAACCCGGCGTACACCACATCGGCCGGCAAGGATTCGGCGAACTCCACCGCCCGCTTGCCAATCGCCTCGAATCCCGCCTGCTGGGCGTACGTCAGTCCTTCTTCGAGCGTGTCGAATGTGTTGCCATCGAACAGGTCTGGTGTATGCACGGTGTGGCCCACTCGCCGTAGTTCCTCCGCGAACGCGACGACGCCCGGCGTCAGCCCTTGAACGTGATGGAACAGCACTACTTCAACCATTGGCTCTCCCTGGGTAATCGATTCCGAACGCAAGCGCTACA
>CAZUPA010000234.1:0-3884 GCA_964622205.1 uncultured Sphaerobacteraceae bacterium
TTGGCTCCGCGATCGGAAGTTGATATGAGCGAGACATCTCAACCACCGGTCCTGGTCGTTGGCGAATCGTTCAGGGGCAAGCCGAGAGCTACCTGCCTGGAACTCATCACGGCGGCCAGGGAACTGGCCGATGCGATCGGTGCGCGCGTGATCGTCGCGGTTCCATGCGGATCGGCCGGAACGCAGGTAGGCGCCTTCGCGGGCATCGCTGGTGTTGACGAGGTGCTGACGGTCGAGCACGAGGCGCTGGAGCCGTTCCTCGCCGGTCCGTGGGTCGCGGCCGTGACGCAGGCGGTTCGACACTTTCAGCCTGGTGTGGTGCTCGTCCCAAGTTCGATAACTGGCCGGGATTACGCAGCACGGGTGGCGGCGAGGATGGGCATGCCGATGGCGGCCGATATTTCGGCTTTGGGCGTTGATGATTCCGGAAAGCTCTGGGCAACCCGGGCGGTGTACGGAACCCGGTTCCAGACCACGCTGACCTTCACTGGCGCATCGCCCGCGCTCTTGACGGCCGCCCCCGGCTCGTTTTCTCAGGCGGGGCCCGGAGAGCCGGCGCCCGTGTCTTCCATCTCGCTGGAGATCGACGAGGCGGATCGGCGGGTTCGCCTGATCGACTCCCACGAACACGCGGCGGGTCCGAAGGGAATCACCGAAGCCAAGCGCATCGTGTCGGGTGGGCGCGGGCTCGGCAAGGCCGAGAACTTCTCGATTGTCGAAGACCTGGCCCGATCCCTCAACGCCGTGGTTGGCGCGTCCGGGGCGACAGTCGGAGCCGGATGGCGCTCGCACAACGACCAGGTCGGTTCCACTGGCCATTCCGTGAGCCCGAAGCTGTACCTGGCGGTCGGGATTTCCGGGGCGCCGCAGCACCTTGTTGGGATCGCCGGGGCGGAGACCATCGTCGCGATCAATCGCGATCCGGACGCTCCGATCTTCAAGGTAGCGGACTACGGGATCGTTGGGGATCTGTTCGAAGTCGTTCCCGCCCTGGTTCAGGCGCTTGAGCCGGAGCAGGGCTAGGCAGGTGCACACGATTGTCCAGAAAACCACCACCGGCAGGCCGCGAGTCGTCATCGTTGGGGCAGGGATTAGTGGGCTCGCCGTCGCCAGCCTGCTGAGCGATGTGAACGCGGACGTGCTCGTGCTTCGCCAGGCCATGGAGCCCGCACGGGCCCGGCAGTTCACGGGCCTCTTCGACAGGGACGACCTCCGGGCGCTTGGCGCCGCAGTTGGTGAAGAGGAACTGCTGCCTATCCGGGAAGTGCGGCGAGCGGTTGGGCACACGCCTCCCGGCGCCGCTGGAATCGCGCCGGCGGACCTCGTCTCCGTCGAACATGGAGTGGTGCTCGATGCCCTTGAGCGACATGCCGTCGAAGAGGGCGTGCAGGTCGTCGACGGGTTCACCGCCAGCCAGTTGCGGCTTACCGATGGCGTGGTGGCGGGGGTCATCGGCGAGGGGCGAAGCAGGACCATTCAGGCTGATGTCGTGGTTCTCGCGGACGAGTCGGACCCTCGCCTGGCGGAGCAGATTGGGCTTCGCCCCGATTGGCTCCCAACGGAACTTATGCATCTTTGCAATGAACGATATCCAGCCTCCACGGATGTCCTCGACGCGCGCTTCCGGGCCGAGCAAGGCGGATACCAGGTTGTCACGCATCGGTTCCAGGCTTCGTGGGGGCCCTGGGGCGTTGGCATGATCGTTCCGGCGCGCGCGGGACTCACGGTGCGGGTCGCGATGCTTCTCGAGGATGAGATGGCGAGCGCCAGGCACATCAAGGAGTATCTGGACGAGTTCAAGGCGATTCCGCCCGTGGCCGCCATGCTGGACGTCCTGAATGCGGAACGGTTCTTCACCGAAGTCGTGCCCATCGGTGGGTTCGACGAGCCCCGCCGGTTCCATGCCGATGGCGTGCTGGTGGTGAGCGACCTGCTTGGCCTGACGCATCCCCTGAACCGCGATGGGCTTTCGACCAACCTGAAGGCGTGCGCCGCCGCGGCGCTGTGTCTCGAATCGGCCACTGGCAAGGGCGACTTTAGTTCAGGCGTGTTGTCACGGTACTCGAGGCAGTTGGAGGCCGAAGTCGTTCGGCCCATGGCGATTCAGCGTCGCCGATCCTATGCATTGCGAGCGCGGCCGACCTGGGAATGGGCGTCGATACCGTCGCTTCTGCCCCCTCTGGAGGGGGTGACGCCAGGGGATATATCTGAGACGCTACCGGAAGTCGCGAGGCGCAAGGCGTTGCACGGCCTTGCGGGGCTCGGCCGGCGAGTTGGGTTTCGGCCAGGCTCGCGGGACGTGATTGACGAGTAGCGGGGGTCATGCCGCGCGGGAAGGGAAAGGAACGATCGATGGGAGCGATTCGGTTGCAGCACGCGAGCGTGCCGATGCGCGAAGGCGAGAACGACAAGGGCCGGCACTTCTATGGCGAGACCCTCGGGTTGACCGAGATCACCCCGCCCGCCGTGCTGGGGACCGAGCGGTTCGTCTGGTACGCCATTGGCGACAGCGGGGATGAGATTCACCTGTACACCGACAACCGGGGACCGAACTCCCCGGGACAGCATCTCTGCATCCAGGTCGAAGATCCGGACGGTGTCCGCAAGAAGCTGGCCGAGAATGGGTACGAGACGGCCGATACCGACGTCATTCCCAACCGGCCGCGATTTTTCACGACTGATCCGTTTGGGAATCGTGTGGAGATTTCAGCGATACTTGGGCCATATTCGTAGCGTGCAGGCGGGGTTCCCTCCTGCATAAGGAGGACAATAGATGGCCGCCGCAGCTCCCAAGATTACCTACACCGCCACGCCCGACCAGATCGAAGCGATGCACTCGTCGTTCGATGAAGCGCTCGCCCGGTTCGAGTCGTCCCTGGGAGCCGAGTATCCCATCGTGATCGACGGCAAGCCGGTCACCGGGCGTCCGACGTTCGATGTGGTGGCTCCCGCGGACACCACGCGGGTGCTGGCCCGGATGCAGTCGGGCGCCGCCGAAGACATCGACGCGGCGGTCGCGGCGGCCCGGCGTGCCTATCCCGCCTGGGCCGCCCGGCCGTGGCAGGATCGTGTCGCGATCGTTCAGAACGCGGCGGACGAGATCCGCAAGCGGAAGTTCGATCTCGCGGCGATCATGATCCACGAATGTGGCAAGTCGCGAACGGAAGCCATCGGCGAGGTCGAGGAGGGCGCGGACCTTCTCGATTACTACGCCAAGCAGATGGTGATGGCCGATGGCTTCCGCCTGAAGATGGAGTCGCTCGACCCACGCGAGAAGAACGTCTCCGTGCTCAAACCGTTCGGTGTCTGGGCGATCCTGGCGCCGTTCAACTTCCCGCACGCGCTGGCCGCCGGCCCAATCGGGGGGGCGTTGGTCGCGGGGAACACCGTTGTCTTCAAACCGTCCTCGACCACGGCGCTTTCCGGGTATGCCCTGTACGAAGCGCTCATCGCTGGGGGCGTTCCGGACGATGTGCTCCAGTTCATCACGGGCGGTGGGCGTGAGGTTGGCGAACCCCTGGTCAAACATCCCGACGTGGATGGCGCGGTGTTTACCGGGTCCAAGGAAGTCGGCATGGACCTGTACAACTCGTTCAGCACGGAGTTCCCGAAGCCGATCATCACCGAGATGGGCGGCAAGAACCCCACCATCGTCACGGCGAACGCGGACCTGGGCAAGGCGGTTGAGGGAGTCGTTCGCTCGGCCTTTGGCTTCTCCGGGCAGAAGTGTTCCGCGTGCTCACGCGCCTATGTGGAGCGGAGCGTCTACGATGAGTTCATGAACCGCCTGGTCGCCCGCACAGAGGAATTGGTCCTTGGAGACCCATCCGATCGGAATGTGTTCGTTGGCCCGGTGATCGACGAGAGCGCCGTGGAGCGCTTCA
>CAZUPA010000235.1:0-3862 GCA_964622205.1 uncultured Sphaerobacteraceae bacterium
GGATCCGTTCGGCATGCGCTACACCGGCAAGGCGGCCGTGCGGGAGGGGCTCGCCGGGCGGTTCACCGGCATTCCCGATGTGCGCTACTCGGAGGACCGGCACTGGGTGAGCGGGAACCGGGGGTGCTCCGAGTGGCTGCTGACCGGGACGTCGACCACGGGCGAGCGGATCGCGGTGCGTGGCTGCGACCTGTGGGAGTTCCGCGACGGGCTCATCGCGCGGAAGGACTCGTACTGGAAGATCGTGGGGTCGTGACGATGCGTGTCTGGCTGGTACGCACAACGGTGTAGGATTGACGGCGTGTTTATCTGGATCATCCGGCGCAAGCCGCGAGGATCGGGGCCATGGATACGCTGTCGAAGGCTCAGCGCAGCGAACGCATGAGCCGGGTTCGGGGCAAGGACACCAAACCGGAACTGCTGGTACGGAAGCTCGTGCATGGCATGGGGTATCGCTACCGGCTGCATCGACGCGATCTGCCCGGCACGCCAGACCTGGTGTTTCCCGGCCGCAAGAAGGTCATCTTCGTGCATGGATGCTTCTGGCATCGACACCCTGATCCCGCCTGCAAGCTGGCCCGGCTGCCCAAGTCGCGGCTGGAGTTCTGGTTGCCGAAGCTTGAGAGCAACCGGGCGCGGGACATCGAGAACACGGCTCGCCTGGAGGAACTGGGATGGGAGACCATGACCATTTGGGAATGTCAGCTTGGTGACCGCGAGGCGCTTGAGGCACGAGTGAGGGAGTTCCTGGAGCCATGAGGTCGATCGAGTTGTTCGCGGGGGCGGGCGGTCTCGGCATGGGGTTGCACGATGCCGGATTCAAGCCCGCCATGGTGGTGGAATGGGATCGGTGGTGCTGTGAGACGATTAGGGAAAACATGGAGCGCGATGCCTCGCACATCGCCGGTTGGAGCCTGGTGGAAGGCGATGTCCGCGACGTGAATTTCGCGGCGTATCAGGGGAAGGTCGATCTCGTGTCGGGCGGCCCGCCCTGCCAGCCATTCTCCATGGGCGGAAAGCACCGGGCCGACGCGGACTCCCGCGACATGTTCCCGGAGGCCGTCCGCGCGGTGCGGGAGGTGAAGCCCAGGGCGTTCGTGTTCGAGAACGTGAAGGGTCTCACTCGGGCGGCGTTCCGGGATTACTTTGAGTACATCCGGCTCCAGATGGAACATCCTGACCTTGAGGCCCGGGCGGGTGAGGACTGGACCGAGCACCTGTCCCGGCTTGAGCGGCACCACCTGTCCGGAAGCCGTGAAGGACTTCGGTACCACGTCGTCGCCCGCGTTCTGAACGCCGCCAACTTTGGCGTGCCCCAACGCCGCGAACGGGTGATCTTCGTGGGGTTCCGCGATGATATGGGTCTCGAATGGTCGTTCCCCGAGCCGACGTATTCCGCGGCGGCGCTGGCGTGGTCGAAGCACGTGGGCGAGTACTGGGAGCGCCATCGCGTCCCCCGTTCCGGGCGGCCCAATCCGGACGATGCCGTGGCTGTCGTGAAGCGGCTGGGTGAGCCGCCTTCGACGTTGCCCTGGCGCACGGTGCGAGACGCACTGAGCGACCTGCCCGATCCGGAAACCGATCCCGCCGCCTTGGAGTGGCTTAACCACCGGTTCCAGCCCGGAGCACGGAGCTATCCCGGTCACACCGGGAGCCCGCTCGATGAGCCCGCGAAGACGCTCAAGGCCGGGGTCCATGGGGTGCCTGGCGGGGAGAACATGCTGCGTCGCCCGGAAGGAAGCGTCCGGTATTTCACGATTCGCGAGAGCGCCCGGCTCCAGACGTTCCCGGACGGTTTCCGCTTCCACGGCTCGTGGAGCGAGACCATGCGCCAGCTCGGCAACGCGGTGCCAGTCGATCTCGCCCGGATTGTTGGGCGCGATGTCGCCCGCGCTCTGGCCGGGGCTTCTGGTTCCTGATTTCCAACGCTTGGGCCGGTTGAGCCGAGGGCGCGAGGGGGTTGACAGGTGTTGATAGTCTGGGATTGATCGACTCGCCCGGCGGGAGGACATGATCTCCCGAACGCGCCGGATGACGAGTGGCCGGATATCCAGAAGGCGACCACGTGCGCCTGAATTTCCCCTGATCTGGATCCGGATCGCTTCCCTCACATGATTCACCGATCCATACCGGACCATGTCGTCCGGCGCCCACCAGGTCCAACCGCCGCGAGAAGCGATCTCCCTGATGTCTCGCCATGAGACGTCCATCTGGAAGGAGCAATCCTTGATACGGAGATTCCTCAAACTCGCGATCGTGCCGGCGGCCCTGGCGCTGGTGGCCCTGGCCGTGGTGACGGCCCCGGCCAGCGCGCATTCAACGATAACGTCCCAGGGGAATGACTACGCCGTAACCGACTCCAACCACCGGTCGGGCGCGGTGTGCGACATGGAGCGCGACGGTCACTTCGTGTCGGCCCGGTGGACGGATTCGGAAGGATTCACCGTTGCCTACGAAGAGGATGGTGGCGACGCCGGGTGCGACCAGGTGACCTTCAGTGGCGTGGCCGAATCGGTCGTGGTCTGCGAGGTGGACGTTGGAGCCTTCTGGTGCTCCGAGGTTGACCACGTGTAGCGGCGAGCGCCATTGGCATCTCGTTTACATGGAAGGCGGGCTCCAGGTGGGCCCGCCTTTCGTCGTGCATAGGTCCATGTGGAGTGTCTGGAGTGTATCCACCGGCGAGGCCCAAGGCAATGGGCGGATTTTTCGAATCATCCGCGCGAATTAGCACGAGGATGTGCGCTCAGGCCTCCGTTTGTTCCCAGCCTGAGCCGGTCCAGCGCCAGGATTCGATATCGCGGGAGAGGGCGGGGTTCGGGCCGTCCCAGCGTGGCTGGATGGCGGTGGCGGTCCAGCTCAGGACGCCATCGGACCACCCGTTGAGGTCGATGAGGGTGGCCTCGAAGAGGGATTCGACCTGCGCGCCACAGGCGGCCTGGAGCACCGCGCCCTCGGTCGCGGCGTGGCGAACGTGGAGGTGGCCGTTGATGACGAATACCGGAGCGGGACGCGCGGCCAGCCGGGCGACGATCCTCGGGCCGTTGACGAGGTCGCCGGCGTACTTCAGGCCGGCGGCGGCGCAGGCGTCGCGCAGGCTGATGAGCGGGAAGTGGGTGAGGACGATCGTGGGGGTGTCGTTCCAGGAGGCGGGATCGGGTTCGGGCGTCGCCTCGTAGCCGCCGCCAGAAGCTTTGGCGAGACCGGTTCCGACCACCCGCCAGGCATCGCCGAAGGGGACCGGACTATCGCCGATGACCTCGACGTGGGCATGGCCGTTGCTGGCGAGGGCGTCGGCGAGCGTGGTTGGGCCGTGGCCGAGATCGTGATTGCCGGGGAGGACCCAGACCGGGACGGTGGCGCTGGCGATGATGGCGAGGGTTTCGCGCAGGGACGCGTCGTCGCCGTGGTGGGTGAGGTCGCCGAGAACGGCCAGGCGGTCAATGCCCTGGCGTTCGAGCCATGCGATGGAATCGGCGAGCCGTTGGCGGGCGGTGTCGAACTGGTGGGGGTTGTGCCAGCCGTCGGCGGGGTTGCCGGACGGGGCGATGTGGAGATCGGTCAGGATTCCCAGGCGCATGCGTCGCTCCTCGTTGGTGGTTTCCGGGCGGGCGAATGCCGCGCTCGCGACGCATTGTCGGCGAGGCGGCCTTCCATTGGAAGAGGTGATCGAGTTGCCGGATGTGCCTGGCGGTTATTGCTCCATGAGGTTGGCGAGGCCGGTCATGTGGGTTGGGGTCAGGCGGTAGACGCGGTCGTCCGGGAAGCCTTCCATCTGGACGAACCCAGCCGCGAACTCGGCGCCCATGTAGCGAGCCGCAATCCTTTCCGCCCATTCGCGGACGAGATTCATGTCCTCGCTGAC
>CAZUPA010000236.1:0-2450 GCA_964622205.1 uncultured Sphaerobacteraceae bacterium
CGCTCGCCAGACCGGCCGAACCCGATTGGGCTGCACACGACCACGGTGGTGGAGGTCGATGGCAATTCCGTAGTGGTCGATCACCTGGAGGCGATCGACGGTACGCCGGTGCTCGACATCAAGCCGGTGCTGGGGCCGATTGGCTGCCGGTAGGAGACGGCTCGGGGCGACTGGCGCCGGTTCAGACAGGTAGTTCGGTGGCGGGAAGGAACCTGAACATCTCCGCTGGGGCGAACTGGC
Source organism: uncultured Sphaerobacteraceae bacterium (assembly GCA_964622205.1). GTDB lineage: Bacteria > Chloroflexota > Chloroflexia > Thermomicrobiales > UBA6265 > JACCYX01. The sequence goes on from CAZUPA010000236.1 coordinate 241, forward strand.
TGGTGACATCGCCAAACAGATCGAAGTTGTCGACGATCCGCAGATTCTGAACCGGAGCGCCTTCGGAGTAGTCGAACGCGTTGGTGTCAGCCCAGATGATGTTGGCGCTGACCGCGCTATCGAAGTAGATCACGCCATCGGTCAGGTTGGTGATGACGCGCCAGATGGTGGGCGCGATGTTTGGCCGGGTCGCATCCACCACGCCGTAGGGAGTCGACGCGTTGCGCATCACGCTGAGCAGGTTGGCCACCGCGCTGCGTTCGGTGTCTGGTTCGGGCAGAAATTCGCGGTAGTAGGCGGCGCGCACGAACCTGTCCGCCGCCAGATGTGTGCCAGGCAGGGGGAGGGTTCCCCCGAATCCGACGAAGCCGTGAAGATGCTCGAGTTGCTGATCGTAGGTGGGGCTGTTGGTCATCACCGTGTGCAGGCGATCGTGGTAGATGGTGACCGCACCATCGATCACTTCGATCACGGCGGAGTCACCTGTCCTGTCGTCGACGGCGAGGTGGACCGTGGCTGGCATGCCGCTGTGGGGTTCGACGGCGGGTCGTAACTGGAACGAGCCTTCCCGCATTCGCTGGACCACTTCCGCCACCGAACCACAGGTATCCAGTACCCACTGACCCCAGAGCGGAATGCCCAGGCCTGGTAGCGCGGGATCGCGCGGTGCGGTACGGGACTCGCTCAGGTAGAGCAGATGCATGGCGAGTCCCGCCTCATTAATGCCATCGGCGGTGAAGGCGTCGTGTCCGGTCACCGCCACGCTTCCGTAGCGGCTGGTCCAGCGCAGTGGATTCTCGACTGTCTCCCCATTGCGCTTCATGCCACGCGGCAACACCCACATGTTGCTGCGCATGTCCTCCAACCAGTCCATTGAACGGCCGCAGTAAACGTTTCCGGAGCTCGTGTTCCAGAGCACTCGTGTACACATTGATGTTCTCCCCAGCTCACCTGTATGTCGTGTCAGTCCCAATTTTGGACATCTTATGGCCAAATCGAGGAGGTGGCCATATGCCCGCATGGCCTGATTGCGGGGCGACTACCATATTCGAATTCGAGCCATGCGACCGGAATGCGCTACGTGCTAGGGTTCCAGAAGTTGACTTCGTGATAGTGCTCGACGGTGGGAAAGGGATCGTAGAAGTGGTGGAGGAGTGCTTTCCAGCGCTGGTATTCGGGCGAGCCTCGGAATCCAACGGTGTGATCTTCAAGCGTTTCCCAATTGACGAGCAGCAGGTAGCGGGACTGGTTCTCGATGCAGCGCTGGAGGCTGTGGCGGATGTATCCAGGCATGGATGAGATGATCGCGGAAGCTTCGGCGAACGCCGTTTCAAACTCGGCTTCCTGGCCGGGGATCACGTCGAGCATCGCAACTTCGAGAATCACGCTGTTCCCCGGCGATACACCGTCACACTGGTGTTCGGCCAATCGGCAAGCCATTCGGCATCAAGCATCTTCCAATCGACGATGCGAATCGGAGCGAACCGGGATTGCGCGTTCTTGTTGAGAAACCGATCGTGCCCTACGCACCAGGCAGCGTGGATGACCTTGCCTTCGATCTCAAAGATCACGATGTCGTCAGCCATTGGTTCGACATCCGGCACCTGGCGATAACCGAGCGGTGCGACGATTTCGATGGGTGAAACCGTCAACCAGGTCGCCAGAAGGTCGGAATCCGCATTTGCGCCATAGGCCGTAATGGCGAAGCAGTTGGCGCCCTCATGGGGACTGAACGTGTTGGCAATTGCCCGGACATGTGGGGGAGCGTCATCCGGGACTGGGTAGCAATCCACCTCGTCGCATCGTCGCTGCTCGGCCAGGAGCGCTCGGTGCTGTACGGCGGGCGGAAGACTGGCCCAGACGGCCTGACCGAGCACGACCTGGTCCGCCACCACGAATTCCTGAAGCCGCGCCGGAAGTTCGCCGAACCAGGCGGCCGGGAACACAAGCCCACGTTTCAGCTCCACTTGCTTCTGGAGCACTCGTTGCCGGTCGGCGGTGGAGAGATTTCCGATCCACGCCCGATCGCTGACGATGACCTGCGTAACTTCGGCCGGCATCTTCCATTCAAGGTAGGCATTCATGAAGCGAATGGTGTTGTAGGTGGGATCGGACCGGTACGCCTCGCGGGTCAAGACCTGGCACCCGGTCCGGTCCAGATCGAGGGGCGAGTCGTCCCAGTACCAGACATCGCCCGGGATCAGTTCATC
>CAZUPA010000236.1:2550-3840 GCA_964622205.1 uncultured Sphaerobacteraceae bacterium
GGGAACGGCTGGCGCTCGACGATGCCTTCGGGCAAGCCGAGGGCGCGGCCCGCGGCGCGGACCTCATCCTTGAACAGCCACTTCAGCGGCTCGATCAGCTTGAACTTCATGTCCTCGGGCAGACCGCCCACGTTGTGGTGGGTCTTGATCTTGACCGCCGCGCCATCGGCGTTGGTGGCGCTTTCGATGACGTCGGGATAGAGCGTGCCCTGAGCGAGGAAGTCGAACGGGCCGGCCTTGTCGGCCTCGCGCTCGAAGACGCGGATGAACTGCTCGCCGATGATCTTGCGCTTGCGCTCGGGGTCCTCGACGCCGGAGAGCATCTCCAGGAAGCGGTCCGTGGCATCGACATAGACGAGTTCCATGCCGAAGTGCCCGGTGAAGACCTCGCGGACGAGTTCGGCCTCGCCCTGGCGCAGGAGGCCGTTGTTGACGAAAACGGGAGTGAGCTGGTCGCCGACGGCCTTGTGGATCAGCGCGGCGGCCACCGAGGAGTCGACCCCGCCGGAGAGGGCGAGCAGGACCTTTCCATCGCCGACCTGGTCGCGGATTTGCTGCACCGCCTCGTCGATGAACGACTGGGGCGACCAGGTCGGCTCGCAGCCAGCGATGTTGACGAGGAAGTTGCGGAGAATTTCCGTGCCGTGCTCGGTGTGGTTGACCTCGGGATGGAACTGAATGCCGACCAGGTGACCGCGTTCCATGGCGGCGACCGGCGAGTTCGGAGAGGTGGCGACGATCGAGAAGCCTTCGGGAACGGCCGAGACGTGGTCGCCGTGAGACATCCAGACATTGATGTGCTGGGGGAGATCGTCGAACAGGACGGCGGCGCCCGCTTCGCGGTTGACCGAGATGCCGGCCGGGCCGTACTCCTTGCGGGCGCCGGGCTCGACCGTGCCGCCGAGCGCCTGGGCCATGAGCTGGAGGCCGTAGCAGATGCCGAGCACGGGGAGGTTTTTCTCCAGCACCCAGGACGGAAGTTGCGGCGCCCGCTCGGCGTAGACGCTGTTCGGGCCGCCGGAGAGGATGATGGCTTTCGGGTTGAGGCCCTCGACCTGCTCCCAGGTGGCGTTGTGATGGAACATCTCGCCGTACACGCCGAGTTCCCGCACGCGACGGGTGATGAGCTGGCTGTACTGGGAGCCGAAGTCGAGGATGACGACGGCGTCGATGGTGCTGGTACCGTGGTCGGGAACGGCGGGTGTATCGGTCGATGTGGTGGCGGTCAAGCGTTCGATCTCCGTGGGTTGGCCGGGGAGGGAGGTGGCCGGTCGCGCGGGGGACGGCCTG